>CAZFGZ010000291.1:0-2556 GCA_964518585.1 uncultured Dehalococcoidia bacterium | reverse complement strand
GAATGAGGTGCAGGGTCTACGCCTGAGGAACGTCAAGACGGGCGAGGAGTCCACCCTGGAGGCAAGCGGCGTCTTCGTCTTCATCGGCCTGCACCCCAACACCGACTACCTCAAGGGCCTGCTGAAGACGGACGAGGGAGGCCATATCTTCGTCAACGACTGGATGGAGACTGACATCCCCGGCCTGTTCGCGGCGGGAGATGTCCGTGTCAACTCGGCGCGGCAGGTGGTGAGCGCGGCGGGGGATGGCGCTACCGCAGCGATCCACGCCGACCACTACATCACCACTACGTTCAAGGAGTAGAATAGAGACCGCTGAGAAGCTCGGCCAGTTGGGGGTACAGGGGGCTCCGCCCCCTGTCGGGGGACCTGGGGGGTGTCCCCCCAGATTCTAGCATTGAGGCCGCGAGCCGCCGCCGCAGGCGGCCTGCGACGTGGCCGGGTCGGCGCCAGGCTTCTTCAGCGGTCTCAGAATAGGGACAAGGACCAAGGAATCAGGGGGCACGACCGGGTAGGGCTAGACTGCCGGCTCCTGAGCCTCTCACCCTTGGTCTACGAGGTTCGGTGGCCTCCTGCGGGAGTGGATGGGTCCCGGTGGGTCTCGCGGTCTTCAAAACCGTTGCGGGGCGGTCTGCGCCGTCCTGGGTGGGTTCGACTCCCACGCACTCCCGCCAACGCCAAACCTCTGCGAGTGAGAGCCCTGCCCGGCGAATCGCGCCCTCACCTCCACACTCTCCCAGCGCCGCCGCAAGGCTTCGCCAGCTCGCACTCCCGCCACGAGGGGGCGGCCACGATGGCCGCCCCTGAAGCGTCGCCAGGGAGCGCCGTCGTCACACCATCGTGCCGCGTGCCCGCGGAGACACCGCAAGCGTCCGAAAGGACCAGGCACGTTGACAGCAACGACGCTTGGAGGTGTAAGATCTCTCCGGCTCACGTTCGATCCCGGCGGCAGCGCGGGGACGGACGGGGCTCAGTCGGAACCCGCGCCATGTGCAACACCCGGCGCAGCCGCCCCAGCTCACGGGCGGCCGGCGGCCTCAGGAGGGACAGCGGCCCATGAAGAGCAGAAGCCTGGCGCGCGCGCGTGCTATTCGGTGGCGACACCTTGCCGCAGCTACGCTGCTGGCCGTGCTGGCCTTCGCCTTCGCCCGGGCGGCCTCGCACAGCGAGGCCCGTTCCCTCTCGAACGACCCCGCTCCCCAATCCCATGCCGTCAGCGCGGGCGGATACCACAGCTGCGGGCTGAGAACGGACGGCATCCTCTCCTGCTGGGGAGACGACTTGTGGGGGCAGGCTACGCCCCCCGCGGGCACCTTCACCCGGGTCAGCGCGGGCAGCCTTCACACCTGTGGGGTGAGGACGGACGGCACCCTCGCCTGCTGGGGGGACAACTCTTGGGGGCAGGCGACACCCCTCGCCGGCACCTTCACCCAGGTCAGCGCGGGCGGCTATCACACCTGCGGGGTGATGACGAACGGCACCCCCGCCTGCTGGGGCGACAACAGCCAAGGGCAGGCGACGCCCCTCGCGGGCACCTTCAGCCAGGTCAGCGCGGGCGGTGCTCACACCTGCGGCGTGATGACGAACAGCGCCCTCGCCTGCTGGGGGGCCAACGGCGCCGCGCAAGCGACACCACCCGGCGGCACCTTCAGCCAGGTCAGCGCGGGCTACTTTCACACCTGCGGCGTGATGACGGACGGTACCCTCACCTGCTGGGGGGACAACGGCGCCGGGCAGGCGGCACCCCCCGGCGGCACCTTCACCCAGGTCAGCGCGGGCGCCTGGCACACCTGCGGCGTGAGGACGGACGGCACCCTCGCCTGCTGGGGGGACGACACGTGGGGGCAGGCGACTCCCCCCGGCGGCACCTTCACCCAGGTCAGCGCGGGCGGTGAGCACACCTGCGGGGTGATGACGGACGGCACCCTCGCCTGCTGGGGGAACAACGGCTACGGGCAAACGGCGTTCCCCGCCGGCACGATCATCATCGTGAAGGCCACGGAGCCCCCTGGCGGTGCCGGCTTCGGCTTCACCGACAACATCGCCGCCCCCAACAGCTTCAGCCTGAACCACGCAGGCACGAGGACATTCAGCAACGCCTTCACGGACAGCTACACGGTCGTCGAGGACGACCCACAGGTGACCCCGGGCGGCTTCGCCCTCACCGGCCTGATCTGCATCGACCTGGACGGCGGCTCCAGGGTTGACCTGGGCGCCAGGAAGGCCACGATAGACCTCGACGAGGGGGAGACGGTGTACTGCATCTTCGTGAATACCAGCGTGTGCGTCTTCCCGGACGACGCCGACTGCGACGCCTGCTGGGACGCCTCCGAGCCCACCCTCAGCCCGCCAGCCGACCCCGCTGACCCCTGGGACTGGTACGACGTCCCCGTCCCCACCCTCTTCAGCGGCGGCCACATCAGCGGCGATCCCACCGGCACCGACGACAGGGACCACGCCGTCAGCATCATTGACGACCTCCTGGCCGTCCTCGAGTACGCCGGCTGCGAGGACGGCGGCCTCCCCAACGCTGCGGGCAGGCAGTACAACCAGGAC
>CAZFGZ010000290.1:0-2569 GCA_964518585.1 uncultured Dehalococcoidia bacterium | reverse complement strand
GCGGCCACCTCGGCGGTGAGCTCCTTGGGGAAGCCGTAGGTGTCGTGGAGGATGAAGGCCTCTCTGCCGGAGACCTGACGGGCAGCGGGGAGACAGGTGCGCAGGGCGTCTCGAAGGGCGGCCTGGAGGGCGGCCGAGCCCCGGGAGGCGGTCTCGGCCAGGTGGGCCTGGACATCGCGGAACGGACCAAGGGTGGCCTCGGCGGCGTCCCGGGCGGCCTGCTGGATGGGGCCGCCTATCTGGGCGATGGCCTCTTCCGCGGCGTCCATCTGCGTGCCGGCGGTCTGCAGAGCGTTGATCATGGCGCCGCTCTGCTGGAGAGCCCGGACGGGCGTCTCCACCGCCTGCTCGACCTGTTCGAGCTGGGAGAGGAGCGGGGCTCTCCAGCCGAGCAGGTCGGTGCGGAGGAGGCGAAGGCCAGCCTCGAGGGTCTGGCGGAACTTCTCCTCCTCGGCCTCGACGACGCGCTCGATGAACTGCCTGCGCTGGGCGAGCTCGGGGTAGACGGCGCTCATGAGGTCGATGACGGACTCGCCGACGGGCTGGAGCCGGGCGGGGCCGCGGGCATCGCCGATACGGGTGGCGAAGTAGACGGCGCGGCGGAGGAGCCGCCTGAGGACGTAGCCGCGGCCCTCGTTGCTGGGGATGACGCCGTCGGCGATGAGGAAGGCGGCGGCGCGGGCGTGCTCGGCGACGACGCGCATGGCGCGGCGGGTGGGCTCGTCGGCGCGGTCGTAGGGCTGGGCGGAGAGCTCCTCTACTCTGGCAACGATGGGGCGGAAGAGGTCGGTGTCGTAGACGTTGTCCTTCCCCTGGAGGACGACGGCCCAGCGCTCGAGGCCGGCGCCGGTATCGATGTTCTTCTTGGGGAGGGGAGTGCGGGAGCCGTCCTCCTGCTGGTAGTAGGTCATGAAGACGAGGTTCCAGAGCTCGACGAAGCGGCCGCAGGTGTGGGAGGGCTGGCAGTCGGGCTGGCCGCAGCCGGTCTGAGGGCCGAAGTCGTAGTGGATCTCGCTGCAGGGGCCGCAGGGGCCGGTTTCGCCGGAGAACCAGTAGTTCTCGTCCTCGCCGTAGCGCATGATGCGCTCGGCGGGCACGCCCTGCTTACGCCAGAGGGCGAAGGCCTCGTCGTCGTCGAGGAAGACGCTGGTCCAGAGGCGGTCGGGCGGCAGGCCGATGTCCTTCGTGACGAGCTCCCAGGCCCAGGCGATGGCCTCGTCCTTGAAGTAGTCGCCGACGCTGAAGTTGCCGAGCATCTCGAAGAATGTGAGGTGGGCGTAGTTGCCGACCCTGTCGACGTCGGAGGTGCGGAAGCACTTCTGGACGGAGGTCATGCGCGGGGCGGGGGGCGCGGCGAGGTCCATGAAGTAGGGCTTGAACTGGACCATGCCGGCGGTGGTGAAGAGGAGGGTGGGGTCGCCGTGAGGGACCAGCGAGGAGCTGGGGATGGCCTTGTGCTCCCGCGCGAGGAAGAAATCGGTGTAGGCCTTGCGGATCTGGTCGCTGTTCACGGCAAAGCGGTCGCCAGAGGCGAGTGATACGTACGAGCAAACCTGCCGGGGGCAGGCAGCCTCATTGTACGGGCGGCCCAAAGGGGGTGTCAATTTGATCGAGCGCGGGCGGGGAGTCAATGGAGGGGAGGCGCGGGACCGCCGATACTAGCCTTAGGTAGGGCAGGTCATTCCAGCTATGGGCCAAGCAAGTACAGCGAGCGAGCCGAACCGGGGCCAGCTACGCGCCTTCTACGTGCTTCAAGGCGTGTATGTGGCGTTCATCGCGACGGTGTTCCTGGCGCGGGGGATCGGTCTGACGCCGGAGATCATCTTCCTGCTGCTGGCGGCGGGGTTCGTGTGGCGGGGGCGGCGCTGGGCGTTCGTGCGGGACTTCGCGCCGTTCATCCTGCTTCTGCTCTCGTACGACGCCATGCGGGGCTTCGCGGACGACCTGGGGCTCCAGGTGCGCGTGCACTACGTCATCGACTGGGAGCGGGCGCTCTTCTTCGGGCACCTGCCAACGCAGGATCTGCAGGGGTGGCTGTTCGATCCGGATAGCTCCCACTGGTACGACTACGGAGCGGCGCTGCTGCACGTGATGCACTTCCTGGTGCCGCTGCTGTTCGCCGCGCTGATCTGGCAGCACCACCGACAGCACTACTGGCCGCTGGTCATCTCGCTGGTGCTGGTGTCGTATGCGGCGTTCGTGACCTTCATACTGCTGCCGACGGCACCGCCGTGGTGGGCGGGCCGCCTGGGCGAGCTGGAGGGCGTGCACCTAGTGCACGACGGCCTGCCGGCGCTGTCGCTACTTTATGACAAGTTGAGCCCTAACCCGGTGGCGGCGATGCCGTCGCTGCACGCGGCCTATCCATGGCTGTTCCTGCTGTTCGGGCTGCGGATTTGGGGCCGGCGCGGGCTGGCGCTGGCGATCTACCCGGCGGCCGTCTACGCGGCGGTGGTGTACCTGGGGCACCACTACGTGGTGGACCTCATCGGCGGGGTGGTCTATGCGAGCGTAACGTACTACCTGGTGTGCGGGCCCATCGGCGCGCGGACCGCAGCCGCGGCGGCGG
>CAZFGZ010000289.1:0-2582 GCA_964518585.1 uncultured Dehalococcoidia bacterium | reverse complement strand
GCCGGGCTATCTGATCGAGGCTCCATGAAGGCATAATGAGACCTCGTATCAATTCTCTCCCCACTTTGCCACAGGTGTCAAGCCCCGCAGGCCCAGCCCGTCCCCACGCCCAGGAACCCCCTGGCGGTCACGGCGCGGAGCGCCTATGATGAATGGGGACGAGAGGGGCCTGGCTCGTCCTTTCTGGCGCTATGAGGATTACTCGATCCGTCTGCCACCTGGGGTTGCTCGCCGCCTGCCTGCTGATTGTCACGGCCTGCACGGACGGCAACGAGGAGGCGGCACCGTCGCCGCAGGCATCCGGCACCGCCGTGGTGGAGCACCTCACGCCCTCGGCGGTGCCTACCGAGCGCCCCGAGGAAGAACTCACCACCGTGGAGATCGTGCGCAGGCTGCGACCATCGGTGGTGCGCGTACTGACGGAGGGCGCCAGCCTTGACATCTTCGGGCGGGCTGTGCCCTCTCAGGGCGTGGGCACGGGCGTCATCCTCGACGAGGAGGGGCACATCGTCACCAACTACCACGTGCTGGTGGTGGGCAGCGCGGTGGGCCGCAGGATCACAGTGACCCTGGACGACCAGCGGACCTTCACCGCTGAGGTGGTGGGAGTCGACCCGCCCACCGACCTCGCTGTCCTGCGGATCGCGGCCGACGGTCTCACTCCGGCCGCGCTCGGCCGGGCCGCCGACCTGCCGGTGGGGGCCGATGTCGTGGCGATCGGCCAGGCCCTTGGGCTGGAGGGCGAGCCCACAGTGACCCGCGGCGTGGTCAGCGCCAAGGGGCGGGTCATCCGAGAGTCGTCCTACACCATCAACGACGCCATCCAGACGGACGCCAGCATCAACCCGGGCAACAGCGGCGGCCCCCTCGTCAACAGCTACGGCGAGGTGGTAGGCATCAACACGGCCATCATCCAGGGGGCGCAGAACATCGGCTTCGCCATCTCGATCGACCTGGGGAAGCCCATCGTTGAGGAGCTCATCGAACAGGGCACGGTCTCGCGGGGGTTCCTGGGCATCGACATCGTGGACATTACCCCGAGCCTCGCCTCCACCTTCGACCTGCCGGTCGATTACGGGGTGGGCGTTACCAATGTGCAGCGCGGCTCTCCCGCCGACCTCGGCGGGATCCTTCCCGAAGACATCATCGTCCGCCTGGGCGACGAGGAGATCCAGAACAACGGCGACCTGCTCCAGGCCCTGACCGTGCACCGGGCGGGAGAGACCGTGGAGGTCGAGTACTACCGCGGGCAGGAGATGGCCAGGACCGAGGTGACCCTGACGGACCGCCCATAGGGTACCGCCAGCCACGAAGGAGGTACGGCAGCAAAGTGGGAGCTCGGAACCGCGCAGTGATCCTTGGTGCCCTCAGCGGGGCGGCCTTCGCCGGTCTCTACGCGTATGCGGTGCGGTCGGTGCAGCGATTCGAAGACCTGGACCTGGAGGGCATCGAGAGGGCCGGCAACACAACCCAGATAGGCCGCGTAGGCATCCACTTCGTGGAGGCGGGCCAGGGGCCGCTGCTCATCCTCATCCACGGTTTCGGCGGCTCCACCTTCAGCTTCCGCCACACCATTCCCGAGCTGGCCCGTCATTTTCGGGTCATAGCCCTCGATCTGAAGGGCTTCGGCCTCTCCGAGCGGCCGCCCGGCGGCGACTACTCGATGACCGCCCAGGCGCTCCTGGTCAGCGAGTTCATGGAGCGCATGGAAATCCGGCGGGCGACGGTGCTGGGCCACTCCATGGGCGGCGAGATAGCGATGCGTCTCGCCATCAACCACCCGGAGCAGGTGGAGCGGCTGATCCTGGTAGACAGCGCCAGCGGCCGGGACATCCGCCACTTCGCCCCCGGCGGTCGCTTCCTCCGGCCGCTGCTGCCCGTGGTGGCGCTGTTCACGCTCCATAGCAGGCGCTTCCGCCACCTGTCTCTGCGCTCGGCCGTCCACGACCCGGCGTATCTCACGCCCGAGGTGCTGGAGGGCTACTTCCGCCCCACGCGCATCCGCGGCCACCTGCGCGGGATGGGAGAGTTGCTCGCGAGCCGCCGCAACGACCCCCCACTCGACCCGTCCGCCGTCGTTCAGCCGACGCTGGTCCTGTGGGGCGAGGAGGACCGCTGGCTGCCCGTCTCGCAGGGGCAGCAACTGCACGAGCAGATCTCGGGCTCGCGGCTGGTGATCATTCCGAGGGCGGGTCACCTACCGCTGGAGGAGCAACCGGAGGAGAGCAACCGGGCGATCCTCGACTTCCTGCGGACGACGGAGACGGCCCCAGCCGGCCGCGAGGGCTAGCGGACTCCTGTAGGACCCAAGTGCGCCGCTCATGGTTCGACAGGCTCACCACGAGCGGAATCTGAGAACCGCTCGCCCTGAGCCTTCGGCCCGAGTTCAGGCCGATCGCCCGTCAAAGGGCGGGCGGCGACTTCTTGGGCAACCTGCCGGAGACGCAGGCGATCCCCCCCGGCGGGTGATCAAGGAGTCCGCGAGTCGGCGGTACATGGGTCGGAGCCCCCAAGGTCCCTGCCCTCGGCCTTCCCCGTCCGAGCATTCCGCCCCCGCGCAGCGGGCGGGGGGCCTGGGGGGT
>CAZFGZ010000288.1:0-2597 GCA_964518585.1 uncultured Dehalococcoidia bacterium | reverse complement strand
CTTCCTCCAGAGCCAGGCGAATCCGAGTAGCCCGTCTGCCCTTACCCGCCAGACTCCTCGCCGCCGATTCCAGCCGGCTCTTGTCGCTGCCGGAAGCGCGTTCGCTTGCCTCCCGCACCAGCTCCGCCCCCATCTGGAGTTCGACGGAGACGTCCTGTCGAGCCTCGCTCTTCTTCTCCAGACCGCGACGCCAGGACTCGAACGGATCGACCCACGCCTCCAGGGTGTAGCGATAGCATCCCACGTCCGTGACTGTGAACTCCCCGCGCCAGCGGTCATTGACGAGGGGCTCCATCACCACCTCGATCCAATCCGGAGCGCCCTCCTTGCGATACAGCAGCGCGCAGGAGAGCGCGTCGTGGCCGTCGGCGAGGGCGTCGGCCTCCACGATGACCTTCTCCCCCACCGTCCGCTTGATGGGGAAACGCCCGCCATCGATCTCGGGCTTCACGCCCTCAATCCTGACCCGGCTCCTGCCTTCCTCAAGCCTCATCCTGGCCTCCACCTGCGGCTCTCCTTCTTGGGCCTCATTCTAGCGTCTTTTCGGCTGGGCATCATCAGGCCAGGGGTTGCCGGCTCCTGGGGTAGGCCCAAGTCCCAAGGCGCTGAGGACGCTACCATCACTCAAAAGGGATCGGCAACTGCAGAACCTGGGTCTAGTTGGAGCCGCGAGAGCTATCGGGTGCGCAAGACGCGATGCCGAGGGCTTGAGTGGCGCGCTCGAGGCGGCTCAACCGGCGGGATGGGCCAAGACGTCCGAGTGGTATGGTGCCCCCAAGGGAGTTCGAATCCCTGTTTCCACCTTGAAAGGGTGGCGTCCTAGGCCTCTAGACGATGGGGGCCCGTGCCCGCCCGAGGTCGCTCCCCAGTATAGTTAGTCGCCACCATGCCCGCAATCGTGGCGGTCCTCTCCCTGCCGCGCCCCGCGCCTCCTACTGCGCCCGAGCGCTCCCGCTCCGCACGAACACCGCCTCCACCGGCCCGCTGAAGGCCAGCTCCCAGTCGCCGCCGTCCTCCAGCACCGTCGCCAGCGCCGAGTGTCGCTCTATGATCGCCAGGTCCACCCCATACCGCGCCAGGATATCCCGCCACTCCGGCTCCAGCGATACCACCCGGATGTAGTCCTGCACGAACTCGTCCCCGTACATGTCCGGCCGCCCGTCGATGAACACCCGCTGCTCCGGGTACAGCTCGTTGATCAGGTAACCGCCCCAGGCGTACTCATTGAACATCCGCGCCTCCGGATAGTGCTGTCGGATGAAGGCCGCGCCCTCCACCGGGTACGCCGGCGTACCCGAGGTGATCGGCTCCCGGTGCACCTGCGCCTCCGGCAGTTGCGGCAGCGCCGCCGCTGCCACCACCAGCGCCGTGGCCAGGATGGCCCAGTTGAGGGCCGCCGGTCCGCCTGACCCCTCCGCCCTCTCGCCCTCACGGGCCCAGCGCCAGCGCTCCCGCAGCACATCGCCCACCACCACCACCAGCACCAGCGCGAACAGAGGCTGATGCCGGCTCGACTGAAGCGCGAAGAACGTGAACAGCAGCGCCAGCCCCACCCGGAAGACATTCCGCCTCCCGCCGATCACCCCCACCAGCGCCAGCAGCACGATCCCCGCCGCCAGCGGCAGGTGCAGCGCCTCGTGGAAGTCCGGCGACTGCCACTCCGTGATCAGGTTCAGGCTGGCGTTCCCCGCCGCCAGGTACGTCAGCGGATAGCTGAGAAGCGCCGGCCCGTTGGGGTTCACCACCGTAGCCGCCAGGCACGCCCCGCTCACCAGCACCGGCCCGCGCAGGTCTCGAGGTTCGTGCCAGATGGCGCGCTCGGCCACCAGGCTGGCCAGCCACAGCCCCACGAGCACCAGCCCTATCACGTACCCCGCGTGCAGGTTCGCCCAGAGGATCATCAGCAGCGGCAGGTGCCAGAGAAAGCCCTGCCCCTCGCGATAATGCCGGTAGAGCGTGTACAGGAACACCGCGGTCAGCAGCCAGGTGAAAGCCTGCGGCCGCACCGTCCAGAAGGGCAGCGCTATCGTGCCCGCCAGCGCCACCAGCACCAGCGCGGGCAGCTCCGCCAGCCCCAGCCTCAGCACCAGCCGGTGCATCACCAGCAGCGCCAGCAGCGCCAGGCCCGAGAAAAGCACCGCGTTGCCCACGTAGCCCGCCACCTCGTCCACTCCGTAGATCACGACCTCCGATAGCCACTCGTGCGTCACCCAGGCCGACCCCTCAGCCGTGAACGAGAAGGGGTCGTGGTGAGGGATGGAGCCCGTCTCCACGATGAGCTGCCCCGTCCGCAGGTGCCACCAGAAGTCGGGATCCGTGAACTGCAACAGGCTGATGCAGAACAGGCCCAGGTAGAGCAGCGCCGCGCCCAGCGTCCTCACCTGCAGCGAGGGCACGGCCAGCCCCAGCGTAGGGCTCCCCGCCCTTCGACCGGCCAGCGGCAGCATCTGCTACTTCCCTCCCACCGGCAGCGGCTCGCCTTCGGTTGGCCTGGCCTCCCGGTCTGCTCGCTGCCTGCGGCCCCTCACGCGCTCTCTGAGCGCCGCCGCCGCGGCTGCGGTCCGCGCGCCGATGGGCCCGCACACCAGGTAGTACGT
>CAZFGZ010000287.1:0-2606 GCA_964518585.1 uncultured Dehalococcoidia bacterium | reverse complement strand
CGATAGTGGCGGGAGTGCTGACGGCGCTGGCTATCGCCTTCGTGAGCCGCCGGGCGCGGCTGAGCTTCGATACGTCCATCGGTATCATCTTCGTGGGTGCGTTCGCCCTGGGCATCGTCATCATCAGCCATGAGAACCGATACACCGTGGACCTGTTCAGCTTCGTCTTCGGTAGCATTCTGGGCGTGGGGCGCGATGACCTGCTGCTCATCTCGGTGGTCGGTTTCATCGTCGTCGGGCTGATCGCTGTCTTCTACAAGGAGCTCCTCTACACCAGCTACGACGCGACCATGGCCGCCGCCTCGGGGATACCGGTGGCCCTCATGCAATACGGGCTGCTGGCCTTGCTGGCCCTCTCGGCGGTGGTGGCCCTGAAGGCGGTGGGCATCGTCCTTGTGGTGGCCATGCTGGTGACGCCGGCCGCCACGGCCAGCCTGCTGGTGCGAAGGGTGCCGCTGGTCATGCTGGTGGGAGCGCTGGTGGGGATCGTCGCCTCCGCTGTCGGCCTCTACATCTCGTACTACGCGGAGGTCGCCTCGGGGGCCTCCGTGGTGCTCGTGGCGACGGCCCTCTTTGCACTGGCTCTGGTCTTCGCGCCGCGCCGGGGGCTGCTGGCGACCTGGAGTCAGGTCCCCGCGGGCCAGCGATAGAGCACCCTCTCGCCACGCGGCCGTTTCCCTTCGTGCAGGGTCGCACCGCCCATCCTGCCCTTGTCCGAAGCACGCCCCTCGGCTAAGCTGCGGTTTGGTAAGCGAACGCTGTGTAATCTCTGCTAGAGCTGGAAAGGGGTATTCCTTGGCTGAGCCCGAAACCCGCCCTAAGGTCGACCGAAAGGCCCGCATGCAGATACCGGCGCAGGTCATGCCCGAGCAGGACCCGCAGGTCCGGATCCACAACTGGGACGAGACCTATCTGCCCATCGACCTGGAGACCGCCAAGACGGAAGCCAGCCGGTGCATCCAGTGTCCGGCGGCCCCCTGTACGGAGGCCTGCCCTGTGAGCAACGACATCCCTGCCGCGCTCTGGCTCCTGGAGAACGGCGACGTCATCGGCGCCGCCCGCAAGTTCCGCGAGACCAGCAATCTGCCGGAGATGTGCGGCCGCCTGTGCCCTCAGGAGAGCCTCTGCGAGGGGCACTGCGTGGTCGGCAAGAACGCCAAGCCCGTGGCCATCGGCCGGCTGGAGGCCTTCGTCAGCGACTACCTGCGCAAGGAAGTCGGCTACCAGGTGCCGAAGCTACCGCCGTCCACCGGCAAGCGCGTGGCCGCGGTCGGCGCGGGGCCCGCGGGACTGGTGGTGGCCGAGCAGCTCGCCCTCAAGGGACACTCCGTCACCGTTCTCGATGTGTGGCCACAGCCCGGCGGCCTTCTCCTCTACGGCATCCCCAACTTCAAGATGGCCAAGGATCTCCTCTACCAGAAGCTGGACTACCTGCGGAAGCTGGGCGTCGAGTTCATCGGCGACACGTACATCGGCAAGGAGGTCACTGTCGATGACCTGCTGAAGGGGAGCCCCTGGGGGAAGTTCGATGCTGTCTTCCTCGGGTACGGAGCCGGTGTGGGCGTAGCGCTGAGGGTGCCCGGCGAGGACCTCCCGGGAATCTACAACGCCATGGACTACCTGGTGCGGGGTAACCTTGCCCCCGAGCTGCTCCCGGAGGCGATGCGCGAGCCTCTGCCGGAGCCGCGCAGGGTATCGGTCATCGGCGGCGGCGACACGGCCATGGACTGCCTGCGCACGGCCCTCCGCCGGGGCGCCGAGGCGGTCACCTGCGTCTACCGTCGCACCGAGGCTGAGATGCCCGGCCGCCGAGATGAGCGCGTGCACGCCGAAGAGGAGAATGCCAAGTTCCACTTCCTGGCGGCGCCGCTGGAGTTCTTCGCGGGGGACGATGGTCGGGTGGCGCGCATGAAGTGCCAGCGCATGGAGCTGGGCGAGCCCGACGACAGCGGGCGACGGCGCCCGGTCCCCATCCCGGACTCCGAGTTCATCATCGAGACGGACATGGTGCTCAAGGCTCTCGGCTTCGGGACAGACCACGCGGTAGCCGAGTCAGCCGCCGATCTGGAGACCGACCGCTGGCACTGCATTGCCATCGATCGCGAGACCGGAGCCACCAAGCGGCCGGGCATCTTTGCGGGCGGGGACATCGTCAACGGCGCTGACCTGGTGGTCACGGCCATGCGCGACGCCCGCATCGCGGCGAAAGGCATCCATCAGTATCTGACGGCGAAGTAGAGGGCCATCTGGCTCTCACCGCTGGGGCGAGACGGGTCTCAGTGCGCAACGGGCAGGGCAGAAAGCCCTGCCCTGCGTCATCTTGGAAAGGGCTCTGGCTTAGCTGGCGGACAGGGCGTGGATGAGCGTGAAGGCGGTGGTGAGGAGCGAGAGAAGGACCATGACGCTCCCTGTCGCTAGTACGGCGGCACCCTCGATGCTTGGGCTTCAACCGCCCTGTTCCACTCTAGAACCTTCTGTAGCCTCTGCCAGCGCTCGTTGTCAAGTTGAACGGACGCTGTCTGGTATCGCCAGTAGTCCAGCGAGTACGGCCTCGTCCAGCAGATGAGGAGTTTGACAGCTCTTGAGTCAAGCTCACCCATGGAAGG
>CAZFGZ010000286.1:0-2627 GCA_964518585.1 uncultured Dehalococcoidia bacterium | reverse complement strand
TCGTCCGTCAGCTCGGAGCGCTCGAAGAACGTGCCCGCGCAGCCGGTCCAGCAGTTCACCAGGATGATCCCTAGCCGCTTCCCCTGCACCTGTCCGAAGTCGAACACAATGTCGTTGGCCGAGACCACCGCACCCGCCTGGGGGTGCCGCTTCAGCTCCCGGCAGAGGAACGAATACTGGAGAACGGGTGTCGCCCTCTCCTCCATTGCCGTCTCCCCTACTCCAGCGCCATGGCCTCTACGAACGCTTCGGCGATGACCCGATGGCCGGCGTCGTTCGGGTGAGGGTCCATGGGGGTCTCTGCGACGTGGGTGAGCTCGCCGGCCCGCCCGTCGAAGGCACCCGACAGCTCCGCCACGGGCACATCATAGCGCCTGGCCACCGCACGGACCACCTCGTTGAGGCGGCCGAGGGCGAGGGCTGCGGGCTCCTCGAAGGGGTGGCCGGGGACGGAGAACATGTTGGGATAGGTCATGATGACGATGGGCACGTCTGGGCCGGCCGCGGCGCGCAGCTCGGCCAGAGCCCGGCCCAGGTTCGCCTCCACCTCGACTAGCTTGTCTCCCAGGGGGCAGGCGGCGCTGCTGGGATCACGCAAGCACTCTTCATTCAACCCGAGCACCATCAGGTCGTTGCCACCGATGCTGATGGTCACGGCCCGCACTCCGCCCCCTTGAATGGCAGCGAGCGCTGAGGGGAGTTGCTCGTCCAGCAGCTCCTGGCTGGTGTGACCGCCAACGGCCAGGTTCACGAGTTCGAGGCCGGGGAAGCGCTGCCGGAGCCCCTGCCAGATCAGGGCCGCATAGCTGGTGGTGGCGGCCTCGGATGCGCCCACGCCGGCCGCATAGGAGTCGCCGAGGGCGAGGTAGACGCTTTCGTCGCCAGCCTCCGAGAACGGCGATCCGGCCGGCGTGGCGGACGCCACCGTCGCGTCGTCGGAGCCTCCGCCGCAGGCGGCGAGACCCAGCGCGCCCGCCAGCAGCGCCGCCACCAGCGCCCAGGAGCGAAGACCAGCGGTCGCTCTCATATCGCTGCTCCTGAACAACAGACAGCCGCCTTCCGAAGCGCTCGCATGGCATGCCGCTGGCCACGATCAGGAGGCCGGTGCCGGGCCAGCGCCACGGCCGTGGCGGCGCTCCCCTGGAAGACATCGAAGACGAGCTTGCCGGGACCCGGCGGTCGAGCTCGGCGCGGCCGAAGGTCTCGGAAGGCCCCATGGCGCGACGATTGTATCACCTGTGGAACCGCAGGTGCTCCGGCAAGTGGCGTCACCAATCGCCAACAAATTAGATGGGGCGGTCATCAAGACCGCCCCATCGTGGCTAGCGTGCACGCTGCTGGGGCCCTATGGGGGAGCCTGGCAGCTATGACCCGACTGGGCCAGCACCAGTGCCATGTCCTCTACGATAGTGATGGCTCCGTCCGGCGCATCCGACCAGGTCGCCCCCACCGAGCGGTCGTACAGGAGGCCGTCGTCCTCGCCGTCCCCGTTCCTGTCCTGATCGTAGCACCTGTCGTCGGCGTTGCCGCGGATGCGGTCGGGACCGCTGTTGCAGAGGCCGCCGTCAGAAGTACCCACGTACTGCATGACGGCCAGGGCGTCGCTGATGGCGCTGACGGCCTTGTCCCTGTCCAGCAGGGTGCCGCCGTCGAAGGCGGCGGGGACGGGCACATCGTAGAAGTCCCAGGGATTCAGGGGGTCGCGCTGACCGCCGAGGGCCGGGTCCGGGCCCACCTCCTCGCTGTTCGCGCAGCCATCGCCGTCACTGTCCTCGCCAGGCGCCGCGCAGGTGATCGAGGCGTCGATGAGCATGGTGGGGTTACGCTGCTGCGCGCTCAAGGCCGTGCCTGTGCCGAACCTGGGGTCTTCGAGCAGCGTTACCAGGTGCAGGGGGCTGGTGCTGCCGTCCTGCACCAGGCAGTGGAAGGTTATCGTCTCCAGCGGGCCCTCGTAGTTGGTGGGCGACAGGTTGGCGCAGCCGGCGTACAGCGTGCCTGCAATCTCGTTCACCGTCGGGCCGCCCAGGCACATGGTGAACGGGGTGCTCACGAAGGCGTGTGCGTCGAATTCCAGCACGGCAGGGTCGTACTGGAGGTTCTCCTGGTAAGCCTGGTAGTCAATGCTCCCGTCGGTGAGCCAGACATCGATGTCGAAGGGGTCAGTGCCATGCACGGTCCTGCTGGCCTGCATGCCGGAGGCACCCCCTGCGCCCCCCTCGGCGTCCACGGCCATCTCGTTCCAGTCCGTCGGTGTGGCCGTGGGCACGGGCGTGAGAGCAGGTGTCGGTGTGGACGTGCCGGGCGCTGGTGATGGCGGGGTGAAGGTAGGCGTCCCTGTAGTGGGCCTGTTCCCAGCTATGAAGGCCACAAAGGTATTGGTCCTGCCGACGCGGAAGGAACTGACGCCAGTCAGCGACTCATCGATCAAGATGACGTCTCCGAACCTTGAACCGACCAGCAGTTGGCCATCAGACGAGATGTCGATATCAGTCAACTTCTCGGACCCGCTATCCATCCTCTGCCGCCACCCGCCGCTGGTATCGAAGCGGTAGACATGGCCATCCCAGGAAGCGCCGAAGATCTCCCCATCCTCGTTGACGGCGATACCTCTGACGCTGGCCCCAAGG
>CAZFGZ010000285.1:0-2635 GCA_964518585.1 uncultured Dehalococcoidia bacterium | reverse complement strand
ATCTGGAAGGGCGGCCTTACCGAGGCGGGTGCCAGGGCGGTTCGCTCGCACACAGCCTCACTCGCTGGGGAGGAAGCCATCTGGCAGGCCCTCTTCAAGCAGACCGCCGCCGTCAGGGTGAGAAGCCTTGAGGAGCTGGCCGATACCACCACCGCCTTCCTCAACCTGCCCCCCACAACCGGCCGGCGCGTCGCCGTCATCGGCGGGGGAGGAGGGATAAGCGTTGCCGCCGCCGACGCCTGCGACCAGGTCGGGCTCGAAGTCCCTACGTTCCCAGAGCACATCCAGCAGAAGCTGAAGGAGATCCTGCCCCCCGCCGGGACCAGCATCAGGAACCCCGTCGATATCGGCGCTCCTATCGTGCTGCCGGAGATCTTCAAGAAGGCGCTGGAGATCGCCGCTTCTGACGATGGCGTCGATACCGTCATCGCCACCCAGGCCCTGCACTACGTCCTCGCGGGCAGGCTCGGGCCTCCCCCTGGCGTAAGAAAGAGATTCCTTGACGACCTGATCCAGGCCCCCGCTCAGGTCAGGGACAGGTTCGGCAAGCCCGTGATCATCGTCCTGCCCATAGGGGGCGACGAGCCGGAGATGCTGGAGGCCGAGAAGGGCAGGCGGGAGGTTCGGGACGTCTATCTCAACATGAGCATCCCCACCTATCCGACCCTGGAGAGAGCGGCGAGGGCCGTCGCCAACGTCGCCCACTACTACGAGGACGCCGCCCATCCGTCCTGACAACCCGCGCCTGAAGCAGCCGCGTCTGTCGCGCGCTTACAAGGGAGGGAACCGTCATGGTATCAGAGGGGACACCGGAGAGCAGGCCGATCACAGAGATCCGCACCCGAGGGCGCCTGGCGGAGCCGTACGAGGTCGCCGCGCGTACTATCTTCTTCCCCTACTTCGGCAACGCCGTCGCCCTGCTCACCGATGAGGGCGTCGTCCTCGTCGACGCCTCCAACTACGCGAGCGGCGGCGACATCCTCCAGGAGCTGCGAAGACGTACCGATCTCCCCGTCCACACCATCGTCTACACCCACGGACACATCGACCATGTGCCGGGCGCCGCTCACTTCATCGACGACGCCAGGGAGCGCGGCCACCCCCGCCCTCGCGTCATCGGCCACCGTCGCGTCGTCGACAGGCTGCGCCGCTACGAGCGCATGGCTCCCCACATACACTTCATCAGCCTGATCCAGTGGGACCGCCCGCTCGATGCTGCCTCCATGACGCCTCGCCCCGCCCTCACCTATCCCGACGTCACCTACGAGGACCGCATGACCATCCAGGTCGGCGGCGAGCCCTTCGAGCTCGCACATGCCACCGGCGAGACCGACGACATCACCTGGCTCTGGGCGCCTCGGCGCAACCTCGTCTGCGCCGGCGACCTCTTCCTCTGGTCATGCCCCAACGTCGGCAACCCCTGGAAGGTCCAGCGCTACACCGAGGGCTGGGCCGAGGGGCTCGAGGCCATCGCCGCGCTCCACCCCGCGCTGCTCCTCCCCGGCCACGGCCCGCCCATCGAGGGTGAGGAGACGGTGCGGAACGCCCTCCTGGACACCGTCCGCTACCTCCGCTCCATCCACGACCAGGTGGTAGAGCGCATGAACCAGGGCCAGTGGCTGGAGCAGATCCTGCGTGAGGTCGAGCCGCCCGCCGATCTGGCCGACAAGCCCTACCTCCGGCCCATCTACGGTCACCCCAAGTTCATCGTTCATGGTGTCTGGCGCCAGTACGGCGGCTGGTACGGCGGCGATCCTGCCGGCTTCTTTCCTGCGCCCACCGCCGACCAGGCCGCTGAGATCGTCACGCTGTCCGGCGCCGAGAAACTCCTGGCTCGCGCCCGCGAGCTCCAGGCTGCCGGCGACCTGCCGCTCGCCTGCCATCTGGTCGACTGGGTGCGCAAGGCCCAGCCTCAGAATCACGATGCCTGGGAGCTCTGGCGTGACCTCTTCCAGGCCCGTGCCGAAGGCGAAGTGAACATGATGGCCCGCCACACCTTCCGCTCGGCCGTCCGCGAGGCGGAAGGACACCTGGGCTGACCGTCACCGCCGCGTCGGGTCCCTTCGGCCAGTCGTTTCGGTCCATGTGGCATTTGCCACTGTCTCCGCGTGGGCGGCAACATGCCTCATGGTGGTCTTCGAAACGTCCGACCACGTGGGGCAGCGACGCTCGCCCCAAAGCGTCATGGAGGTGAGAGATGCCGGCAGGGAGCCCCCGTTCGAGAGGTCGGCCAAGCAGCGCCGAGGGTCGTCGCTGGGCTGATGCCTACCGCGACAGGTGGAAGTGGGACAAGGTGACCTGGGGCAGTCACTCGGTGGACTGCTACCCCGGCGGCTGTCCGTATCGGGTCTACGTTCGCGATGGCAAGATCGCCTGGGAGGAGCAGGCCGGCATCTTCCAGCCCATCGAGAAGGGCATCCCGGACATGAACCCCATGGGCTGCCAGAAGGGCTCCTGCTGGAGCTGCCTTCACTACACCAAGGACCGCGTCACCCATCCCCTCAAGCGCGCCGGAGAGCGCGGCGAGGGCAAGTGGAAGCGCGTCTCCTGGGACGAGGACCTCACCGACATCGCCGACTCCATGCTCGACGCCATCCAGGATCAGGGCCACGAGTCGATACTCATCCTGTTCACG
>CAZFGZ010000284.1:0-2664 GCA_964518585.1 uncultured Dehalococcoidia bacterium | reverse complement strand
CGGCTCTCGGCCAGCAGGGTGAGGTGGGCGCCGCCCTTCAGGGTGACCTCGGCGCCGGTGATGGGCCGCACGCCGAACGCCTTCGCCGTGCGGGCGAACTCCATCGCCCCGTAGAGGCCGTCGTGGTCGGTGAGCGCGAGGGCCTCGTAGCCCAGCTCGCGGGCGCGCAGCGCCAGCTCCTCCGGCGTCGATGCCCCCTCCCGTAGCGAGTAGCACGAGTGGCAGTGGAGTTCAACGTATGGCATTGTAGTTGACACCAAACACGAATTTGGTTATACTCATGGCGCAATCGGTATTACTAGGAGGGCATCATGGCAGCCGTCAAGGTCTCCAAGAAGGGCTGGGTCGTCATACCGAAAGAGATCCGAGAACGTCATAACATCCGCCCGGGCGACAAGGTGCAGTTCGTTGACTTCGCGGGAAACATCGCGCTTGTACGCGTGCCCGAGGATCCCCTGGCCTCTGCTCGAGGGTTGCTCAAGGGTGGTACCTCCATGAAGGAGTACCTGGAAGAAAAGCGCCGAGAGCTTGAGGAGGAGGAGCGGGGTCTGCCACAGCCTAGGCAGCCCAAGCGCTGATTCTCGCCGTGCAAACCTACGTTCTTGATGCCTTTGCTCTGCTCGCTCTCTTCAAAGAGGAACCTGGAGCAGATTTGGTAGCGTCTCTTGTCAAGCGGGCCGGCGAGCGACAGGTCAGAATCCTGATGTGCGTTGTCAACCTGGGAGAGGTGATCTACAGGACTCTGCGTGAATATGGTCAAGAACGATCGCAAGAGGTCTCGGTTGTCGCCCAGGCACTCGCTATCGAGTTCATTGACGTGGATCGCCCCTTGGCACTGTCGGCGGCCAGGCTCAAGGGCCTTCACCGCATGAGCTACGCCGATTGCCTCGCCGCCGCCCTCGCCCAGCGAGAGTCGGCCGCCGTCGTCACCGGCGACCCCGACTTCCGTCAGGTCGAGGATCTGGTGGCCATCGAGTGGCTGCCGTCGGCTCAGTAACCCTGCTGACACCATCTTCCATCCATCAGGTCGTGGTACACCACCACCGCCTGCCCATCCTCCAGCGCTACCTGGTAGTACACCCGGCTCACCGGCCGCTCCCGCCACCACTCGTCGTCGATGCGCCAGCGGTCCTGCACCTGCGCGACGGCCAGCCGCCGCCCGCCGACCACGACCGCGACCGGCTCCCCCGACCCATCGGCTACCACCTCGATGGGCCGGGGCTCGTTCAGCCTCCGTTCCGCCGTCCTGGCCCTCATGGGTCGTAGTCGATGAGGGCATGGCGGCGCTCCGGGATGCGCGACCACGGCTCCACCTCCACCACGTGTGAGACGAGCGGCCGGCCCCAGCGCGCCTTAAGCTGCCGGATGGCCTCGTCTAGCTGCCGCCTGAGCCCCGCCTTCTCGCCGAACATCGTCGCCTGCTTCCCCTTCTCCCCCGTCAGCCCCGACAGCTCGATGCCGACCTCCTCCACCGGTCCGGGGAGCTGGACAGCGGCCAGGACGCCCTTCACGATGAACAGCATCCGCTCCCGCTCGCCGGTCGGCTCCCGAAAGACGACGACCCGCTCCCAGCTCCGGCCGCCCCACAGCTCGGCGCGCAGCCGCATGCGGCGGGCCGACCTCCCCTGTAGCCGGGAGTGCAGCCTGACCAGCAGCCTCCGGCAGCCGACGAGCAGCGCCTCCTGAGTGGCGGCGGGCTCCGGGAAGCGCAGCCGCTCCGACAGACGCGCCTCGCGGCGGCGGGGCCGCAGCGGCTCGCTGTCCTCGCCCTGGGCCAGCTCCCAGAGCCTGCGTCCTTCCGATCCGAACTGCGCCTGCACCGGGCCGGGCGGCAGCGCCGCGAGGTCGCCGATGCTCCGCAGCCCGAGGAGGTCGAGGCGGCGCATGGTGTCGAGGTCGCAGGGGAGGAGGGAGACGGCGAGAGGGGCCAGGAACTCGCGCTCCTTGCTGGACGGCACCACGCAGACCTCGGACGTGGAGCTGGTGACGGCGGCGGCCCAGGCCGGGAACTTGCCCTCGGCTATCCCCACGCTGGCATCGAGGCCGGACGCCGCCCGCACGGCGCGAACGATGGCCTCCCCCAGGTCCAGCTCCTCCCGGTAGTGGCCGGTCAGCCCCTCCGCGTTCAGGTAGGCGTGTCCCTGCTCCCGCTCCTCGACCTCCGGGCTGATGGCCTCCAGCGCATCGAGGACGGCGTCGGCCGCCTCGCGATATCGAGACGGGTTCGGCGTGAGGAAGACGGCCTCGCTACAGAGGGCGAGGGCCTGTCGCAGGGGCATGCCGGCGCGCACGCCCTCGGCTTCGGCCTCCGGCGAGCAGTCGAGCACCGCCTTGCGGCCGTCGCTTGTCTCGCCGATGACCACGGGCTTTCCGCGGAGAGAGGGAGCGGCCGCTCTCTCGACGGCGATGGGCAGGTGGGGGATGAGGATGCAGGCGATACGCATAGCCGGGTGTCCGAGGCGGGGCGGAGGGCGCGACTCTCTAGGCCAATATAATAGAACTAATGTGCTGTCCTGTCAAGCCTGCGTCCGGCCTGTGCTCAACAGCGCCCCACCATGACTGGTAGGGGGTCCGGTGTGCCGGCCGCGCGCGCTCGTCGGCGCCTGGACAGCACGGGCCGGAAAGGGCTCGGCGGGGGTGTAGGGGTACGACAACGCGATGTCA
>CAZFGZ010000283.1:0-2690 GCA_964518585.1 uncultured Dehalococcoidia bacterium | reverse complement strand
GTGCGGGTAGTCGGGCCCGCTGCGGTAGGCCTCCACAACCTCTGGATAGCGCTCTATGATCTCTCGATAGGTGAGGCCGGCGGCGTCGCCGAAGTCGTACTCGCGCACGCCTGGCAGGGGGACGACGGGTAGCTCGTGCGGGGCGGCGACGAGCTCGGCGGTCTCGCGGGCGCGGGGGATGGGACTGGAGTAGACGGCGGCGAGGTCGAGGCCGCGCAGGCGCTCGGCCAGGCGGCGACTCTGGTCGCGGCCTCGCTCGGTGAGGGGATAGTCACCCTGGCCCTGAAGGCGTCGCTCGGCGTTGCCGACTGACTCGCCGTGACGGACCAGGACGAGCCGCACGGGTCTAGGTCCTCTCGGGTGGGCCTTCGGGGGCCAGCAGGTCGAGGAAGTGCTTGAGCATGCGGGCGGTGACCCCCCAGATGAGGGAGTCGCCCCAGCGGTAGGTGTAGGTCAGGATGTCCTGGCCGTTGACGCGGCGCCGCTCGCTGACCACGTTGGAGCCGTCCTGGAGGTGAAGGAGGGGCACCTCGAGGAGCTCGGCCACCTCGAAGTCGTTCGGGCGGAAGGGGTAGGGAGCGGGGCGGGTGATGGCCCCGGCGAAGGGCGTGACCACGAAGTTGCTGAGGGTGATCCAATCGTCGAGCGGGCCGAAGAGGTCCACATCCTCCCGCGCGATGCCGACCTCCTCGTGGGTCTCCCTGAGGGCAGTCTCGCGGAGGTCGTGGTCGGTGGGGTCGGCGGCGCCGCCGGGGAAGGAGATCTGGCCCTTGTGATGCTCGACGAGGTCGGTGCGACGGGTGAAGAGGAGGTGCTGCTGACCGGCCTTGTCGTAGAGCAGCATGAGGACGGCAGCACGGGGCCGGCCCTCGGGCTCTATCTGCCGGGGCCGGTAGGCGGTGACGCGCTGTCGGATGAAGTCGAGCATGGGAGAAGCCATGGGGCGAGGTCCCCACGGGTATTATGGCAGATGTGGGAAGGGCTGTGCCAGGGAAGGGTAAGGGTCGGACGGCGCGCGGAGATTCTTCGCTTCGCTCAGAATGACAGCGGCGGCGTGTAAGAGGCGCCGGGATTCTTCGCTGCGCTCAGAATGACAGGGGGCGGTGTACGGGCTCTGGGCCCGAGAGAGCGAGGTTGCTGAGCCCACGGCGTCAAGCCTGGTTCCAGGCTACGACGCGAGCCATGGCGGTGGCGGCCTGGCGAAGGGAATGGAAGACGGGGAAGCCCGCTCGAACGAATGTCTCCTGGGCAGCGAGGAAGTCCTTGGTCCCGTCCGGGTCGGGCGCGGGGCGCAGCGCGAGCAGAACAGGCTTGCCGGTCGCCTGCTGAGCCTCGCTCAAGGCGTCGACGATAGAGTGCAACAGGGCTGGCCAGATGGGCAGGCCGCGTCCCCAACGGCTCACGGGGTGGAAGCCCAGATGGTAGACGAGCATGTCTATGTCAGGAACGCCGCCAAGTACGCGCATGGCCGCGGAGATGGCCTGTGGAGAGAGAAGGGTCGTCGCATCGACGGGATTGCTGAAGATGGCGCCAGCCAGAGGCAGGATCTGCCTCAGTTCGGCCTGCACCTCTGGGGAAAGGGCGGGCAGGCGGAGTCCGGCTCTCTCCATTTCGTCGCTGGCGAGAACGCTCGGGCCGCCGCCCGTACCCACTACGGTGACGCCGGTGCCTCGCGGCAGGGGAGCGACGAAGCGAAGCGCTACCAGAACGTCTATCAGGCTGTCGACATCGTCAACCTGGATCGCGTTCACCTGACGGCATAGGGCATCGAAGACGGCCAGCGAACTGGTGAGACTGGCCGTATGGCCGTGAGCGGCTCGCCGGCCGGCCTCGGTCGTGCCGCCTTTGTAGATGACGACCGGCTTTCGGGCGGCGGCCTCCCTGAGGGCAGCCAGGAAACGCCTCCCGTCTCTTACGCCCTCGATGTAAGCGGCGATGATCTCGGTCTCTGGATCCCGGGCGAAGTACTGGAGGAGCTCGCTCTCGTCCACATCGAGGGCATTGCCGTAGCTGACCACCTTGCTGAAGCGCAGCCCCCTCGGCCCGCCGTAGTAGGGGATGTCGTGGGCATGGCCGCCGCTCTGAGAGCTGAAAGCGATGGGCCCTGGCTCCAGAGGTATTCCAGAGCCGGTGACCAGACGGCTCTTCGGTACGAACAAGCCCACGCAGTTGGGGCCGATGATGCGGAAGCCGCCAGCCCTCGCCTTGCGGAGCATGGCGCGCTCGAGGTCCGCTCGCTCGGCGTCGCCGGTCTCGCTGAAACCGGCGGTGAAGAAATGCACGGACTTGACACCCTTGGCGGCGCAGTCGTCCAGCAAGGACAGGGCCGATTCGGCAGGGATGCTCACCACGACATGGTCCACCACCCCGGGGATGGCCTGGAGGCTGGGGTAGCACGGCAGGCCGAGCACCTCAGGGTACTTGGGGTTGACGGGGTAGACGGCAGGGAATCCTGCTTCTTTGAGGGACTGGACGACGTGTGTCGCGAACGACATTTCCGCTTCTGGGGACGCACCGACAACGGCTACCCCGCGAGGCGAGAACAGGTCAGCGAGCGAGGGCTGTCTTGCTTCCATGTAGCCAATGGTATGGGCCTCGGGCGGAAGTGGCAAGGGACGCCTGGGCAGGTCAGCGAGGTCAGGGGGACGCCAGGTATGGAGATGGGGAACGGGACCCCGGGATGTCCGGCG
>CAZFGZ010000282.1:0-2693 GCA_964518585.1 uncultured Dehalococcoidia bacterium | reverse complement strand
CAGGGCGCCCGCCACCTCCGGCAGAGCCTGTTCGAGCGCTCCCAGGACCTCGTCCACCTCCTCCGCTGTGATGATCAGGGGCGGCTTTATCATCAAGGTCGACGGCCGGTTGTCGGCGAAAAGTGCCAGCACACCCCGCCGCGCGAGCGCTTGCGTCAGCAGCGGCCCGCACGAGCTGCTGACCATCTCCAGGCCGATCATCAGCCCCCGCTGACGCACCTCCACCACGACGTTGGCGTGCCGCTCGCGCAGCCGCGCCAGGCCATCCTCGAAGCGACGGGCCATCTCGTTGACGTGCGCGAGGAAGGCCGGCTCCGTGATCTGGTCCAGCACCGCCATGGTGACGGCGCAACCCACGTCGGCACCGCCGAAGGTAGAGGCGTGGACGAACGGGTCCACGTCGAAGAAAGCCTGAAGCTTCCGCCGGTAGCAGGTGGCCGACATCGGGTACACTCCCCCGCTCATCGCCTTCCCCAGCACGAAGATGTCGGGCACGACCCCCCACTCGTCGATCGCCCAGAGCCGGCCGGTGCGGGCCAGACCGGCCTGCACTTCGTCGATGATGAGGAGGGCCCCCGCCCGGTCGCACACATCCCGCAGGCGGGGGTAGTAATCCGGCGGCGGGATGAGGATACCCGCTGTCGAGGGGATCGTCTCCATGATCACGGCGGCGGTGGACCCGTCGATGGCCGATGCCACCGCCTCCACGTCTCCGAACGGCACCTGGCTGAAGCCCGGAGCCACCGGCCCGCAGCGCTCCCGGAAGTGGGGGTCGCCCGCGGCCATAGCCAGCCCTGTCAGGCCGTGGTAGGCCCCTACCGCCGAGACGATACTGGGCCGCCCCGTGTAGCCTCGCGCGAGCTTGATCGCCACGTCCACGGCCTCGCTGCCGCACGGCAGGAACATCGAGTAAGTGATATCGCCGGGAGTGAGCTCCGCCAGGCGCCGGGCCAGCCTCGCCCGTGCCTCGCTCATGAGGACGTAGTCGCCGATGTCCAGGCGCTCCAGCGCCTCCTTCAGCGCGGCCACCATGCGGGGCGGACGATGCCCCAGATTGAAGACGCTGGCGTGGCAGTTGATGAAGGAGCGGCTGCCGTCCAGGTCCCAAACGCGTGATCCTTCCCGACGGCCGGGCACGAAGTCGAAACCCATGTCCACGTACAGCTTCGCCCTGGAGGGCGACACGTAGTCGGCGAAATCCTGGATTGCCTCCTGCTTGTCACGTTGTGCCTCTGCCATCGCACCCGTCCTTTCGCCCCGCGAACACAACAATCGATCAGATCGGCACGAAGGTCACATCGTTGGGCGTCCACTCCACCAGCCGGCGGAACTTGGCCCGCACGGGCATGCCGACGCGCACCTCCTCTGGTGCGCAACCCTCGATGCGCGACAGGAACACCGTATCGATGCCCTCCAGCTCGATGTAGGCCAGCACGAACGGTAGCTGGTCGAAGAACGCCTCCGCGGCGAAGTGGAGGACGGAGAAGGTGTGGACCTTCCCTTCCTGCGGCGCCTCGAACCACTCCGTCTTGGCCCCGCAGGCGCCGCAGTCGCGGCGAGGGGGGAGCCAGGTCTTGCCGCAGGCCTTGTTCAGGCAGCGCGTGGCCATCAGCTTCCTCTTCTGCAGGCCCTGGAAGAACTCGCTGACCTCGCCGTAGCTGTGGATGTACTCGATCTCGTAGTGGTGTCCAACCTGAAGCGGGTTCGTGTTGTAGACGTGGGTCATGTCGCTTCCTCCTAGCCGCGAGCGTCGGGTCGCTCAAGGATGTTGACGGTGATGTAGGTGCCGGTGCCGGCATGGCTGTGGATCAGCCCCCGCTTCGCGTTCGGGATCTGGATGTTCGACCCGTCGATGCCGGCGTCGGGGTCCGAGCAGTGCTCCGCCACCCGGCCCTGGAGCTGCCAGAGCGCGAACACCCCCTGCATGATGCCGGTGGCCCCCACCGGATGCCCGCAGGCGATGAGCCCGCCCGAAGGATTCACCGGCATCTTGCCGCCCACGTAGGGATGGCCCTCCTCGACGAAGCGGCCGCCCTGCCCGTAAAGCGCCAGGCCCATATCCTCGTAGGTCTGGAGCTCGCTGGAGGCGTAGGCGTCGTGCACCTCCGCGAAGTCGATCTCCTCGACGGGGTTCGTGATGCCGGCCATCGCATAGGCCTGGCGGGCGGCCTCGCGCCCGCCCCGGAAGGAGGCCACGCCCGGCCAGCGGCCCTTCAGGTAGTCGTACGTGGCCGGGTCCTGACCCGGCAGCGGGATGACGTCCCCGCGAGGCCGGTCACCCAGGCGCATGGTATCGGTGCCGCAGCCCAGGCCGGTGATGACGACGTGGTCGCCCTCAGGGCGCAGGCGTTTGGCCCACTCCTCGCTGCACAGGATGAGGCAGGCGGCGCCGTCGCTCATCACGCAGACCATGGGCCGCGTGAGAGGCGTCGAGATCATGGGCGCATCGAGGACGCCCTCGATGGTCCAGCGCTCGTGCTTCTGCGCCCAGCGATTGTGGAAGGCGTTGTCGTAGTTCTTGACGGCGATCTTCGCCATCTGCTCCGTTGTCGTACCGAATTCGTACATGTGGCGCTGGGCCATAGTGGCGTAGTAGCCCGAGTAGAACCCACCCACCGGGAAGTCGAAGTCGGTGTCTGACGCCAGGGCGATGAACTCGTTGCCCTTCTCCGTGGTCACCTCGCTCATCTTCT
>CAZFGZ010000281.1:0-2694 GCA_964518585.1 uncultured Dehalococcoidia bacterium | reverse complement strand
GACAGGAGGTAGGAAGATGAACGGCACCAACAAGCTGCGGTGGGCGCTGATAGCCGTGGGAGTCGTGGCCGTCTTCGCTGTGGGCTTCCCGGCGTCGGCGAGTCCAGACGCGCCCAACCCCGGCCACGCCTGGACCGAGCTCGAGAACCACGGCACCGCCGGCGCGCCTGTGGACACCTACTACCTGGGCACCACCACCGATGATGCCCTGGAGTTCCGCGTGTACGACGCCCGCGCCCTGCGGCTGGAGCCCAACGCTATCACGCCCAACGTCATCGGCGGCCACTTCGGGAACACTGTCACCAGCGGCGTCTATGGCGCCACCATCGGCGGAGGAGGGGAGAGCGGCTATCCGAACACCGTGACCGACAACTTCGGCACGGTGGGCGGCGGCGGCCACAACCAGGCGGGGGATGCGGCCGGCACTCAGTCCGATGCTGAGTACGCCACCGTGGCCGGCGGCATGGGCAACGAGGCGACCGCCACCTACGCGGCCGTCAACGGCGGCTACGCCAACGAAGCCAGCGCGTACGCCGCCACCGTCGGCGGGGGCGGCTCCAACAAAGCGACCGACGAGTACGGCACCATCGGCGGGGGATCACAGAACCAGGCGGGGGACGCGGACGCTAATCCGGTGAGTGCCAGATGGGCAACCGTGGGAGGAGGCAGCGAGAACCACGCGACCGCCTACTTCACCACCGTCGGCGGCGGAGAACTGAACACCGCCACGGCCTTCTACGCCACCGTCGGCGGGGGATCACAGAACCAGGCGGCAGCCAACTACGCCACGATCGGTGGGGGCGGAAGCGTTACCGCCGCCGACGGTAACCGGGTTTACGACGACTGGGGCACGGTGGGTGGCGGCGAGCACAACGAGGCTGGGATCAACAATGGCAATCCCGCGAACGAGACCCACGCCACCGTGGGCGGGGGTTCCAACAACTCTGCCAGGGGCCAGTATGCGACCGTCCCCGGCGGGATGTTGAACAATGCCTACGGCGCGTACAGCTTCGCGGCCGGACGCCGCGCTATGGCGAACACAGACGGCTCCTTCGTCTGGGCCGATTCGCAAGATGCCGACTTCATGTCCGACTATGTCAACCAGTTCAAGGTCCGCGCCTTCTACGGCTCATATTTCACCGACGGCTCCGGCCTGTGGGTGGAGATGAACAGGCTTCTCCCCATCGACACGTCAACTACTGCCTACTTGAGCGCCGGCGGGGTCTGGACCAACGCCTCCGACGCCGCCCTGAAGGAGAACTTCAGCGCCGCCGACCCGCAGCAGGTCCTGGCGAGCCTGGCCACCATCCCCATCGCCACCTGGAACTATCGCGCCGAGGATGTCGACACGCTCCACATGGGTCCCACGGGGCAGGACTTCTACGCCGCCTTCGCCCTGGGTGACGGCGAGAGGGCCATCAGCACCGTGGACGCCGACGGCGTGGCCCTGGCCGCCATCCAGGGGCTGTACGAGCTCTCCCAGGAGCAGGCCGCCGAAATCGCCGCGCTGAAAACGAGCTGCGGAGGCGGTCCGAGCGCCAGTGCGGGCGATTCGCAAACCGCCCCTGCGTCCGGCCTGCCCACGTCGTGGCTGGCACTGAGCGCGCTCGTGCTGGCAGCGCTGGCCGTGGCCGTGTGCGGCCTCGTGCTGGCGCAGCGCCGACTCGCAGGAGGGCAGCGATGAGAAGGCCAACAACAGTATTCACCGGCGGGAGCCCTGAGAAGCGGGCAGGAGGTGCGCCGTGAAACGACTGATTTCCTTCAGCGTGGCGCTGGCCCTGCTGCTGGCAGCCGTTCCCCTCGCCCTGGGTCTGCTCGGGGGGTCATCGCGCAGCCCGGGCGCGGCGGCGTCCTCGTCCCTCGTGTGCAGCGTGAAGCCGTCGTGTGGCGTGGGGGAGGTGGCCGTCTTCCGCATGTCGGCCCTGGCCAACGCCCACGCCCAGACGGCGGCTGGCTCGACATACGCCAGCGTAGTGTGTTGCAGCGGCCCGGCGGGGCTGAGCAACTCGTGCAGCGGGTCCTATGATTCGGTGCTCTGGCTGTCGGCGGCCGACAACGCCCACGCCGCTTCAGCCTCAGGCCCCGGCTACGCCACCCAGGTGTGCCTGGCCTCGAGTGCGGGCATCGACTGCCAGTACGGGTCTAGCTGTGCCGCCGGCTACGCCTGCGTTGCCACCATCTCGGGCCCGACGAACGCCCACGTGGCGGACTGTGACGGCGCCAATGACTACGGGACGAAGGTGTGCTGCGCGGCTGCGGCTGCGGTGTGCGTCTTCCCCAACGACGCCGACTGCGACGCCTGCTGGGACAGCGCCGAGCCGGGGCTCAGCCCGCCAGCCAACCCCGCTGACCCCTGGGACTGGTACGACGTCCCCGTGCCCACCCTCTTCAGCGGCGGCCACATCAGCGGCGACCCCAGCGGCCTCGACAGCAGGGACCACGCCATCAGCATCATCGCCGACGTGCTGGCGGTCCTGGAGTACTCCGGTTGCGAGGACGGCGGCCTCCCCAACGCTGCGGGCAGGCAGTACAACCAGGACGTCAACAGCGACGGCGTGGATGACGGCCGCGCCTACGACCGCTCTGTGGGCGCCACGCGCTCGGGTGCGCCCGACGGCGCCATCACCATCATCGTAGACGTGCTCCTGCAGCTGGCCCAGGCCGGCTACGCCTGCGAGGCGCCGACGTAGGGCG
>CAZFGZ010000280.1:0-2696 GCA_964518585.1 uncultured Dehalococcoidia bacterium | reverse complement strand
CCACGCCCAGAATGCTGCCGAAGACGAAGCTGAACAGGTCCACGGTGTATCGGTTCTCGTGGCTGATGATGACGATGCCCAGGGCGAAGGCGCCCACGAAGATGATGCCGATGGACGTATCGAAGCTCAGCCGCGCCCGGCGGCTGACGAAGGCGATAGCCAGCGCCGTCAGCACTCCCGCCACTATCGCGCCGATGTATATGGACGCCCCCATCACGAAGGCCGCCGCCACCCCCGCGAAGGAGGCGTGGGCCACCGCGTCGCCGATGAAGGCCAGACCCTTCAGCACCACAAAGGCCCCGACGACCGAGCTGACGATGCTGACGATGACCAGCGCCATGAGAGCCCGCTGCATGAAGGCGAACTGGTAGGGCTCTGAGAGCCAGCTCCAGAGATCAGCCATAGCGGTGATGCACCCCGTAGACGCCCCCCTCGACGGGCAGGAGCATCATGTGGCTGCCGTAGGCCTCGTTCAGCAGGTCCTGCGTGAAGACCTCCTCCGGCTTCCCCTGAGCGACGATCCTGCGGTTCAGGAGGAGGGCGGCGTCGAAGCACTCGGCGACACAGGTGAGATCGTGCGTGGCGACGAGGAGGGTCTTCCCTTCACCGCGCAGCCGCTCGAAGAGGTCCAGGAGCTCGTGCTGCGCGTTGACGTCCAGGCCGATCATCGGCTCATCCAGGAGCAGCAGGTCGCCTTCCTGGGCGAGGGCGCGGGCCACCAGCATGCGCTGCTGCTGGCCGCCGGAGAGCTCGCCGATCTGGCGTCCCTCGAGCTCCGCCAGGCCCACCTGCTCCAGGCCCCGCCGGACCGCCTCGCGGTCCCTGAGACCCGGCCGGCGAAGTGGACCCAGACGGCCGTAGCGCCCCATCATGACCACGTCGGCGACGGTCACGGGGAACTGCCAGTCCACCAGCTCGGCCTGGGGGGTGTAGGCCACCCGCGGTCGCACCTCGCTCACCGGCCTTCCGAAAACGGATACCTCGCCCCGCCAGGGTCGCAGCAGCCCCAGGATAACCTTGAGGAGAGTGGACTTGCCCGAGCCGTTGGGCCCGACCAGACCCACGACGCTCCCGACGGGCACGCTGAACTCGACGTCCTCCAGGGCCGGCCTGCGGTCGTAGCCGGCCCAGAGGCCGCGGGCCGAGACCGCCGCCCCGACCGAGGCGGGAGGTCGCTCCTGCTGTGTGACGGTCATAGGCCCTCCACGTTCTGCGCGGAGCCGCTCACTGAGAACGCCCCCTCCTGCCCGCCCAGGCAGCGGACCAGTTCGTCCGCGTCGTAGCGGATGAGCTTCACGTATGTGTCGATCTCTTCGTCCAGCGCCCCCGTGTAGAGAGTGCAGAGCTCTACGCCGGCCTCCTCCGCCGCCATCTCCAGGATGGGAGACCTGAACTGCGGCTCCTTGAACACGGCCGGCAGCTCCAGCGACTCGATGTCCTTGGTCAACTGCGCGACCTCCCCGGCGCTGGGCTCCCGCCCCGGCGACTCCACCACGAAGGCAGCCACCTCCAACCCGTAGCGCTCAGCGAAGTAGGGGAAGGCGTCGTGGTGCATGACGATCTTGCGCCGGTCGGGCGGGATGGATGCCATCTTCTCCGCCACCTCCTCGTCGAGGGCGCTCAGCTCGGCCAGATACGCCTCAGCGTTGGCGCGGTACTCCTCCTCTCCCTGCGGATCGATCCTGATGAGGCCGTCACGGGCCACCTCTACGTAGTGCATCGCGTGCCGGACGTTCAGCCAGAAGTGGGGATTGCCCAACTCGTGGTCGCCGTCTATGGTCGGCAGGCCCTCCGACATCTCGACGACCGGCACGCCCTCGCGCACGTTGTTCTCGATGATGTCCCCCAGCGACTCCTCAAAGCCCTGCCCGTTGAGGAGAACCAGGTCCGCCTCGGTGACATCCACGACCTGGCGCGGGGAGGGCTCGTAGGTGTGCGGGTCCGCGTCCGACGGGACGAGAGCCGTGACCTGCGCCCGATCACCGGCAACGTTGCGGATTAGGTCTGCGAAGACCTCGATGCTGGTGAGCACCCGGACGCCGCCTTCCCCCTCTTCCTCCTCCTGACAGGCGGAGGCGATGATCGCGCCCACGGCCAGCAACGCCAGGAAGAGTAGCGCTGCGATGGCCCGGCGCATCATGCAGGAGCTCCCTGAGGCGGAGCCTCGAGACTGCGTCTCACCGAGACTGAGAGGAGAAGACGCTCTCATCGCGCCGCCTCCTCCAGGGCAACGCAGTCCTGGCACCGGCCGTGCACGTCCAGCCAGTGACCGTCGATGCGATAGTTCGTGCTCTGACCCAGCTCATCGATGAGCCGGCGGATCTCCCCGTCGAAGAAGTCCTCCACATGGCCGCAGCTCGTGCACACCAGATGGTGATGGTGCCCCCGCGTGGACAGCCGGTAGTGCAGGCTCCCATCCTCCATGAGCACGCGACAGACCACGCCCATCTCCTGCAGCAGCTTCATCGTGCGGAAGACAGTGGCCCGGCCGACGCGAGGGACGGCCCGCCCAACCTCCTCCACGGTGAAGTGCGCGGGCGACTCCAGGACCGCGCCGACCACGGCCCGCCGCGTCCGGGTGAGACGATGCCCCGCCGCCGCCAGCCGCCGGGCTATCTGATCGAGGCTCCATGAAGGCATAATGAGACCTCGTATCAATTGTCTCCCCAGTTCGCCGCAACTGTCAAGCCCCGCAG
>CAZFGZ010000279.1:0-2698 GCA_964518585.1 uncultured Dehalococcoidia bacterium | reverse complement strand
TGACCGACGACGAGCAGGCCGCCATCGGCGGCGGCGAGCACGCGGCCATCTGGGAAACCTCCTTCGCGCTTGCCGAGCGAGGCGAACTCGTTGACCCAGCGTACCGCCAGCTCGACCGGGACGGCCCACCCTCGTTTCCCCCGCGGGCTCTGCTCGGCAAGCCTCTCGCCTGGCTGCTCAGGCGGCGCGGTGAGCCCGAGAGGGCCGCCAGGCTCGAGCTGCTGGTGAACAGCCTCACCGGCGGCATCGGCTGGGTGCTGAATGCGCGTTTCGGCTACGGAGGACACCAGGTCACCTACGACGGCAATCCCTCCGTCGCCTCGGCGGAGCTCGGCAACGCCTTTCGCCAGCTCGTGGTGGAGGACTGCCTCGCCATCGTCGAGAGCGTGGTGCGCGGCGAGCGCACCGCCGAGGAGGTGCGGAGCATCGCCTCCGACCCCATCCTCATCCACCCATTGTTCTGGCGGCGCCTCGCGCTGGCGGCGGGCGCCCTCGCCGCAATGACCCTCCTCCTGCGCGGCCGCCGGGGGCCATCGAAATGACCGCTCCGACCCCCTGGCGGACCGGCCTCATCGAGGTGGCCGGCAACGCCTTCGCCTACGTGCAGGCCGGCGGAGGGTTGTGCATCTCCAACGCCGGGCTCATCGTGGGCGACGAGATCGCCCTGGCGATCGATGCCCTCTTCACCCCCTCCATGACCCGCGACTTCCAGGCGCAGATCCGCCGTGTCACCTCCAAGCCCGTGCGCTACCTCATCAACACCCACCATCACATCGACCATACGATGGGCAACGCCCTCTTCCCGGAGGCAGATGTGGTCAGCCACGTCAGCGCGCGCCGGGAGATGCGGCGCGTCGGCATCCCAGCGGAGCGCCTGCGCCCGCTCGTGCCCCACTTCATGGCCGAGGTCGAGGGCGCCGTCCTCCGGCTGCCCGATTTCACCTTCCACCAGCAGATGAACATCCACCTGGGCAACCGCGAGGTGGAGCTCCTTCACTTCGGCCTGGGCCACACCCTGGGCGACGTCCTGGTCCATCTGCCGGCCGACCGCCTCCTCTTCGCCGGGGACATCGCCTTCCACTACGTGACCCCCCTCGGCTTCGAGGGCCACATCAGCAGCTGGATCCGCGTGGCCGACCGGGTCGCCGCCATGGAGGTTGACACCATCGTGCCCGGCCACGGCCCCGTCGGCGGCAAAGAGGACCTCCGGCTCATGCGCGACTACTTGGCGCTGGTCCGGCGGCATGCGCGCCGGGCCTTCGCCGCCGGTCGGAGCGAGGAGGAGGCCGCTCGCAGCCTCCGGCTGGGCCCCTACGCGACCTGGGTCGAGCCCGAGCGGGCCCTCCTCAACGTCCAGCGCCTCTACCAGGAGTTCCGAGGGGAGATCTAGGGAGCGATCCCCCTGCCAGCCGTGCGAAAGGAACCAGGCCATGCCCTTCAACACCATCCTCTACGACGTCGCCGACCGCGTCGCCACCATCACCCTGAATCGCCCGGAGGTCCTAAACGCCGTCGGCGTCGAGACGATGCAGGAGTCATTGCAGGCCCTCCACCAGGCCGAGGACGACCCACAGGTCGGCTGCGTGGTCCTCACCGGCGCCGGGCGCGCCTTCTGCTCCGGCGCCGATGTCAACGCCTTTCTGGACGCCATCCAGCAGAAGGGGCCGCGAGTCACCGCCGCCACGTCGGAGAGTGCCCCTCAGCTCATGTTCAACATGAGGACGCCCACCATCGCCGCCATCAACGGGCCCGCAGTGGGGCTGGGAGCCACCCTGACCCTTCCCTGCGACATCCGCATCGCCTCGGATCGCGCCCGCATCGGCTTCATCTTCGCCCGCGTCGGCCTCATCCCCGAGTTCGGCAGCAGCTTCTTCCTGTCGCGCATCGTCGGGCTGGCGAAGGCCAAGGAGCTGGTGTTCACGGGCCGCATCATCGACGCGGAGGAGGCGCTGTCCATCGGCCTGGTCAACAAGGTGGTGCCCCACGACCGGCTCATCGAGGAGACGATGGCCATGGCCTCGGTCATCGCTCAGGGGCCCACGCGCATCCTGGGCCTGGCCAAGGCGGTCATCCACCGCGGCCTCACCTCCGACCTGGCCGAGGCGGAGCGCCAGGAGGCGGACGGCCTCGGCATCTGCCAGAGCTCCCCCGAGCACGCCGAGGGCGTCAAAGCCTTCCTGGAGAAGCGACAGCCCCAGTTTGACAAGGTCTAGAGGCCATCATGGACGAGCGGGAGTGGAACGAGGAGAACGACCAGGAGGACTGGGACGAGGAGGAGCCCTGGGAGCTGGAGCCCACCGACCCCTCCCACCCCGACCACGACCTCTCGGAGGCCGCGCCCTACGCCGGCCTGGGGCGCCCCAGCCGGCTGTTTCCCCTGGCCCGCTGGGTCATCTGGCTGATCTCCCTCATCCTCCTCCTGGCATTGCTGATCCCGGTCCTGCTCCGGATCCTGTAGGCGGTGACCCTTGCGTCCACCGATCCCCGAGGAGGCTTGCCAGCCATGAGAAAGGCAGTGCTATTCCCAATAGCTGTTGTAGTACCCTTCGGGGCTGGATCGCTCCTGGCGTATGCGGGGACTGTAGCTCTGGTCGAGGCGTTGCACGGTGCGGGCCTTCGAGGCAGCCTTCAACAAGGCGGAGGAGAAATAGCCTTCAAAGTCGGATACTGCCTCATAGTCGCTGCGGGAGTGCTTCTG
>CAZFGZ010000278.1:0-2701 GCA_964518585.1 uncultured Dehalococcoidia bacterium | reverse complement strand
AAGAGTGAGCTTCTGGGCGAGGTGAGCGTGGACCTGGAGGAGCCGCTGAACGTGGGAGCGACGCCCCACGGCAACCGGCAGATCCACTACGTGAAGGGCGGCACCTTTGAGGGCCCGAAGGTGAAGGGTGAGGTGCTCCCCGGGGGAGGCGATTGGCTTCTCATCCGCCCCGACGGAGCGGGCGAGCTGGATGTCCGGGCCACGATACGCACCGACGACGGCCACCTCATCTACATGTACTATCGGGGCATCGTGCACGGGCCGCCCGAGGTGGTGCAGCGGGCGCTACAGGGCGAGGCCGTCGACCCCTCAGAGTACTATTTCCGGACGACGCCGGTCTTCGAGACCGCGTCGGAGAAGTACGGCTGGCTGAACCGGATCGTGGCGGTGGGCGTCGCCAAGCTCGCGCCGAACTGGGTTGGCTACACGGTGTATGCTATCCTCTAGAGCCGACGACCAGAGAATCCCGATGGTATCCCCGGCAGCCACCGGGGTATCCGTCCTGACGTGAGAGTGACCGCAGAAAGGAGAGCGTGATGGAAGCTAGGGAGGCGTTGGCCAGGGCACCACTCTTCTCGGATCTCAAGAGGGACATCCTCGACACCCTCGCCCGCTCAGCGAAAGTCCGCCAGTTTGCGCCGGGCGAGCTGCTCGTGACGGAAGGCGAGGACGCCTCGACCTTCTACGTGCTATGCAAGGGCGAAGCTGAAGTCGTGAAGCGGCAGGGGCAAAAGGGCGAACAGGTGATAGGCCACCTGGGCGAGGGAGACTTCTTCGGGGAGATGGCCCTGCTGGACGGCTTCCCGCGCGTCGCAAGCGTGCGCGCCGTGAGCGATTGCGAATGCCTCGTGCTGGTGCGCTGGGATTTCCTGGGCCTGGTCAGGAGCAGCCCAGAGGTAGCGCTCGGCATTCTCCCTGTGCTCAGCCGCCGGCTGCGGGACTGCGAGGAGAACCTTCTGCCTTGAGCGCGACAGTGTAGAGTGGTGCCGCCAGGAGCCGCGGCGGCGTGCCCCACACAATCCGCTCCATCAGGCCGCCGGCCTGGGGACGTAGGTGTCATCCAGGATGTAGATGTCATCCGAACAGTAGACGTCACTGGAGCTTTGGAATTGCCTCTCCGCCCCGCAAAGCTTACAGATGCCTCTGCAGGCGGGGCCTTTGGGGCTCTCAATTAGCCAGTGATGGCGGCATTGTAGCCTATCTCCCTTGTCAGCGCTGGGCTCCCGGTGGGACGCCAGTCTCCTGACTTCCGGCGTCACACAGCCCCTCTGGAGCGCTGCCATAATCCACCTCCCTCCGGTCGACCGGGACGCGAGCACCCTGGGCGGTTGATACGGACCGGCCGGGTCAGACTCGGCGGTCATGCCAGCCCTGTTCCGCTTGTCGTTCCCCTTCCCTTGAACGTCAGGGGCCGGCTGGCGGTTGCCCGGGTGGGCCAAATGACGCGTTCCCGTCGATGATGTCGTCAATACGGGACGCAAGATCCTCGATCATGCTGTCGGCATCCTCCTTTGACATCGATCCGGCGGCGACGGCCTCGTCGAGGCTGGTCTGCATTTGCTCGATGAAGAAGGACTTCAGCTCTTCGCGCGTGCGGCCGTGCGCCTCCGCGACGCTTCCGGGTGTCGCGCCTTCCGCGCTGAGATCGGCCTCGAGCTGCTCCTGAGAGATGCCCAGGAACCCGGCGAACTCCTCAGTCGCACCGCCGATCCCGAACAACTGCCCGGGCGCGCCTCCTGCCCGCATGTTACCTTCAATGATGTCGTCGATGCGCGAAGCGAGGTCCTCGGCCAGGCTGTCGGCCTGCTCCTGAGACATGGTCCCGGCGGCGACGGCCTCGTCGAGGCTAGTCTGCACCTGCTCGATGAAGAAGGACTTCAGCTCTTCGCGCGTGCGGCCGTGCGCCTCCGCGACGCTTCCGGGTGTCGCGCCTTCCGCGCTGAGATCGGCCTCGAGCTGCTCCTGAGAGATGCCCAGGAACCCGGCGAACTCCTCAGTCGCACCGCCGATCCCGAACAACTGCCCGGGCGCGCCTCCGCCCGGGGGAGCGATAAGCTCGCCCGGGGCAGGCGTCGCGTCACCAGGGGCAGAGGCCGGCAGGGGCTTCGCCGTCGGGGTCGCATCCACGCCCGCCGATCCACCGCCGCAGGCCTGGGCGAGTATCACGGCAGCCCCCGCCGCAGCCACCAGCGCGACGCGCGCCCATACCTGCCACCTTCGCCTTGCCATGAACAACTCTCCTCTCTCCGACAGTCTATTTGCAGCCGATTCCAGGATTCACCACGAAGTGCCGGCGCTCGACACCCCGTGGGCGTGCTGTCCGCTCACTCCGCGCGGAGCGCCTCAATCGGGTCGAGGCGGGAGGCCCGGAACGCGGGATAGATCCCGAAGAAGAGTCCGATCGCTACCGCCACGCCGAACGCGACGAAGATGCTCCACGGGGCCACGACCGTGGTCACGGGCGACCCGGTGCCGAAATCCTGGCCGTTGACGATCTCCGCCATGGCGACTCCCCCGATCACGCCGAGCGCTCCTCCCGCGAGCGTCACGATAATCGCCTCGATGACGAACTGGAGGAGGATGTCTCCCCTGCTGGCGCCAACCGCCTTGCGGATGCCGATCTCGTGCGTCCGCTCGGTGACGGAAACCAGCATGATGTTCATGATGCCGATGCCGCCCACCACCAGCGAGATGCCGGCGA
>CAZFGZ010000277.1:0-2710 GCA_964518585.1 uncultured Dehalococcoidia bacterium | reverse complement strand
CGCCGGTCGGGCCACGTCGCACGCCGCCGGGCGCGGCGGCGGCTCGCGGCCTCTGCGTAGTAGTCTGGGGGGACACCCCCCAGGCCGCGCGCCGCGCTGCGCGCGGAGGCGATCCTCGGACGGGCAAGGCTTGGGGCAGAGACCTTGGGGGCGGAGCCGCCTGTGTGCTCGTCCGGTACGTCGGTGGGGCTACCCCTGCCTGTGGCGCCGTTGGGCGGTCGCTGGCGGCCCCTCGGTAGCGAGGCGGGAGGTGGCCTGTGCTATAATGAGCCGTAGCCAGGAGTGGGTATGGGGCCGTGATACTTCGTTATCTGGACCTTCTAGATATCAGCGTGCCTCTATTCCTGGCGTTCTTCGGCTCTGTGCTGGCGGCATTGCTCCTGGGCATCGTTCTTCACGAGTTCAGCCACGGCCTCGCGGCCTATGCCCTGGGCGACCGCACGGCGCAGCGGCTGGGCAGGCTTTCGCTGAACCCGGCGGTGCACCTGGACCCGGCGGGGACCGCGATGCTGTTCCTGATCGGTTTCGGTTGGGGCAAGCCGGTGCCCTTCAATCCATATGCCCTGCGCAACGGTCCAAGGGCGGGCATGGCGACGGTGGCGGCGGCCGGCCCCTTCTCCAATCTGGTGATCGCCAGCCTGCTGGCCGTGCCCATCAAGGTGGGCTGGCTGCCCTGGCACAACCCCTTTGCCGTGGTCCTGAGCGTGTCCGGGTGGGAGTTCCAGGACTATGTCGGGCTGTTCCTGGGTTCGGCCGTTCTGCTGAACGTCATCCTGGCGGTCTTCAACCTGATCCCGCTGGCCCCTCTCGACGGGTTCAGGATCGCCGTCGGCATCCTGCCGCCGGACATGTCTCGCAGCGTGGCCGAGCTGGAGCGGTACGGCCCGGCCGTTCTGATCGGCCTGCTGGCGCTTCCCTTCCTGACCGGGATCAACCCGCTCTCGCAGGTGATGGTCCCCGCCGTGGAGGGCATCACCCGCGTGCTGACGGGGGTGTGACGTGGGGATCACTCGCGCGGCCTACAGAACGCGCCAATTCGTGGGCTCGCTGCGGCCGCGGGTGCCGGCCGAGGAGCGGGCCGAGCTTGCCTCGCTACTCAGCGCGGGCGAGCAGCGGCTGTTCGAATCGATGACCCTGCGCGACCAGCGCCATGGGCTGGACGTGTACCGCACCCTGAGACGGCAGGGGCATCAGGACGCCGCCCTGCTCACGGCGGCCCTTCTGCACGACGTGGGCAAGGGCCGGATCAGCCTGTGGCACCGGGTCGCGTACGTGCTGCTCGGGGCGGGCGCGCCCGCGTTGCTCGACCGGCTGGCGGCTGAGGAGGGAGCGGGGTGGCGGCAGGCCCTGTGGCGATGCGTGCACCATCCGGAGCGCGGCGCCGAGATGGCCGCCGCCGCCGGCAGCGCGCCGGAGGTGGTGCGGCTGATCCGTCTTCAAGAAAGCGATGAGGGGGTGGACTCGCGGCTGCAACTGTTGAGGGCGGCCGACGAGGCCTGCTAGGAGAGAGCGGTGGAGGCTAAGCGGCAGCACATCGTAGCCATCATCGGGCTGGGGCTGATCGGGGGCTCGCTGGGCATGGCCCTCAAGAGGGCCGGGTTGGCCGACCTGGTGGTGGTGGGCTACGACAAGGGATGGGGGATCGGGGGCAAGGCGCAGCGCGCCGGCGCCATCGACCGCAGCGCGCGCGACCCCCGCTCGGCGGTCCGCGAGGCCTCCCTGGTGGTCATCGCCACGCCGATCCTCAGCATCCGAACCGTGATGGAGGAGATCGCTTCGGAGCTGCCCGAGGGCTGCGTGGTGACCGACACCGGGAGCGCGAAGGTCCCTGTCATGGGCTGGGCGGAGGAACTGCTGCCCGAGCACGTCCACTTCGTCGGCGGACACCCGATGGCGGGCAAGGAGCACTCGGGGATCGAGGCCGCCGAGGCGGGGCTCTTCGACGGCGCCCCCTACTGCATCACGCCCTCGGTGAGGGCAGAGGAGCGGGCGGTGAAGTCGGTGATAGCCCTGGCCGAGGTCGTGGGCGCGCGGCCCGTGTTCATCGACCCCGGGGAGCATGATACCTACGTGGCCGCCGTGAGCCATCTGCCCCTGGTCCTCTCGAGCGCTCTGTTCACCCTGGCCAGCCAGAGCCAGGCCTGGCCCGACATGGCCGGCCTGGCCGCGGGCGGCTTCCGCGACCTCACGCGCCTCGCCTCGACCGACCCGGAGATGAGCCACGACATTTGTTTCACGAACCGGGAGAACCTCCTGCACTGGCTGGACCGCTTCAGCAGCGAGATCGCTCGCTACAAGGAGCTGATCCAGGGGGATGACGAGGCGCTGTTCAAGACCTTCGCCAGGGCCCAGATGGATCGCGAGAAGTTCCTGGAGCGCCCGCTGGAGCTTCGACCCGCCGCCGGTGCCGAGGCGGACACGATGAGTTCCGGCGAGCGCATGCTCTCGTTTCTCATCGGCGAGCACTGGCTGCGCCGGGCGAAGGACATGGGGAAGGCGATGGAGGAGCGCCGGAAGCTGGACCGGGAGGAGCTCGAGCGGCGACTCCGCGAGCGCTGAGCGCCGCAGGCGCCTATGGAACGAACGATCCGTGCCCCCGCCAAGCTCCGCGCCGCCGTACGGGTGCCGGGCGACAAGTCTATCTCGCACCGGGCGGCCATCCTGAACGCCCTGGCCTCCGGCGCGGCCACCGTCCACAACTTTCTCACTG
>CAZFGZ010000276.1:0-2713 GCA_964518585.1 uncultured Dehalococcoidia bacterium | reverse complement strand
TCCGCTCCTACGACGACCCCGCCCAGATGGAGGAGGAGCGCCGCCTCTGCTACGTGGGCATGACGCGGGCCAAGGAGCGCCTCTACATGGTGCGGGCCTTCCGCCGGCACCTCATGGGCATGAGTGCCGCCAACCCCGCCTCGCGCTTCCTGAAGGACCTGCCGCCCGACCTGGTGGCGAGACGGGAGGCGGTCCAGGAGGAGGCCGAGGCCGTGCTGCGTGGCCCCAGCCGCCTCCGCAAGGAGCCCGCCGTCCCCGGCGAAGCCGCCTTCGCCGCCGGCGAGCGCGTCCGCCACGACCGCTTCGGCGAGGGCATCGTCGTGAGCTGCACGGTCACCGGCTCCGACCAGGAGGTCGTCGTCGCCTTCCAGGGCGACGCGGGCATCAAGAAGCTCCTGCTGAGCTTCGCCCCCCTCGAGCGGGTGTCGGCCTAGCCCCATCCTCGCCGGGGACGCGGCACGGGCGCGGCCCCCAAGGTTACCGCCCTCACCCTTTCCAGTCCGGGCATTCCTCGCCCGCGAAGCGGGCCGGGGGTCTGGGGGTGTCCCCCAGATTCCAAATACTTCTCACGGGCGGGCGGGTGGGCAGAACCACCTGACCTGCGCGAGTGGCCCTTCGTGCCGCGCAACGGCAGCCAACCGTCGCGCCCCGTTTGCTGCTGCCGCCGCCCTCCCCGCTATAATGGGGCGACTCTCGGGGGCCGTTGAGGAACTTCGTCAGTCGGGGGTACAGGGCGCTTGGCGCCCAAGGTTTCTGCCCTCAGCCTTGCCCGTCTGAGCACTCCGCCCGCGCGCAGCGGGTCGGGGGGCCTGGGGGGTGTCCCCCCAGATCAGAACGTTGAGGCCGCGAGCCGCCGCCGGGGGCGGCGTGCGACGTGGCCGAGTCGGTGGCAGGCTTTTTCATCGCCCTCAATTTTGCATTCTTGACTGACCGTAGAGGGGAAAGGAGGCCAACATGAGCAACCCCTTCAGCGACGTAGACTGGGACCGCTGGTCGGAGACCATCTGGACGCACGGCCTGCGCGTCATTCTCATCGCCCTGGCCATCTACGTGGCCCTGCGCATCCTGCGCCACGTCATCGACCCCGCCGTGCGCGCCACCGTGGCCAGGCAGATGGAGGGCGAGCCGGAGGTGGAGATCGAGAAGAGGGTCGACACCCTCGGCCACGTCATCTACCGCACCATCCTGCTCGTGGCGGTGCTCATCGGGCTGCTCACCATCCTGCCGGAGTTCGGCGTCAACATCGGCGCGCTGCTGGCCGGTGCCGGGCTGCTCGGCCTGGCCGTGGGCTTCGGTGCCCAGAGCCTGGTCAAGGACATGATCAACGGCATGTTCATCCTGGTGGAGAATCAGTACGGGAAGGGCGACGTCGTCAACATCGCCGGCGTCGGCGGCCTGGTCGAGGACGTGAACCTGCGCCGCACCATCCTGCGCGACCTGGAGGGCGCCGTCCACAGCATCCCCAACGGCGAGGTCGCTGTCTCCAGCAACCTCACCCGCCAGTGGTCGCGCGTCAACATGAACGTGAGCGTGGCCTACGGCGAGGACCTGGAGCGGGTCATGGCGGTCATCGACCGCGTGGGCGAGGAGCTGGCCCAGGACCCCGAGTTCGGGCCGCTCATCATCGGCGCGCCTCGCGCCCTGAGGGTGGACGACTTCGGCGACTCCGGCATCGAGATCAAGATCCTGGGCGAGACCCAGCCCATCCGCCAGTGGGACGTCATGGGCGAGATGCGCAAGCGCCTGAAGAAGGCCTTCGATGAGGAGGGAATCGAGATCCCCTTCCCCCACTGCGTGCTGGTGACTCACGGCGCCAAGGCGACAGAGGTAGGTCCGCGACTAGCTAGGGCGGAGAAGGCCACCGAACCGCCGCCGTTCCAGCCCGGGCCGCCGGAGCAGGCGCGGGCCGAGGAGGAGGCGGGTAACTAGCTTTGGCGCTAACGGTGCCGCCCATGGCATAGAGCAAGGTTCTATGCGCCATATTCCGCCTTCTCGCTGTATCCAGGGCGGCGGGTTCGCTCCTGTCCGCTGCGCTTGACAAGCGATCACAGCCTTGCTAGGATCACGCGACGATCATAAGTGGAGCAAAGTTCGACATGTATGATTCGGGAAATGGATTGCGATAGAAAGGAGGCGACTGTATGACGGAGGAGCGGAAGGGTATCGTCGAGTCGGTAAAGGGTGGCATCATCGACGCTATCCGCGGCGTGGGCGAGATAACCGACGCCGTGGTAGACACAGTGAGCGGCACCCTAGTCAACACCATCCAGAAGACGGGCGCGGTAGGGGCGGCTTTGACCTCCGCCGTGACGGACGTGGTCCGTGGGGCCATCCAGGGCACCGCGGCAGTCGGCGGCGACATCGGCAGTGCCGCCAAGGGCGCCATGCTTGGAGTGCTGCGTGGTACCAGGGAAGTGAGCACCGAGACCATGGACACGATCGGCATCAGCGCCAGCGCTGTCGTGAAGACGACCGCCGAAGTGGGGGGCGACGTGGGGGCAGCCGCCAAAGGCGCTGTCGAAGGAGCCATCGTTGGCGCCAAGGAGCTAGGCCTTGATGCAGAGGAGGCTGCTTCGGCAGCGGCCACGGGAGCCCTCAAGGCTGCTGGCGATGTCAGCTCCACGGCTGTCGAGCAGGTCCGGAAGGCGGTGACCGGCACCATCGCCGGCGTGAAGGTCGTCCTCAAGGAGCCCTTCAAGGGCGAGGAGTAGCC
>CAZFGZ010000275.1:0-2725 GCA_964518585.1 uncultured Dehalococcoidia bacterium | reverse complement strand
CGTCCGAATCGAACGTCCCCATGCTAGCCTCCTGATGCGGCTATTCTATCGACGCGGTTCGATGCCTCTCCAGGCATCGAGCTCCTCGCGATACGGGTCTATCTCTACTCGGCACGGAACGTCGAAGATCATCGTTGCCCGATTATCGGCGGTATAGGGTGTCCATTTTGGAATCCCGGGGTGATTCGGGTCTCCGTTGCGGGCGAAGGCAAGCCACGTCTCGCTCATCATGTCGGACAGCTCGTATTTGTCCTGTCGAGTGCCGGTCAGGGGCATATAGTCGACATTGTCAAACACGAACGGGATCTCAAGAGCGTGGCATGCCTTGAAGAGCCCCCCGAGGTAGTTGGATTCCCAGGTGAACAGGTACACATAGACCGGGGCCTTGCCGCCCGCTGCCTTGCGTTTCGCGAGTGCGATAGACGCCCGCCGGAATCCGTCACTCGTGATCCCGATCAGCAGGTCCCAGGGCGTGGCATCGGGGCGCGTCTCCCTGTAGATGCTGATTACTTGCTCCGTCCTGTCGCCGAGGAAGGGCGCCAGGCGCTCGCGCAGCTCTCTTTCTTCGAGCTTGCGGCGCCGGGGGTCGGCGGCCAGGAAGAGCGCGGATTCGTCCCGATTGCACCCGATCATGAGCGGAACGTCTGCCGCCGTCGGCGCCGCCACGGGGTCGAATGGATGGACCGGGAGGTAATGCCCATCCACTACCGGGGAGAACCCCATGATTGCCCCGCTGGGACCGATCATCACGACGGCGGGGCCCGGTACCGGGGGTAGCTTGTTCACGGCATCCAGCAGTTGCTGCGCCGGTAGTGCCTGGAGCTTGTCGATCTGGTTTGCCTTGATATCCAGCTTCGCCAGCAGACGTTCGGCCAGGTCCGTGCCATCCTTGGGCTCTACGCCTCGCAATCCCGGGCCGCTCTGAACAACGGCACGATGGAACAGGCCCTTTGCCGAAGGCATAGCCAGTAGATGGCTGACCTTGCTGCCGCCCCCGGACTCGCCGAAGATCATCACCCTTCCGGGGTCGCCCCCGAAGGCTTCGATGTTGTCCCGGATCCACTCCAGGGCTAACACCACATCCAGCAATCCGGCGATGCCCGACCCGGCAAACGCCTCACCGGCGATGTCCGCCAGGTGCAGGTAGCCGAAGACGTTCAACCGGTGGTTTATCGTGACGACGACTGCGTCACCACGTTTGGCCAGTGCGGCGCCGTTGTATGTCGTCTCCGAACCGGCGCCCTGCGCAAAGCCGCGACCGTGCAGCCACACCATGACCGGGCGCTTCCCGCCGTCCCCTATGCCTGGCGTCCATACGTTCAGCACCAGGCAGTCCTCGCTCTGCGGCAGGTGTCTGATGAGCCCCATGATGCGCTCGTCAACCGCGGCCGCATCCCAGTCGACCAGTGCTCCTGTCTGCGGGCAAATCGGCCCATAGTCGGTGGTGTAGCGCACACCTGTCCACGGCTCGGCTGGCAGCGGTGGCAGGAAACGGCGATTGCCGCCGGTCGGAGCGCCGTACGGCACGCCTTTGAAGGCAAAGACGCCTCGCTCCACCGTGCCACAGATGCTCCCCGCAGTCGTCTTCACTACGGTCTCGTCCATTGCTTACTCCTTCGGGTTCTCCGGGCGCGCCGCGTCGGCGATCCCGGCCCTGGCAGCGCCGAACTCCCGCGCCAGGCGCACTCAAAGGATCGCTCGCGCCGGCGTCCCTCTGTCTCCGTGTAAGGACGGCACAGGGTGTCGATTCCGTGCACGAATCATAACATATGCCTGCCCTGCTCTAGTGCTTCGCTCATCTCCCGCCGAGGGCTCCCTGGAGACCGCCGCCCGCGACGTGCTATCATCCTACTCAGGCAGGACGCTGTTCATCCGCCGGCCGGAGGCAGCGATCTAGGAGGTACGAGCCATGACCGCAGCGATTCAGCGGATCATCGACGAGATCGATGAGCGGGACGGCCTCTACATCGGGCAGTGGCGGCGTCCGGCCAATGCGCACGAGCAGAACAAAGGCAGCATCCATGACCCCGCCTCCGCGCAGCGGCTCGGATTCAGTGGAGGCCTCGTGTCGGGGTCCATTCACTCCGAGCTCTTTCCCCCGCTCCTCCTGAAGGCCTTCGGCCAGCGCTGGTTCGAGCACGGCAACCTCTCCCTCTACTTCGTAGAGGCCACCCTCGACAGAGAGGAGGTGCGGGTCACCGTTGCCGTGCCTCCCGCTGGCGCATCCGATGTCCAGGTGCAGGTCTGGGCCGAGCGCCCCAACGGCAACCGCATCTGCGAGGGCACAGCCGCCGTCGGCGATCCCCGTGAGCCGTCCGCGCTCCTCGCCCGCGACCTGGACCGCTTCCCGCCGGGCGAGCTCCGCATCCTGGCCGACTCCTCCGTCGGCGACCAGTTCCCGGAGGTCGAGGTGAGCGTCACTCAGGAGCAGATCGACCAGCGGCTGGAGTCCACCACCGACCCGCTCCCCTGGTACCGGGGCGACTCCCCCTGGGGCGGGGCTGTGCCGACAACCGCGAACCTGGTGACGACAATAAGAGAGCCGTGCTACGCTTACCTTCAGGGGCGCAGGGACCCGGCGGTCGTGGGGCTCTACGGCGCCTTCGAGCTCCGCAACGTCAACGGGCCGGTGCTGGCCGGCAGGCCCTACCGCGCGGGCGGCTACATTGCCAACCTCGGCCAGACCGCCAAGACCGAGTACATGTGGTTCGAGACATACATGGAC
>CAZFGZ010000274.1:0-2733 GCA_964518585.1 uncultured Dehalococcoidia bacterium | reverse complement strand
AGTCGTAGCGCAACGGTAGCCTTCGCGTCGCTGAAGTTCAAGAGGGCGAAGACCTCGCTCTTCCCGCTCCACCGCCGAAGGAACAGGACCTGCTCCTTCTCGTAGCCCTGCACCTCCATCTGCTCCTTGCTCAGGTCCGCCAGGGCCGGAACCGTCCTATGGAGCCGAATCAGCTCCCTGTAGATCTCCGAAAGCGTTCTGTGCTCACCCTCCCCCCGGAGATTTCGGTTCAGCCTGCATCGCAAGAACGTCCCCTCGTCCTGAGGGTCCGGCGGCTCGCCCTGCCAGGCGAAGGCTGAGAACTCTTCGCGCCGGCCACGTCGCACCGCCTCCACCAGCGCCGCGTCCGAGTGGCTGATGAAGTACTGGAAGGGCGCCGTCTCCCCGTACTCCTCACCCATGAACAGCAGCGGGATGCACGGCGAGAGCAGCACGGCTCCCGCCGCCAGCTTGAGCCCTTCGAACGAGACAAGCCGGCTCAGCCGCTCTCCCAGCATGCGATTGCCCACCTGGTCGTGGTTCTGGGCGAATACGACAAACCTCTCGCCGGGCACGTCACGCGAGGAGCTGCCGTGCCGACGGCACCTGTACGGGGAGTACTGGCCCGAGTAGACGAAGCCTTCCGTGAACGCCTCTGCAAGCTCCCTAAGCCCGCCGAAGTCCTGGTAGTAGCCGGTCCGCTCCCCCGTGAGGAGCGCCTGGAGCGAGTGATGGAAGTCCTCGTTCCACTGCGCGTCCAGGCCGTAGCCACCCATCTCGGGCGGCCGGACCAGCCGGGCGTCGTTGAGGTCGCTCTCGGCGATGACGTGGACCCGGCGGTTGAGCTGCTCCGCCTGCCGGTGGACGGCCCCGGCCAGCTCCTCCACAAACGGCACCGCCGAGTGATCCACGATGGCATGGACCGCGTCCAGCCTGAGGGCATCGATATGCAGCTCCGTCACCCAGTACAGCGCGTTCTCGATGAAGAAGCGCCGCACCTCATCGCTGTCAGGCCCATCGAAGTTGAGGGCCGCGCCCCACGGCGTCCTGTACCTGTCGGTGAAGTAAGGGCCAAAATCGGCTAGGCAGTTCCCCTCCGGCCCCACGTGGTTGTACACGACGTCCAGGACGACGGCCAGCCCCCGCTCGTGGCAGGCGTTCACCAGCCTCATCAGACCCTTCGGCCCGCCGTAGGAGTCCTGAACCGCGAACGGATACGCGCCGTCGTAGCCCCAGTTGCGCGTCCCCGGGAACTGCGCGACGGGCATCAGCTCAATCGCCGTCACCCCCAGGTCCTTCAGTTCATCGAGGTGGCCGGTTACGGCCTCGAAGGTGCCCTCGGGCGTGAAGGTCCCCACATGCAGCTCATAGATGACGTAGTCCCTGAGCGACAGGCCTGACCACGACGGGTCCTCCCAGTCGAAAGACGGATCGACCACCTCGGATGGTCCGTGGACGCCCTGCGGCTGGGACTTCGATGCCGGGTCCGGCCGCTCCCTGCCTCCCTCCAGCCGATAGACGTAGAGGCTCCCCGGCTCGACCCCATCCACCAGCGCGTGATGGTAGCCCCGCTCCCCCAATTCCATCGCCACCAGCCTGTCGCGCGGGGTCAGAAGATGTACCTCCACCTTGCGGGCCAGAGGCGCCCAGACAGCGAACCGAGCCCGGCCGTCTCCCAGGTAGCTGGCGCCCAGGCTGAGCCCCCGGCTTCGGCTCACTTGCTGTGTCCCTCGCTCTTGAGGAACACCGCGGCCAGCGGAGGTAGCGTCAGGTTGAGCGAATACGGGCGTCCGTGAAAGCCGATCGGCGCGGCCTCCGCCCCTCCGAGGTTCCCGTGGCCGCTGCCCCAGTACTCGGCGGCGTCGCTGCTCAGAAGCTCCTGCCAGAAGCCTCCCCTCGGGACACCCACCCGATAGTCGTGGCAAGGCGTGGGGGTGAAATTACAGACGGCGAGCACGATGTCATCCGTCGGACTTCCCTTGCGGATGAAGCTGATGACGCTCAACTCGCTGTCGTTAGCGTCGATCCACTCGAAGCCCGCCGGGTCACAATCGAGCTCGTGCAGTGCGGGCTCAGCCCTGTACACCCGGTTGAGGTCCTCCACCAGCCGCTGCAGGCCGGCATGGCGATCGTATTGTGCCAGGTGCCACTCCAGGCTCTCGTCGTGGTGCCATTCCTGCCACTGACCGAACTCATCTCCCATGAAGAGGAGCTTCTTGCCGGGCTGGGCATACATGTAGGCCAGGAGCAGCCTCAGGTTCGCGAACTTCTGCCAGTCGTCCTTGGGCATCTTACCCAGGAGCGAGCCCTTGCCGTGCACCACCTCGTCGTGGGACAGGGGGAGCACGAAATTCTCGTGGAAGGCGTAGATCATCCTGAAAGTCAGTTCGCTGTGATGGTACATGCGGTGGACGGGGTCGCGTCCCACGTACTGTAGAGTGTCGTGCATCCAGCCCATGTCCCACTTGAGGCCGAAGCCCAGCCCTCCTGCGTCGGTCGGCCGCGAGACCATCGGCCAGGCGGTGGACTCCTCAGCGATCGTCTGCACGTCGGGATGACGCCTGTAGACCTCCTCGTTCAGCCGCCGCAGAAACGCGATCGCCTCCAGGTTCTCGCGACCCCCGTACTTGTTCGGCATCCATTCCCCCGCCTTGCGCGAGTAATCCAGGTAGAGCATGGAGGCGACGGCATCGACGCGCAGGCCGTCGGCGTGGTACGTGTCCAGCCAGAACAGGGCGCTACTAGCGAGGAAAC
>CAZFGZ010000273.1:0-2737 GCA_964518585.1 uncultured Dehalococcoidia bacterium | reverse complement strand
CGAGGAAGGGCCACAAGGGCCGAGCGCAGCCAGAGGAGGCGGAACGCGGGACGACCAGACAATGACTGAGGACAAGACATGGCAACACCACACAACGACTGTCACGCTGAGCGAAGCGAAGGGTCTCTATGCAGCAGATCCATCGCTCCGTCAGATCCTTCGCTGCGGTCAGGATGACAGGGGCCCCGCAAGAGCGTTTCTCAAGGGGTCCAGAAGACCAATGAAGTCGAGGTGATGGCACCATGATGAAGCAAGACCGATTCACCCAGCAGGCCCAGGAGGTCCTGGCCTCCTCGCAGGAGATGGTGCGACAGGCGCGCCACTCGCAGTGGGACGTGGAGCACATCTTCCTTGCCCTGCTCCAGCATCCGGCCGGCCTGGCCCAGCAGATCCTGGGGAAGCTGGGCGTGGACGTGGGCAAGCTGAGCGAGCGTGTGGCGCAGGCGCTGGCCCGCTCGCCGAAGCTGGCCTACGACGTGGTGCAGATCTACACCACGCCCCGCATCGTCCGGCTTCTGGAGACGGCCAACGCCGAGGCCGAGCGCCTGAAGGACGAGTACGTCAGCATCGAGCACCTGCTGATCGCCATCGCCGACGAGCGGGAGGGGGAGTCGGGGCGCATGCTCGAGGAGCTCGGCGTGGACAAGGAGCGCCTGTATCGCGCCCTTCAGGAGGTGCGCGGGGGCGCCCGCGTGGACAGTCCCACCGCCGAGAGCCGCTACGGGGCGCTCGACAAGTACAGCCACGACCTCACCGAGTACGCGCGTCAGGGCAAGCTCGACCCAGTCATCGGCCGGGAGAAGGAGATCAAGCGGGTCATGCAGATCCTCAACCGGCGCACGAAGAACAACCCGGTCATCGTGGGCGAGGCGGGGGTCGGCAAGACGGCCATCGTGGAGGGGCTGGCGCAGAAGATCGTGGCGGGGGACGTGCCCGAGAACATCAAGGACCGGCGCCTGCTGGCCCTGGAGATGGGCTCCCTGGTGGCGGGCTCCAAGTTCCGGGGGGAGTTCGAGGAGCGCCTGAAGGCGGTCATGGACGAGATCAAGCGCGCGGCGGGCGACGTCATCCTGTTCATCGATGAGCTGCACCAGGTGGTGGGAGCGGGCGGCGCGGAGGGGGCCATCGACGCCAGCACCATGATGAAGCCCGCCCTCGCCCGCGGCGAGCTGCGGGCCATCGGGGCGACGACGCCAGACGAGTACCGGGAGCGCATCGAGAAGGACAAGGCGCTGGAGCGTCGCTTCGCGCCGGTGTGGATCGAGGAGCCGTCGGTGGACGAGACGATCGAGATCCTGCGCGGGCTCAAGGCCCAGTATGAGGCGCACCACAAGGTGCAGATCTCGGACGGGGCGCTGGTGGCGGCGGCGCGGCTGTCGGCCCGCTACCTCACCGAGCGTCACCTCCCTGACAAGGCGATCGACCTGATGGACGAGGCCGCGAGCAAGCACGTCATCGAGGCCCAATCCATGACGCCCGAGCTGCGCGACCTCAAGGGGCGCCTGGACGAGCTGGCCCGCGAGACCGAGGCGGCGGCCCAGCGCCAGGACTACGAGGAGGCCGCCCGCATCAGGATGGAGGTCGTCAAGCTCCAGGAGGAGTACGAGGCCCGCAAGGCGCAGTGGGAGGGCGAGGAGAAGATCGACGGGCTGGTGGACGAGAACGACATCGCGGCGCTGGTGGCGTCGATGACGGGCATCCCCGTCTCCCGCATGCTGGAGGGCGAGGCGGAGAAGCTCCTGCAGATGGAGGAGCGCCTGCACGAGCGGGTCATCGGGCAGGACGAGCCGATCCGCGCGGTGTCCGAGGCGCTGCGGCGGGCCCGCGCCGGTCTGAAGGACCCCAAGCGGCCCATCGGCAGCTTCGTCTTCCTGGGCCCGACGGGCGTGGGCAAGACAGAGCTGGGCCGGGCTCTCGCCGAGTACATGTTCGACGATGAGGAGGCCATGGTGCGCATGGACATGTCGGAGTACATGGAGAAGCACACCGTGTCCCGCCTCATCGGGGCGCCGCCGGGCTACGTCGGCTATGAGGAGGGGGGGCAGCTCACCGAGGCGGTGCGGCGCCGGCCTTACCGGGTGATCCTGTTCGACGAGATCGAGAAGGCGCACCCGGACGTGCTGAACGTGCTCCTCCAGATCATGGAGGACGGCCGGCTGACCGACGGCCACGGACGGACGGTGGACTTCCGTAACACCGTGGTGGTGATGACGTCGAACCTGGGGACGAGCGCGGACAGGAGGGGCAGCTTCGGCTTCGTGACGAGCCGGACGCAGAGCGAGACGGAGCGGGACAAGCTGCGCGGCAGCATCGAGGAGGCGCTGAAGCAGCACTTCCATCCGGAGTTCCTGAACCGGGTGGACGAGATCATCATCTTCGAGCCGCTGACGGAGAAGGAGCTGGGGCAGATCGTGGAGCTGATGCTGAGGGAGGTGCAGGGCCGGCTGGTCGAGCGAGAGGTCACGCTGGAGGCGACTCCGGCGGCGAAGGAGGCGCTGGTGAAGGAGGGCTACGACCCGGTGTACGGGGCTCGGCCGCTGCGGCGGACGGTGCAGCGCCGGGTGGAGAACCCGCTGTCGAGCCGCATCCTGGCGGGGGAGTTCGGCGAGGGGGACACGGCGGTGGTGGACTACTCGGAGGGGGAGTACACGTTCACCAAGAAGGTGGCGGCGGTGGCGGCGAGCTAGGGCCTGGAAGCTGGAGGCTGGAAGCTAGAGACGGGATGGTTTGATTGACT
>CAZFGZ010000272.1:0-2759 GCA_964518585.1 uncultured Dehalococcoidia bacterium | reverse complement strand
GCGCCAAGGGCGAAAGCAGGTGAACAGGTGAGCAGGGGAGCAGGTGAAAGCAGGGAGCAGAAGAACAAAGGCACGGGCGCGACGGATCCTCCGTCGCTAAAGCCCGCCGTTGGCGAGGCAAGCTACGGAGGCCCTTGGACGCGTCGCTCCAAGAGGCGGGGGCCCCCCCGGCGCCCCCACAGACACAACAAAACCCCGGGGGCAGGGGGCCCCCCGCCCAGCGGGGGGGGCCCCCCCCGCGACTGGCTCAACCCCAACCTGGGCTACATCAAGACGAGCCACGCCCGCGAGAAGGTCCGCCAGTGGTTCAAGAAGCAGGAGAGAACCGAGAACATCGACCGGGGAAGAGACATCTTGGAACGGGAACTGCACCGCCTGGGCCTCACCCTGACAGAGTCCCAGGATCTGCTCCTGAAAGGGTTCCGCTTTGAAGAGATGGACGACTTCCTGGCCTCTCTGGGCTATGGAGGCGTCAGCATCCACCAAGTCGCCCCGAAGTTGGCGTCCCTCATCCAGAAGGAGGACGAGGCGACCACACCGGTCGCTCCAGGGCTTGCCGCGCCCGTCTACACCTCCAGCATCCAGGTGCTGGGCACCGGCGATTTGCTCACGCAGCTCGCCCGCTGCTGCAACCCCGTGCCCGGCGATCCCATCATCGGCTACGTCACCCGCAGCCGGGGCGTGAGCGTACACCGCCGCGACTGCTACAATATACTCCACGAGGACGAGCCCGAGCGCTTCGTGGAGGTGGAGTGGGGCAGCACCCGCCAGCTCTTTCCCGTCGCTGTGCATATCGAGGCCTGGGACCGGGTAGGCCTGTTGCGCGACCTCAGCAGCATCGCGGCCGAGGAGAAGGTGAACATGGTAGGGGTGCACACGGACGAGCATGGCGACCGCACCGTCACTGTGTCCATCACCCTGGAGACGGAGGGCATCGAGCAGCTCACCCGGCTCCTGAGCAAGTTAGAGGTGGTACGGGGCGTCATATCGGCCAGCCGGGCCATGCAGCAAGCCCCGCACCAGCCGGTCTGACCCTCGCTCTGGGCGGCTTCCAGTTCGAGATTCCCTGGGCGCGTCTCAAGTCCGCCACGATGGCCCTAGCCTCAAAGATGAGTACTTCTGATTGGCCCGCTTGTCTGCTATGATGCCAACCGATCGGTCAGCTAGGCACCCTTCTGGACCGATGAGTTCTAGGCCGAAGGCATCGCAGCAAGCCGATCCCTCAGAGAGGTCAGGGCAGCGTTCCGCAGCCGTGGCTGGGGAACTGCCTCCGTTCCGATTCCCCCTCGCGTTTGCTCCGAAGTTCGTGCCCCCGCTGCTGCTGGGGCGTCGCGCCTCCCTGGGGGAGCACGCCGAGTGGTTGCTGGAGCGCACCGGCCGTCAGCCGGTCGTGCGCGGCGAGGAGCACATCCCAGAGCGAGGGGGCTTCGTGGCCGTGGCAAACCACTATCAGCGTCGCTACTACTGGGTGGGCTGGAACGCCCTCCTCATCTCCATGATCGTGAGGCGTCGGCGGGGACCACGCGCAGTGGTCCACTGGCTGATGAACGACGGCTTCGAGCAACGAAGCCGGGGCGCTATCCCCTGGCCCTGGTGGTTCCTGAGGTGGCTGTTTCGCCAGGTCGCCCGCATGTACGACATGGTCCCGGTGCCTACCAGCCCCCGCAACAAGGGTGGCCGCGCCATCGCCGCCCGGACGATGCTCGATCTGGTGAGCCCCCGCGAACGCTCGCGCGAGGGAGAGCCCATCGGGCTCTTCCCAGAGGCTCGGAACCACCCTCAAGGCGTCCTCGGGCAGCCGCCCCCGGCGACGGGCCGCCTCCTGCTGGAGCTAGGGCGTCGAGGTGTGCCCCTGCTGCCCGTAGCTGTGCACGAACTGGACGGGCAGACTAACGTGACCTTCGGGCCGCCGTTCAACGCGGAGTTGCCGCCGGACCCCTCCGACCAGGAGGCGCCGGAGGAGGCCTGCCGCCGGGCCATGGTGGCCATTGGGCGCCTCCTACCCCGAGAGCTGTGGGGAGCCTACAGAACGCACATCGGCTCAGCAGAAGGGAACTAGCAGGACGTGGGCCCAGAAGCAGAACGCGGCGGCTGGGCGCCAGGCATGAGGCCGGTGAGATAGTCGATGGCCTCTTGCACCCTCTCTGGCCGCAGGGAGTAAACGCGCATCTGCCGCTCGCGTCGTCGCTTCACCAGCCCCGCCTCCAGCAGGACGCGCAACTGGCTGGAGACAGCAGGCTGGGACATCTCCAAGCGGACCACCAGAGTACCGGGGGTCATGTCGGCATCCTGGAGAGCCTCCAGGATCTCGCGGCGTACGGGGCTGGCTAGCGCGCCGAAAACATCCATCCGCCACTTCTTTCAACGCTATGGCAGTCCCATCAATACTAATCGCCTCGGCGCAGCATGATCCGTACGGGAATGGATCAAACTCGCCAGCGCGTTCGCTAATACGTGTAGGGGAACACAAGTACCCGACAGTGTCCGTACCGTTTGGGCGCGGGAGGAGATGCGAGGCAGAGATCCGTTCAGACGGCGCCCGGCCTGCCGCTGCAGAACGGCCTGTCCGGGCAGCCGGGGCAGTGGGCAACCGGTGTGAGCCTGGCGAGGAGGCAAACGGCCTCGTGCAGCCTGTCGACCTGAAGCGAGTAGAGCCGCATCTGACCATGGCGGCGGCTGCGAACCAAGGCGGCATCGCGGAGGATACGGAGGTGATTGGAGACGGCGGGCTGCGACATCTCCAAGCGAGCGGCAAGCGC
>CAZFGZ010000271.1:0-2760 GCA_964518585.1 uncultured Dehalococcoidia bacterium | reverse complement strand
GCTGGCGGGCTGAGGGTGTGCTCCACGCTGTCCCAGCAGGCGTCGCAGTCGAGATCATTCGAGAACACGCACTCAGCTGGCGTCTGGCCAGCGGCAAGAATACTGACGTCATCTATGCGGAAGACCGTTGGCAAGCTTGCATTAGTCGTGCCCAGAAAATGTGCGCGTATCGTCTGCCCCACATAGGGGCTCATGTCAAGAGATTCTTGACTGTAGACTCCAACTGGCTGGCTATCGGCATTGTCAAAGACTGCGACAGTTGCCAAGTAGTCACCTGCTGAGTTCTCAATGGTTACGTTGAGCACATCGTAGGGAGCAGATCCGGTTTCGGCGGTCGTTATGCTGTACCAGAAAGTCAGCGTAGCGGACGTGGCTGACGATGGGATGGTCACCGTCTGATACAAAGCCCCAACGAGGTTGTTGCCCGGTGTTCCATCCGCGTTGGAAAGGTAAGCATATCCTGTCCCGCTGTGGGGGTGTGTGAACCGCGAATCGGCATAGAAATCTCCCCACAGAACCCAGCCAGTCGATCCAGACTCAAACCCACCATTTGTAACCAGCTCGGTAGGTGGGGGGCCGTGGTGCTCCAGTGCTGACGCGGGGTCGAAGTAGTACTTGTCGACGAGGATGTGGTCCCACGGTCTACTCTCCAGAGCGCAGGTCTGGGTCCCGTTCTGCGACATTATGTGGCCGGGGGCAGGAGCGCCGTACAAGTACCCGCATGATTCACCGACGGCCCCCGCGCGGTACTGCGTCTCGTAAGGCGTTCCACTGGCTGCGTAGGTCAGGTAGTCGTTCCAAATGTAATCCACGGCTTGGTTCGTTGAACCCTGCGAGTAGTTCGGGTCCCAGACCTGGTAGCTGGTGCTCGAGTCCACGTCATAGCATTCGCCACCGATCTGCCCACCGCGCCAGTGGATCGTCCAGTACCAGCCGTACATCTTCACTGCCATGCCACCTGCGCGAAGCGACTCCTGGTGCCACGATGGAATCCACTCTCGCGGCAGCACGTGCTTGACGTAGGACTTGAAATCGATGGTGTGAATCTCGTAGTCAGGGTCATGGGGACCGTTGTGATACACGCGGATGACGTCAGGAGGCGTGTCTGTGGAGGACCACCCTGAGCAGCCACCCGTGGTCGCTTCTATCGTCCGAGCGGACGCATGCGGCATGGGCGCTTTCTGCTCACGCACTGGGGGCACAGGGAGCCGAAGGTCATCCACCTGCGGCGCGCTGTTCAACACCGGCGTGAGGATGGCGGCGTCGTTGGGGTAGAGTGGCACCCCGAGATACGTGAAGGAACCATAACCGGGGGCGGAAATGATGACGTCGACGCGAGGTGCCTCGTCGGGGTCGCTGGGCACGGAGATGTCTAGCAAATGCGCCGCGCCTTGGGGGTCAGTGGTGGCCCGCAGTCCCAAACCCTTCACCTCGATGATGGCACCCTCCACTGATACCGTCTCCGCAGGAGTGCCAGACTTGCCCAGCACTTGGGCGCGGATGACGGAGGTCGTGTTGGGTCCGGGACCCACGGCGAGTCCAGTCGGAAGGCCGGACATGGCTCGCGCAAGCAGCGCGAGCACGAGGAGCACACCGCCGGCGGTCACGAACAGCAGTAGGGCTGGCCTGCTCGGGCTGGGCGATCCTGTGAGTCGCATATCGTTCCCCCTTCGCCCCCTGACCGAACCCGGCCCTCCATCCGCTCATTCCATTCCGAGGGCTGTCATGGCGCACCTATTGTACGCCCGGCGTCCAGCATGGCATGCGGCCCGCGGCCAGGAGGCGCTGGTGGCCGCCGATGACGGTGTGGTCCTGGCGGCGGGCCACAACCGGCTGGATGAAACCGAACTCGCGGATGCTGCGGGTCAGGGATTCCAACCCGGCGTCGGACATGCGGCGCGGGTTGAAGTAGTCGGGGCGCAGGTCGCCGATCGCAACGTCTTCTATTGTGATGCGGCGTCTCGACTTCGCTGTCACGTGACCCTTGTTCCTTGCTCCTTGGTGAGGGGTGCAAAGTACCTCCCCCTAACGCAGAAGATCGCTTTCCCATGGAATGGGGCTGACATGCGCCTAACGGGGGTAGTTTGCACCCCTCACGCCTCCTTTGCTGGCCGAAGATCGACGGCGGCTCGCTCCATCACGCACTGGAACTCCTCCTTCAATGACCAACGCCAGCCGGCGTGCTGGTCACCATGGCGCTCCAATACCCCCACTTGCCAGAGGTCCTCGCACACCTCCCGGACCGTGTCCGAGGGCACGCCGGTAAGTGATCCGACCTGTGCCGTCGGCGCCTCAGACCCTTCAACTGCCTGCAGCGCGCCCTCCGCCGCCGCGGCTAGCGCTTCCAGCTCAGTGGGATATTATGTCAACCTGTCCCCTTCCCTACCGTGCTATAATGTCAGTGCTTGGGGACGAAAGGGTTCGACAGGGAATGACGGACCTGGGTTGCAGGCCGAGGTGCCGCTACCTCGCTAAACCGGCGGCGAACTAGTAACCGGCGAACACCAGTTTGCCCTGGCCGCCTAAATAGGCGGACCACGTCGACTCCCGCCTCCCCCCGGCGGGCGGAAGATCGGCGCCGACAAGCCGGGGTGCGGCGGTCCAGACGTCGATACGGGTCGCCCAAGACTAATCGACTGGTTCCGGCGGTGCCGGGCTCGCGGCGGCCCGACGGACGAGAACTACTGCGGGATAAGCCTGTAGCAGACTCAGGACGTTCTTCCGCTGGACGGGGAGTTCAATTCTCCCCCGTCTCCACCA
>CAZFGZ010000270.1:0-2766 GCA_964518585.1 uncultured Dehalococcoidia bacterium | reverse complement strand
AGCACCACCGGCTCGTCGCGACCGCTCAGGGTGAAGCTCAGCTTCGCCCGCTCGATGCGGAAGCGCGCCTTCGAGTAGTAGGCGAAGGCCGCCCCGTCGAAGTACGTGTCGTCGAAGTACGCGAACGTGGCGATGGACAGCCCCCGCCGGTGCGTCGGGTCCTTCCACGTCACGAAGGTCGAGGCCGCGTGCGGCACCTTGACGAACACCAGCGCCCCGTGGCGGCACACCCGCCAGATCTCGTTCATCGTCGCCAGGTAGTCGTCCACGTGCTCCAGGATGTGGTACGAGTAGACCGCGTCGATGGAGCCGTCCCTGAACGGCAACCCGTGGTTGATGTCCGCCACGACGTTCACGCCCGGCACCGGCACCGTGTCCACCCCTATCGTGCCCTTCACCTTCCGGTTGCCGCACCCGAGGTCGATCCTGTAGCGGCGTTCGCGGTTGCTGTCCCTCACTGGCTCAAGCTCCCCTGAAATCGATCTCTCCCCGCACGCCATTATACAGAAGGCCCATCCCTTCGAGGGCAAAGACATCGCCCCAGGTTCATTGAACGAATGAATGGGCGGCTGCTATCATGGGGCGGGCCTTCTGCGAACGCACCGGGCCCTTGGTGGTGGGATCCCTCCGTGACAGGTGGCGCGGGGCGCCCGGCGTGGCGCCCTACTCAGCGGGCTAAGGTGACGTGAAGCGAATCCTCATCCTGAGCCGCGGTTCCGTCGGCACCTACATGTCCAGTCCGGGCATCCGCGCCTTCTACATGTCGCAGGTGCTGGCGAAGGCCCTGCCCGACGCCCAGGTGACCCTGGGCGTGCCCAACCCCACCGACCAGCCCGGCGAGATCCCCGGCGTAAGGGTCGCCCGCTACAACATGACCTCGTCCCTGCCCCTGATATCGCAGCACGACATCATCATCACCTCCGGCTTCTCGCCTCAGCACGTCCTCCTCTTCCCCAAGAAGCTGTTCGTCGCCGACCTCTTCAGCCAGTACTTCATGGAGTGGATGGAGCTGACGAAGGGCGAAGCTCGCGGCGTCAAGCGGACGACCTGGATGAACAAGAACCGCGCCTACCTCGCCATGCAGCTCACCCTGGCCGACTTCATCCTCTGCGCCAACGAGCGCCAGCGGGACACCTACATCGGCATGCTCAGCGCCCTCGGCCTCATCGACCCGACGGTGTACGACAACGATGACACCTTCCGGCGCTGGATCGACGTCGCGCCGCACGGCGTTCGCCCCGACGAGCTCACCCACGACCGTCGCGTCCTGAAGGGCGTCTACGCCGGCGTCCGCGAGGGCGACAGCGTGCTCCTCTGGAACGGCGGCACGGTCTCCTGGTACGACCCGGAGCCCTTCCTCCGGGCGCTCCACCTGCTTTCCCAGGAGCGAGACGACATCAAGGCGCTCTTCCTGGGCACCTTCTACCCGGGCCTCGACACCTCCCTGGGCTATGGCCAGCGCTTCAAGTCGGCCTTCCAGCTCGCCAGAGGGCTGGGCCTGTACAACCGGTCCGTCTTCTTCGAGTTCGGCTGGGTGCCACACAGCGAGGTGAAGGACTACCTCCTGGAGTCGGACATCGGCATCACCACCTACTTCGACAACCTGGAGACGCGATACTCGTACCGCACGCGCGTCCTGGACCTCATCTGGGCGGAGATGCCCATCATCTGCACCCGAGGCGACGTGCTGGCCGAGATGGTGGAGGAGCGCACCCTCGGCATCACGGTCCCCGAGGGCGACGTCGCCGCCATCGCCGAGGCGATCCGGCGCCTGGTCGATGACAAGGCCTTCTACCAGCAGTGCCGGCAGAATCTGCGGGACCTCAAGCCTTCCTTTTCTTGGGAGGTGACGCTGGAGCCGCTCGTGCGCTTCTGCCGCGAAGGAAAGTCCTTCGCCGTCGCCAAGAGCGATCGCTTCCTGCCCCTTCTCTCTCGAACCGGTGAGTACCTCCTGACCCGCTTCCGGGACGCGCTCACCCCAAAGCGATGACGAAGATCCTGGTCCACGCCCGGGGAGCTGTGGGCAGCGCCATGGGCAGCACCGGCATTCGCTGCTATCACATCGCCCGTGTCCTCGCCGAGCAGCTCCCGGACGCGCAGGTCACCCTCGCCGTCCCCAACGAGCCGGACATCCCCTCTCCCCACCCGCGCCTGCGCATCGTCCGCTACTCACGCTCGTCATCCATGTACCGCAACCCCTGGCCCAGCTTCGTCCAGATGCTCCGCCACGACATCATCATCTCCCGCAACTTCCCGCCCCACGTCATGGCCCTCTTCCCCTACAAGCGGCTGGCTCTGGACTTCTACACCGCCTTCTTCATCGAGTGGCTGGCCTTCGCCAGCCGCATCCCTGACCCCGAGCGGCGAAAGCTCTGGATGACCGCCAACCGCCACTACATCGACTTCCAGCTCACCCTGGCCGACTACCTGTTCTGCTCCAACGAGCGTCAGCGCGACCTCTGGGTTGGCGCCATCAGCGCCCTGGGTCTCGTCACTCCCCGGACGTACGACCGGGACACCACGCTGCGCCGCCTCATCGATGTGGTGCCCTACGGCGTCCAGCCCGGCAGCCCTGAGCACACGCGGCAGGTCCTGAAGGGGGTCGTGCCGGGCATTCGCGAGAGCGACAAGGTGCTCATCTGGAACGGCAGCATCATGGAGTGGTTCGACGCTCAGACCGTCATCCGGGCGATGGCCGAGGTGAGCCGCCTCCGCGACGACGTGAAGCTGTTCTTCCTGGGCACCGAGCACCCCGACTGGGTCACC
>CAZFGZ010000269.1:0-2788 GCA_964518585.1 uncultured Dehalococcoidia bacterium | reverse complement strand
CCCTGCCTGCGGCGGACCCATCATACCTTGAGGACACGATCTGTCAAGCGGAACGCCGCCGACCCGGGACTGCCCCGCGCCTCTCTCCCGCCGGGCCTCAGTACTTGTCGATGAGCGCGCGCGCCCCCGCCAGCGATAGCACCTCGTTGCAGCCGTCCTCGATCTGAGAGGCGCGGGCGTCCCTGAACAGCTTCTCTACGAGCATGTCCTTGCAGAGCCCGTAGCCCCCGTGAAGCTGGACCGCGTCGTTCGCCACCTCAAACGCCGCGTTCGTGCAGAACACCTTCGACGCTATCGAGTAGTGCGTCGCCGGCGGCTGCATGTCAGTGTTGTAGATCATCGCCGCGCGCGAGATCGCCCTCGCCGTCTCCACCTTGATGAACATGTCGAACAGCTTGAGCTGCACCGCCTGGTGCTCGCAGATCGCTTTGCCGCCCTGCACCCGCTCCTTGCAGTAAGCCAGCGCCTCCTCGAAGGCCGCCCGGGCCACCCCCGTGAAGATCGCGCCCATCCCGGCGTTCGCCATCGCCAGGATGTTGTTGATCGTTATCGGGTACAGCGCCGGCTCCACCAGCATGTAGCGCTTCGGGATCCTCACGTCGTCCAGAAAGATCTCCCCCTGGTTCAGGGCCCGCTGCCCCAGCTTGTTCAGCGGCGGCCCCTTGCTCACGCCCGGCAGATCGAGCGGAACGACCGCCACCCCGCTCCCCGCCATCCCCAGCGACGAGTCGATGCACAGGAACGCGAGGGCGTGCGACGCGATCGTCCCGTCCGACACCCAGGCCGCCTTCTGCCCGTTCAGGATCCAGTCATCCCCGTCCGCCTTCGCGTTCATGTCGAACGCCACGCTCGGATACCCGAACTGCTCACCCTCTATCAGCAGGCCGTCGGACCCGTGCTGCGGCTCCGTGATCGCCCAGCACCCGATGTACTTCGCCTCCCGGTCCTTGGCGAAGGGAAGGACCACCTCGTCTATCAGCTCCTTGTTCCCGGTGAGCGCGGCGAAGGCGTTCGCGAACGTGAACGGGAACGGCGCTACCCCCAGGCCGATCGCGAAGTCCGCGCTCCCCCAGCCCAGCTCCTCCGCGACCATGTGCCCCGCCAGCGGGCCGAGGCTCACCCCGCCCAGCTCCTCCGGGAATCCCCGAACGTGGTGCCCCATCTCGTACGCCTTCTTGAAGACGTCCCAGAACACCGAGCCTTCCTTGATCACCTCCTCAGGGTCTGCGATCTTGTCCAGCTCGATGCTGGCTGGCCGCAGCACCTCCTCCGCGAAGCGGTGAGTCTGATCCTTGACCGCCACCTCCTCCTCGGTCAGTCCCTTGTTCAGGTCCAGATAGGTGCTCATCTTCGGTTCCTCTTTCTCCGCATCGGGTAGTGCTTCACGCGGCCGTGCGGAGCGCCGCCTCGCCCGGACCATAGCGGAACCGCCCCGCCGCGAAGCTCAGTACACCCTAGATGTCGCCCCGTTAGCGCGACAAGAGGCAAACGGCTCCCCCTCATCCGACATCCGTACTCCTGCCCGCACCCCCCTCATCCCAACCCTCCACCCTGGCCTCACGCCTCCCCCGACACCGTCACCTCCCCCAGCTTCTCCAGCGCCTTCACCAGGCTCTGCGTTCCCTCCTCGCCCAGGCCCCAGGCCTCCACCGCCGAGAAGAGGTGATGGACCAGCCCCGTCCCCGGCAGCGCCAGGGTCATCCCGTCCGCCGCCTCCAGCGCCAGGCGCAGGTCCTTCTGCTGGTGCGCCACCTTGAAGCCCGGCCGGAAGTCCCGCGCCAGCACCCGAGGCGCCAGGTTGCTCAGCGCCCACGACGCCCCCGCTCCCGCCGTCACCGCCTCCAGCATCGTCCCCGGAGCGATCCCCGCCTTCGTCGCGAACACCAGCGCCTCGCACATCGCCAGGTTGTTCAGCCCCACCACGATCTGGTTGCACAGCTTCACCGTCTGCCCCGCCCCGCTCGGACCGCAGTGCACCACCTTCTTCCCCATCGCCTCGAAAATCGGCCGGCAGCGTCGAAACACCTCCTCCTCGCCTCCCACCATGATCGAGAGCGTCCCGGCTATCGCCCCCTGATCCCCGCCGCTCACCGGCGCGTCCAGCATCGACGCCCGCGCCTCCCGCAGCCGCGCGGCGATCCGCCGCGTCACCTCCGGCGAGATCGTGGACATGTCGATGTGCACCAGCCCGGCCCGCGCCGCCTCCACGATCCCGCCCGGCCCCAGCGCCACCTGCTCCACGTCGGGAGAGTCCGTCACGATCGTGATCACCACGTCCGACCGCTCCGCCACCTCCCTCGCCGACGTCGCCGTCGCCGCCCCCGCCGACGCCAGCTCGTCCATCCCCGGCCGGCTCCGATTCCACACCGTCAGCCCGTAGCCCGCCTTCAGCAGGTTCTTGGCCATCGGCCTCCCCATGATCCCCAGCCCGATGAATCCCAGACGTTCCTCCATCTCCACCTCCCGGTGTCTAGCTCTCCTCGCACGGCGCCAGCCGCACCCGCTCGCGGACGGCCGGATTCGCCACGTACCTCGGCCAGCGGCCCGATAGCACCGCCGCGGCCGCCTTCCCCACCTCCGTCCTCACCTTTCGCAGCGACTCCTCCGACAGGCCGCCCGTGTGCGGCGTCAGCACCACGTTCTCCAGCGTCAGCAGGGGGCTGTCGGCCGGCAGCGGCTCCTCCTCGAACACGTCCAGCCCCGCCCCGGCGATCTCCTCCGACCGCAGCGCCTCCACCAAAGCCGCCTCATCGACCACCGCGCCCCGCGCCGTGTTGATCAGGAACGC
>CAZFGZ010000268.1:0-2832 GCA_964518585.1 uncultured Dehalococcoidia bacterium | reverse complement strand
GGTGGGGGGCGAGGGCGAGCATCTGCGTCTCAGGCTGCGCGACGGTCCGGTGGCGTGGCCGGCGATCGCGTTTCGAATGGGGCCGGCGGCGCCGGCCGAGGGGGACCTGCTGGATGTGGTGTTCTCGTTCTCGCCGGACCGTCGGGGGGCGGGAGGTCTGGAGCTGCAGGTGAAGGACCTGTCGCCGGCGCGGGCGATGGGGTAGGGGAAGATACAGCCCTTCGGGCTGAAGAGGCTGTCGCGGAAGTGAGGTGGTTCTGCCCATTCACCCGCTCTTGGGATGTACTTGGAATGTGGGGGCCACCCCCCGTGATTTGTTGACCCACCCCGCCCACCCGTCGTCTCGCTCGCTGCCGCTCGCTCGACGCAAGGAGGCCCCAGCCCCGGCGGTCCTCGAAATGTATTTGGAATCTGGGGGACACCCCCAGACCCCCGCCCGAGGGGCTGCGCCCCTCTGGACTCCTGCTTTCGCAAGGCGCTCCTGGATGGGGTCGCCTTGTCGGGGTCTCGGGGGTAGGTTACAATCGGCTCTGCATTCCCTATCAGGAGCAGGCGCCTGTGAAGCAGTACAAGACTGACGAGATCCGCAACGTGGTTCTGCTGGGGCACGGCGGGACCGGCAAGACATCGCTGAGTGAGGCGGCGCTGTTCGCGACGGGCGCCGTCACGCGGCTGGGGAGCGTGGATGAGGGGACGACGGTTTCGGACTACGAGCCGGACGAGATCCACCGGCAGATCAGCATCGGCCTTTCGCTGGTGCCGTGCGAGTGGGAGGGGCACAAGGTCAATCTGATCGACACGCCGGGCTATGCTGAGTTCGTAGGCGAGGTGAAGGCGGGCATCCGGGCGGCCGATGCGGCGGCGGTGGTGGTGTGCGCGGTGTCGGGCGTGGAGGTGGGGACGCAGCAGGTGTGGGGATTCGCGGATGAGGCGGGGCTGCCACGGCTGGTGTATGTGAACCGCCTGGACCGGGAGAACGCGGACTTCGCGCGGACGGTGGGGCAGATCCAGGCGCAGTTCGGGAGGAAGTGCACGCCTCTGCAGGTGCCGATCGGGTCACAGGAGGCGCTCGAGGGGGTGGTCGATCTAATCGAGCAGAAGGCGTACATGGGCGCGAAGGCGGCTGCCGGCGATATCCCGGAGTCGGTGGCGGGCCAGGTGGGAAGCTACCGCGAGCAGCTGATAGAGGCGATCGCGGAGACGAACGACGAGCTTCTGGCGAAGTACCTGGAGGGGGAGGAGCTGGCGGCGGAGGAGCTGCAGGGGGCGCTGCGAGCGGGGATCTGCTCGGGGGCGATCGTGCCTGTGCTGACGGGCTCGGCGACGAAGAACGTGGCGGCGGCGCGGTTCCTGGAGGCGATATGCAGCTACCTGCCTGCTCCCTCGGACAGGGGGGAGTTTTCGGCGAAGGACGCGAGCTCGGGCGCTGATGTGTCCCTGAAGGGCGACCCGGCGGGGCCGCTGGCGGCTCTGGCCTTCAAGACGAGCGCGGAGAGGGTGGGGAAGCTGACGTACCTGCGGGTGTGCTCGGGTACGCTGGCGGCGGACTCGCAGGTGTGGAACGCGGGCAAGGGGGCGCAGGAGCGCATCGGGCAGCTGCTGGTGATGCGGGGGAAGAACCAGGAGCAGGTACCGCAACTGGAGGCGGGGGACATCGGCGTGGTGGTGAGGCTGAGCGAGACGGGCACGGGCGACACTCTGTCGAGCCGGGAACGGCCGCTGATCCTGGAGCCGATCATCTTCCCGGAGCCCTCCATCAGTCTGGCGGTGAGGCCGAAGACGCGGGCCGACCTGGATAAGCTGGGGCCGGCGCTGGCGCGGATGGCGGAGGAAGACCCTACACTGCGCATCCGGCGACAGCAGGATACGGGCGAGACGCTGCTGTCGGGGCTGGGGGAGTCACACATCGAGGTGGCGGCGGAGCGGATGAAGCGGAAGTTCGGGGTGGACGTGGAGCTGGCGCCGCCGAAGGTGCCGTACAGGGAGACGATCACGGCGAGCGGGTCGGCGGAGTACACGCACAAGAAGCAGACGGGGGGGCACGGTCAGTACGCGCGGGTGGCGATCGAGATCGAGCCGCTGCCGCGGGGCAGCGGGTTCGAGTTCGCGCAGCGGGTCGTGGGGGGCTCGGTCCCGAGGAACTACATCCCGGCGGTGGAGAAGGGGGTGGTGGAGGCGCTGCAGGAGGGGGTAATCGCTCGCTATCCCCTTACGGACGTGAAGGTGACGCTGTTCGACGGTAAGGATCACCCGGTCGATTCATCGGAGATATGCTTCAAGATCGCCGGGGCGGCCGCTCTCAAGAAGGGGGCGGCGGAGGCCAGCCCGGTTCTGCTGGAGCCGATCATGAACCTGCGGGTGAGGGTCCCCGAGGCGAACACGGGGGACGTGATGAGCGACCTGAACAGCAGGCGGGCGAAGGTGCTGGGGATGACTCCGGAGGACGGGATGAGCGTTATCGACGCGCAGGCGCCGCTGGCGGAGATCCAGCGGTACGCGACGGACTTGCGGTCGATGACGCAGGGGCGCGGGGGCTACTCGGTGGAGTTCAGCCACTACGAGGAGGTGCCGGCGCAGATCGCTCAGCGCATCGCGGAGGAGGCGCAGAAGCAGGAGAAGGGGTAGGGGCGGAGGCGGCGTCGGCGAGAGACTGCGTTCTTGGGAGATAGCCAGGCCCCCGAAAGGGGGCCTCTTGGCGAGCGGGTCATTGTTGGCGGGAAGGAGAGCAGGGGCGGTTCGCGAACCGCCCCTACGGATGGCTGTCGGTTCGGCCACGTCGCACGCCGCCTGCGGCGGCGGCTCGCGGCCTCGATGTTCTGATCGGGGGGGGGC
>CAZFGZ010000267.1:0-2834 GCA_964518585.1 uncultured Dehalococcoidia bacterium | reverse complement strand
TCCGCCAGAACCTTCTGGGGAAGCGTGTGGACTACTCCGGCCGCTCGGTCATCGTGGTCGGGCCGGAGCTTGCGCTTCACCAGTGCGGGCTGCCCAAGCGCATGGCGCTGGAGCTGTTCAAGCCCTTCGTCATGCACGCGCTGGTGGAGAGGGAGATGGCGCACAATATCAAGAGCGCCAAGCGGATCGTGGAACGGGCCCGGCCGGAGGTCTGGGATGTCCTGGAGGAGGTCGTGAAGAGCCGTCCGGTCCTCCTGAACCGGGCACCGACTCTGCACCGTCTGGGTATTCAGGCCTTCGAGCCCGTGCTCATCGAGGGAAGCGCCATCCAGATCCACCCCCTGGTGTGCGCCGCGTTCAACGCGGACTTCGATGGCGACCAGATGGCGGTCCACGTGCCTCTCTCCCGGGAGGCGGTGGCGGAGGCCCGCCAGGTGATGCTGTCCACCCGCAATCTGCTTCTGCCGGGCTCGGGCGAGCCGATCATCACTCCCACGCTGGACATGGTGCTCGGTTGCTTCTACATGACGGTCGTGCGGCCGGGCGCACGCGGTGAATACAAGCCGCGGGACGGCGGGCTTCCTCAGGGTGTCTACGGCAGCTTCGATGAGGCCAAGCTGGCTTATGAGCTACGCGTGCTGGATCTGCAGGCCCGCATCAAGGTTCGCGATGCAAAGACCGGCGGGGCGTTCGTGGAGACGAGCGTAGGGCGAATTATCTTCAACGATGTCCTCCCTGACGAGATGGGCTTCCGCAATGAGGTCATGGATCGCAAGGCCCTGAAGACGGTAGTGGCGGACTGCTACCAGCGCAGCGGCAGGGAGCGAACCGCCGAGATCGTAGACAAGATCAAGCACGTGGGCTTCCGGTACGCCACCCGCTCCGGGATCACCATCGCAATCAATGACATCCGAGTGCCTGAGGAGAAGCCGCATCTCCTGGAAGAGGCGGAAGCCCATATCGCCGAGATCGAGGACCAGTACGAGATGGGTCTCATCACCGAGCAGGAGCGCTATGACGCCTCGGTGAACACCTGGAACGAAACCACCGACAAGATCCAGGCGATCATCCAGGAGAAGCTTCCCGAGTACGGCTCCGTGCACATGATGGCCGTGAGCGGGGCGAAGGGGAACATCGCCCAGATCCGCCAGATGGCGGGCATGCGCGGCCTGATGACCGACCCTTCGGGGCGGATCATCGACCTGCCGATCCGCTCGAGCTTCCGGGAGGGGCTCTCCGTGCTGGAGTACTTCATCTCCACCCACGGGGCGCGCAAGGGCCTGGCCGACACCGCCCTGCGTACCGCCGATAGCGGCTATCTTACGCGTCGCCTGATCGACGTGGCCCAGGATGTCATCACCCTGGAGGAGGACTGCGGGACTCAGAGCGGGGTGTGGCTATCGCGGCCAACCGACAGCGGGCTCCTGGAGTCCTTCACCGAGCGCATCGTGGGGCGTTGGGCCGCGTCTGACCTCATTGACCCTAAGAGCAACGAGGTGGTGATTCTGCGCAACGAGCAGATCGACGAGCACATCGGCGCTCGCATCGAGCAGCTCGGCATCGAGCGCGTGCACGTGCGCTCGCCGCTGACCTGCCAGGCCAAGCGAGGGGTGTGCCGGCTCTGCTATGGCCGCAGCCCCGCCACCGGGGAACTGGTGCATATGCTCTCGGCTGTGGGGATTGTCGGTGCGCAGAGCATCGGCGAGCCGGGCACGCAGCTCACGATGCGCACCTTCCACACCGGGGGTGTGGTCGGCCTGGACATCACCAGCGGTCTGCCTCGTGTGGAGGAGCTGTTCGAGGCGCGGGTTCCCAAGGGGCAAGCGGTGATCTCCGAGATCGATGGGGTGGCTCAGATCATCAGGGAAGGCGACACGCGCAAGATCGAGGTGACCAGCACCGATGTCTATGTGGACCACTACGACCTGCCCAAACGCGCCGAACTCCTCGTGAGCGACCAGGAGTGGGTGGACCAGGGGACGGTGCTGGCGCGACGGCCTCCCCCCCGGCGGAAGGCGAAGAAGGAAGGGGAGACGGCCGTGGTGGAGGCCGCTGACACCGACATCGTGGCTCGCATCACCGGCCGGGTGACGCTGGAGGGCGGCGCCGAGGCACCTACGCGCATCTCGCTGGTCTATGAGGAGTCGGAGGAGCGGGAGTACCCCGTGGCGGCCGCCACCCGCATCCGCATCGAGGACGGCGCGCATGTGCACGCCGGCCAGCAGCTCACCGACGGCGCCCTGAACCCTCAGGACATCCTTCGCATCATGGGGCCGGAGGCGGTGCAGCTCTACCTGGTGGACGAGGTGCAGAAGGTCTACCGCTCCCAGGGCGTGACCATCAACGACAAGCACATCGAGGTCATCGTGCGGCAGATGCTGCGCAAGGTGCGGGTGGACTCGCCCGGTGACACCGATATGCTGCCCAACGAACTGGTTGACCGCTTCCAGTACGAGGACGTGAACGCCGAGGTGCTGGCGGAGGGCGGCGAGCCCGCCACCGCGGTGCCTGTTCTGCTGGGGGTCACCAAGGCGTCGCTCAGCGCAGGTAGTTTCCTGGCCGCCGCGTCTTTCCAGGAGACGACCCGGGTCCTGACCGAGGCAGCCGTCTCCGGCCAGGTTGACCACCTGCTGGGCCTCAAGGAGAACGTCATCATCGGGAAGCTCATCCCTGCCCGCGCCACCATTGACCTGCCGCCACGGCCGGTGCGCGAGATCCCCCTGCCCGAACTACTCGCCCTGGAGGGCGAGGAGCCCGGCGAGAAGGAGGAGATGACCCCCGAAGAGATGACGGAGCTGATGGAATCGGTGGGTGCTACCGAGGAGGAGGAGACG
>CAZFGZ010000266.1:0-2849 GCA_964518585.1 uncultured Dehalococcoidia bacterium | reverse complement strand
GACATCTCCGCCTACATCCCCACCAACGTCATCTCCATCACCGACGGCCAGATCTTCCTTGAGGCCGACCTGTTCAACGCCGGCATCCGGCCGGCCATCAATGCCGGCATCTCCGTCTCCCGTGTCGGGGGAAAGGCGCAGCGGGGAGCCATTCGCCGGGTGGCGGGCCGCCTGCGCCTGGACCTGGCCCAGTACCGCGAGCTTCAGGCCTTCTCCCAGTTCGGCACGGCGGAGCTGGACCCCGCCACTCGCCGCCAGCTCGAGCGCGGCCAGCGCCTCACCGAGGTGCTGAAGCAGCTCCAGTACCAGCCCTACCCGCTGCATCAGCAGGTCGAGATCATCTTCGCCGCCGTCAACGGCTACCTGGACGACGTCCCACCCGAGAAGGTCGCGGCCGCCGAGGCCGCCTTCCACAGCTTCATGCAGAGCAACCACCCGGAGATCGGCAAGAGCATCGACGAGGAGCTCCTCCTCTCGGACGAGAACGCCCGCAAGCTGGAGGAGGCCGTCCGCACGTTCAAGGAGACGGTACCGTACTAGAGGACGAAGGGCAGAGAGGGAACCGAGAAGTGAGCGCTGACGCCATTCAGCTTCGCTACGGCTGCAACCCCCATCAGGTGCCGGCAAGGGTCTACGTCGAGTCGGGAACCCTCCCGATCAAGGTCCTGAACGGCACCCCCGGCTACATCAACCTGCTCGACGCCGTCAACTCCTGGCAACTGGTCAGAGAGCTGAGGCAGACGCTCAGTCTGCCGGCGGCCGCATCCTTCAAGCACGTCAGCCCGGCCGGAGCGGCTGTCGGCATCCCGCTGAGTGACACGTTGAGGAAGGCCTACTTCGTCGGCGACGTCGAGCTCTCGCCCCTCGCCACGGCGTACGCGCGCGCCAGGGGCGCGGACCGCATCTCCTCCTTCGGCGACTGGGCCGCCCTCAGCGACACGGTCGATGTCCCGACCGCGCAACTGCTGTCCCGCGAGGTGTCCGACGGCGTCGTCGCCCCCGCGTACGAGCCGGAAGCCCTCGAGATCCTCCGCGGCAAGCGCGGCGGGAACTACCCCGTCATCCAGATCGATCCCGACCACCAGCCGCCGGAGCGGGAGGCCAGGGAGGTCTTCGGCATCACCTTCGAGCAGAAGCGCAACAGCGTGCTTGCGGGGCCAGACCTGCTGCGGAACATCGTTACCCAGGAGCGCGCCCTGCCTGACTCAGCCGTCAGGGACCTCGTCGTCGCCAACGTCGCCATCAAGTACACCCAGTCCAACTCGGTCTGCTTCGCCTACGACGGCCAGGCGATCGGCGTCGGCGCGGGCCAGCAGTCGCGCATCCACTGCACCCGCCTGGCCGGCGACAAGTCCGACCTCTGGTACCTGCGTCAGCACCCCGCCGTCCTGGGCCTCCAGTTCCGCAAGGGCGCGCGGCGCCCCGAGCGAGACAACGCCATCGATGGCTTCCTGCGCGATGACCTGACCCCCGCCGAGGAGAAGGCGTGGGAAGAGGCGTTCGACCAGGTCCCGCGCCGGCTGACCCCCCAGGAGAAGCGAGAGTGGCTCGACGGCCTGAAGGACGTGGCCTTCGCCTCCGACGCATTCTTCCCCTTTCGCGACAGCATCGACCGGGCCGCGCGAAGCGGGGTCAGGTACGTCGTTCAGCCCGGCGGCTCCCTCAGGGATCCTGAGGTCATCAAGGCCTGCGACGGGTACGGGATGGTCATGGCCTTCTCTGAAGTAAGGCTCTTCCATCACTAGCTGGAGAAGCAGCGAATGGCCACCATCCGCGAGATCCGACGCCGCATCCGCAGCATCACCAGCACCGCGAAGATCACCCGGGCCATGGAGATGGTGGCGGCATCGAAGATGCGGCGCGCCCAGCAGCGCGCCCTGGCCGCCCGCCCCTACGCCCAGCGAATGCGCTCCACCCTGGCCGACCTGGCAACCCGCCACCTCACCGGCGATTCCGTCCACCCCCTCCTCTCCGTGCGGTCGGCCGAGCGGGTTCTCTACCTGCACCTCACGCCCGACCGGGGCCTTTGCGGCGGCCTCAACACTCACATGAACCGCCACACCGCCTCGCTGGCCCTCGAGCAGGAGGCCGAGGTCAGGCTCGTCTGCGTCGGCCGCAAGGGCAGCGAGTTCTTCGCCCGCAGCGGCTACCCCGTCGTGGCCGAGTTCACCGACGTCAGCGACTACCCCGAGGTGGCGGAGACGCTGCCCATCTCCCGCACGATAATCGATGAGTACCAGCGCGGGGCGGCCGACCGCGTCTACCTGGTCTTCCCCCTGTTCGTCAACACGATGACCCAGACGCCAACAGTGCGGAGCATCCTGCCCGTCGAACCGCCCGAGGGCGAGGAGATACAGGAGCTCGAGTACCTCTACGAGCCCTCCCCGGAGGCCGTGCTCGCCGACCTGCTCCCTCGCTACGTCGAGATGCAGATCTACGAGGCGATCCTCGAGACCGAGGCCAGCGAGCAGTCCGCCCGCATGGTCGCCATGCGCAACGCTACCGAGGCCGCCAACGAGATGATCGAGGATCTCACCCTTACCTATAACAAGGCGCGTCAGGAGCAGATCACCACCGAGCTGCTCGACATCGTGGGCGGTGTCGCGGCGCTGCTAGAAAGCTAGGGGTCAAGGGACATGGGTCAAGGATACAAGCGGCTGCTCGCCTGGCAGAAGGCCGATGATCTTGCATGTGCGATATTCCAGAGCACAGGCCGTCTTCCGGCTGAGTTGCGGTGGCTGGCCAACCAGATGAATCGAGCAGCGATTTCAGTGCCAGCCAACATGGCCGAGGGATACAGTCGGGATTCCGCGAAGGAGTACCTGCGCTTCCTTCACTTCGCCAGGGGG
>CAZFGZ010000265.1:0-2849 GCA_964518585.1 uncultured Dehalococcoidia bacterium | reverse complement strand
CAGTCCCCGTGTGGCTGGCCGTCCTCTCAGACCAGCTACCGATCGTCGCCTTGGTGAGCCGTTACCCCACCAACTAGCTAATCGGCCGCAGGCCCCTCCGAAAGCGCCCGAAGGCTTTGGTCAGCCGGAATCTAACCGGTGACCACATGCGGTATTAGCCAACCTTTCGGCTGGTTATTCCCCACTTCCGGGCAGGTCGCCTACGTGTTACTCACCCGTCCGCCACTTGGTTGAGGGCCGAAGCCCTCAACCTCGTACGACTTGCATGCGTAAGGCACGCCGCCAGCGTTTATCCTGAGCCAGGATCAAACTCTCCGTTGGATAACTCAATCCCGATCGCTCGGGATAGAGTTCGACGGTTGACCCCAATACTCTTCCTACCACTATCCAGTTGTTAAGGTGCCTGTCGGCCCATCGGGCCCCATACGTATAGACACCAGAACCCGCGCTCCTGACCCTTGCGACCAATCACGCGGGATACTGGGCCTTGCTAGCGATTGGCGTGTTAAGGCTTCTCTCTAAGCTCACCGTATCATAGCGACCTGCGCCATGCCTGTCAAGTGGTGTGGTGCGCGAGGTGATTCTGGACAGAGAGGAGGATGCGCGGGTGTCCCCAGCGTGCTAGGGGCGGCCGGGCCAGCGCGGGGGCGCAGGCGCGTCCAGGGGCCGCGCCGCTGTCGGCCGCGGGAACAGAGACCAGCGCACGGGCCGCCGCCGCTCGGCCTCGCTGGGCTCCGGATACTCGATGCGGGGGTGATAGACGCCCCGCAGGGTTATCTTGAAGGACTCGGCGATGGTTCGGATGTCCCGCAGGGTCAGGTCGCAGTCGTCGAGCTGCCCCTGGGCGATGCGCTCGGCGATGACCTCCTCGACGAGCTGGTCGATGCGCTCGAGGGAGCGGTCGGCGCTGCTGCGCACCACCGCCTCCACCGAGTCGGCCAGCATGACGATGCCGGTCTCGCGGCTTTGGGGTCTGGGCCCGGGATAGGAGAACGCGGCCGGGTCCGCCTCGCCTTCGCCCTCCTGCGTGGCCTTCCGGTAGAAGTAGGCGACCAGCAGGGTGCCGTGATGCTCGGGGATGAAGGCCCGCACGCGGGCCGGCAGCCGATGGCGCCGGGCCAGCTCCAGGCCGGCCCGGACGTGCTGGGCGATGACGCGAGCGCTGGCCCCCGGGTCCATGCCGTCGTGGGGGTTGTCGCCGGCCATCTGGTTCTCGACGTAGAAGCCGGGCTGGAGGATCTTGCCGATGTCGTGGTAGTAGCAGCCCACCCGGACGAGCAGAGGATCGGCCCCTACCAGGTAGGCAGCGCGTTCTCCCAGGTTCCCCACGATGATGCTGTGGTGGAAGGTGCCGGGGGCCTCGTCCTGGAGACGGCGCAGGAGTGGCGCGTTGAGCTGCGAGATCTCCATGAGCTGCACCCGCGTCACCACCCCGAAGACCCCGCCCAGGGTGAGGGAGGCGCCCGCCGCCAGCAGGCCCGAGCCCAAGCCGTTGACCGTGGCCCATGTGGTCATCCAGGCAACGTCAAGGCCCTTCCGGTCCGGGTCCAGGAACCAGCCGATGAACAGGGCGGCCAGCGAGACGCCAGCCACGGCCAGGCCGGCGAAGAGATACCGATTGAGCCGTTCCGCTCGATAGATGACGTAGACTCCCGCCACGCCCCCGAAGAGGTACACCGTCAGCACCCGCAGGGCGTCCAGCGGCTCCACGGTGGCGGCGAGAGAGACGTCAGGCAGATAGACCACGACGAAGGTGAGGAGGAGTGACTGGAGACCCACTACGACCACGGCCAGCCGGCCCTCCAGGAGGGTGGCCACGACCATAGGCACCGCCGCCAGCGGCAGGATGTAGGCGAGGAAGAGCCTCTCCTCATCCGGCAGCATCAAGGAGAAGTGGAGCTTGGCCACCAGGACGGGGACCGCCACCGCCAGCACGAGGAGCAGGAGGTGTCGGTCGGTGGAGACGCCGGCGGGCCGGAAGAGGAAGAGGTAGGCGACGAGGCCCGCACTGGCGGTGACGGCGATCACGATGACGGCAGCCATGTTGTCCCACTCCACCCGTGGGGAGAGCAGGCCTACCTCCCGCAGCACCTCGATGGCGGTGGCGTCGATCTTCTGGCCGTCGGCGACGATGAGCTGGCCCTCGCTGACGGTGACGCGCACCGGGACGACCTCGTTGCGGGCAGCCTCGCGGGCGGCGTCGGTGGCCTGCTGGTCGACCGCCAGCGTGGCGACGACGAGAGGCCGCACGAGCTCGGTGGAGAGCAGGGCCTCGTCGCCGGTGAGGGCGGGGCTGATCCGCTGGGCAAGCGCATCCTTGGCAGCGCCGACCGCGTCGGGGCCGATGGACTCGTCCATGGTCGCCGAGAGGGCCTCTCGCGCCTCACTGGTCACTACCTGCCAGCGGTCCGTGGGGAGGCTGAGGATAGTGTCCAGGCTGCGCTGGGATAGGCCCGCCAGGTCCTGGATGCGTCCGAGCGCTTCCTCCTTGGCCGACTGGTCCAGGACCTTGTCGTCACGAACCTCGGTGGCCCGGGCCACGGCCGTGTCAAATCGGGAGAGCTGCTGAGCCTTCACCGTCGCGTCGAGGGCGAGCACGTCGGGGACGGCGACGGCAGCCTCCTCGCGACTGCGCTCGGTCAGCAGGTCGCTCTCGAACTCGACAGCCCGGGAAGAGGTGAGGTCACGGGAGGCCACGTCGCCTTCCTGCACCTGGAGCTGGCGCGGAAAGTAGGGGATGAGGGCGAGCACGAGCGCTGCGGCCAGGGCGAGGGCGAAGATGGCCGCGCGAAGATAGCTCATGAAGTGGACCGGCTCTCGGCTGACGCGCACGACAAGTCTCCGAGGTG
>CAZFGZ010000264.1:0-2854 GCA_964518585.1 uncultured Dehalococcoidia bacterium | reverse complement strand
CCGCGACGGCTCTCCATTATCCGGCCAGGAGCACACTGAATCAAACCGAGGGCGGACCGGCAGACGGCCGTTGTCCCCTGACCCCCGTTTCCGCTTTCGTCCCGCCCTCTCTGTCTCCCTCCCGGGGGGTGTCACCACCCCCTTGGCCCTAATCGCACGCCTGTTCTACCATCGCCACACACGACAGGAGGAGCCCACATGGTTGACGTCCGCATCGACACCAGGGGCGTGCCCAAAGGCCCCGTCTACGAGGAGGCCGTCCCCATCCTCCACCGCGACGCCCTCACCGAACCCGACGCCGCCGACCCCACCTCACCCTCCGAGGGGGTCAGCGCGGCAGGCTATCGCCGCGTCCGCTTCGACGTGGACACCACCGGCAGCACTGGGCTCACCGCCCTCAAGGTCCAGCTCCTCCACTGGAACGCCGCCGCCGGCAAGTACTTCCGCGGCGCCGAGAGGGAGCTTACAGAGGCGGAGCTCGAGGCCAACCCCGTCCCCGCCCTCGAAGCCGAGGTGCGCGGCGGCACCGTCTTCCTCAAGCTGGTCTCGGCCACCGCCATCAGCCTCTCCCTGTCCGTCTACGCCACCGTGAGCTAGGAGCGAACCCATGACGCGCCTCAGGCTGGCCGGCGAGATCGCCGCCGCCATCGACACCCTCAACGGCGTCATCAACCGCTGGCTCCGTCAGATCCAGGCCGACGACGTGGACCCCGCCCTCCACATCACCCAGGCGGGCGCCGGCGAAGGCCTCCGCGTGGACGTGGGCGGCGACGCCTTCAGGGTCGGCCCCGGCGCGGTCGCCCGCGCCCCCCGCCTCGAGCTGGACGATGCCGGCACCTACCTGGACAGGGACGCCTCCGACAACCTCACCCTGACCGACGCCGTCACCGGCACCAAGACCCTGGCCGAGCTGGCCGCGGCTGGAGGCGGAGGCGGCCACCAGATCGCCCGCCTCGTCTCGAACTCCCTGTACAGCACCAGCAGCACTGCGTGGGTGGACATCAGCGCCCTCATCTCCATCACCATGACCACAGCAGAGGCCACTTGGGTGCGCCTCACCCTCCAGGGAAGCCTCGCCCACAGCGGGGCGGCCTCCACCTACTTCGATTTCGCCATCGACGGCGCCCGTGTGGGCAGCGGCAACACCTGGGGCCTCTACCACGACCAGGGCGCCGGCACGGCCGTCCACGGCTTCCAGGTGGTCTGGGAACTCCAGGTGGCGGCCGGCTCGCACACCTTCCGGCCCCAGTGGAAGGTGGGCTTCGGCGTCGCCTTCCTGTACGGCGGCTCGAGCTTCTGCCCCATCCTCTTCACCGTGGAGGAGCTGCTCTAGGAAGACGCCATGGAACTGACCGCCAGAAAGGAACTTCGACTCGACCAGCTGGACGCCGAGATCCGCGCCCTCCCCGGCTTGCCGGCCCTGGCCGGCCTCAGCGCGCAGGGGCCCCTCGACGCCAGCGGCGATACCCTCCTCACCCTGCACCTGGATGAACCCCTGCTGACCGCAGACCAGCGCCGGGCCATCGCCGAGGTCGTCGCTGCCCACGTGCCCGACCCCGATTGGTCCCTCTCCGATGAACGCAGGGCCCTCCGTCGGCTCCTGGCGCGGCCCGCCGCCGACCTCACCCTGCCCGAGGTGGCTCAGGGCCTCCAGGATCTTGCGCGAGTTCTGGATCGCGAGGCTATGCCATGAACCTTTCAGACATGCGAACCCTCGTCCGCCGTGACCTCCACGACGAAGACGCCGCCAACTACCGCTGGACCGATGATGAGCTCGACCGCCACATCGCCCGGGCGGTCAAGGAGCTCAGCCTCGCCGTGCCCGGAGAGGCCAAGGCCACCCTCAGCACCACGGCCGACAGCCGCGACCTCTCCCTGGCCGCCCTGACCGACCGCGTAGTCGTCGAGGCGGTCGAGTACCCCCTGGGGGAGTACCCGCCCTCCTACGTGGCCTTCTCGGTCTGGGGAGACACTCTCACCTTGCTCGTGGACTCGCCGCCTCTCTCCGCTACCGACGTCGATGTCTACTACGGTCGCCTGCACACCCTGGACGCCACCACCTCCACCATTCCCGAAGCCCTGGAGGACTTGGTGGCCACCGGTGCCGCCGCCTACGCCGCCCTGGAGTGGGCCAGCTTCGCCACCAATCGCGTCAACGTCGGCGGCGACGAGACCTGGCGCAACTACCTAGTGTGGGGACAGGAGCGCCTCGCCGCCTTCGCCCGCGCCCTCGCCGAGCACGGCCGTCGCGGCGCCCTGCGCGCCCGCCGCCTCTACACCCCAGCGGGCCCCGCCGAGTTCGGCGCCACCGACTGGCAGCCCTGACATCGATCATGCGAAGCCTCACCAGCACCCTCCTGGCTGCGCAGAAGAGCGCCAGCGGCGCCCCGTTCCTCCGCCTGCAGGTCGGAGAACGCATCGGCAACATCCTGCGCCTCCGCTGGGAGCGCCTCTACACCGGCACCGAACCGGATACCTACCATGCCCTTACCATGCCCGGCGATGCCTCCCTCGTGCGGGCGCTGGTGGCCTCGGGCACCCTCTACTATCAGCGCGTGGCCGGTCCCGGCCCCGGCAGTGACTTCTCCTCCTGGACCTCCCTGGCGAGCGTGGCCCAGGCCGACGTGGCCCTGGCCAGCCGCGACTCCACCGTCCTCCTCTTCTACGTCCACACCGATGGCGTGACCATCAAGGTCCGCGAGAGCCAGGACTACGGCGCCACCCTGGGCTCGCCGGTCACGGCGGCTACCGCCGCGGGCGCCGTGGGCTGGCTGGCCGCCGCCCTCAAGCGCGATGGCACCGCCGTCCTCCTCTACTCGGTGGGGGGCACCGTCTACGCGGTCAAGCGCAGCGG
>CAZFGZ010000263.1:0-2860 GCA_964518585.1 uncultured Dehalococcoidia bacterium | reverse complement strand
CGCCCCGTGCTGCCCAGGAAGGGACCATTCGTGGCGCTCTTGAACTCCACCACCCCGGGGTCGAAGGAAAGCTGCCACTCATAGGTCCCCAGGTTCTCAACCGCTTCGATCTCAATGCTGACCGAGAAGTCGGGGTCGCTCGCTGAGACCGAGGACGGTGCCCCCACCATCGTCATGACGGCCCCCTGTCCCGAAGCTGACTGCCAGGAGGCCGCCGCCAGGGCGCCGACAGCCAGAACCAGGCCGCCGACAATCACAGATCGCGAGACACTACGCTTCAGGTGCTTCATTGCCATCTTCCCCTTGCTTGGTGCGGGCTACATCCAGAGCCTCTCCACGTCATAGCCTGTCCCTGGCAAGGTCACGAACTCGAATCTGTGGCGCTCCTCCGGCGCCCAGGGCCCGCTCGGGCCGGGAGAAGGCGGGAGAAGGCTTGCGCCTTCTCCCCCCTCTGTTTCGCATGAGCTGGCCGCTATTCCATGGCCAGGTGAACCCTCACTTCTGGGCTCAGGGCGGCGGCATGCATGGCGGTCCCGTGTTGTCCGCCAGAGGCAGCATCAGGCCGGCGCCGGCGCTGGCCTGGAAGCCGCCGGGGCCGCATGGGCAGACGCCGCGGCCGAAGACCGTGCTGGCGCCGGATACCCCGATTAGCACCACCGCGTCGCCGCTGCGGATGACGGTGCCGGTGCCGTTGATAGTCACGCCGGGCCCGGTGAACTCCCAGTCGTTGCCCGCCAAGCCCAGGGTGGTGCCGCGTCCGTAGTTATCGCTGAAGAAGCAGTCGAACGCAGCCTCGCACGTCACCGAGGCGTCGGTCAGGGTCGTGTTGATTATGACGCCAGGCCCCGCGCTGGTGGTCGTCCCGAAGATGGGATCGGTGCCTATGCTCACCAGGTGGAGGGGGCTGGTGCCCGTCGCAATGCATTCCAGGGTGACCGTGTGCACGGTGCCCGTCGCCGTGGTGGGGGCCATCGCCCCGCAGCCGTTGTAGACCGTGCTAGCGGTGTGAGTAGCCGAGCCGCACAGAGTGAGCCCGTCAAGGAGAGCAGGCGCCTCGCCGTTGTAGGCCAGCACCGCCGGGTTCCACTGGAGCTTGAACTGCTCGGCCGCGTAGGCGGTGGGAGCGTCCGTGACGACGATGTCCACGTCGAACAGCGAGCCAACGTCTGCCGTGGTGGTAGCGTTCACGCCTCCGCCGGGGACCGCGTCCACTGCCATCGCGTTGGGCTGGGCTGGTCCGCCCGGCGTCGCCGTGGCGGTCGCCGTGGGCGTGGCCGTGGACGTCGGCGCAACGGTCGGAGTGTTCGTGGGCGCAGGCGTGTTCGTGGGCGCAGGCGTGGGAGTGGGCGTCGGTGGCGTTGGACACGTGCTGGTGATGTCGGCCAGAGCCAGCGTGGTGCCGGGGATGCTAGCCTGGAAGCCGCCCGGGCCGCACGGGCAAATGCCGCGCCCGAATACCATGGCGCCGCCGGAGGTGCCGGTCAGCACCACCGCATTGCCGCTGCGGATGACGGTGCCGGTGCCGCTGATAGTCACGCCGCCGGGCCCGGTGAACTCCCAGTCGTTCCCCGCGAAGCCCAGGCTGGTGCCCCGTCCGAAGTCGTCGTTGAAGACGCAGTCAAACGCAGGCTCGCAGGTCACCGAGGCGTCGGTCAGAGTCGTCTCGATTACGACGCCAGGCCCTGAGCTGGTGGTCGTCCCGAAGGTCGGATCTTCGACCATCGTCACCAGGTGGAGGGGGCTGGTGCCCGTCGCAGTGCATACCAGAGTGACCGTGTGGACGGCGCCCGTCGCCGTGGTGGCGGTCGTCGCCCCGCAGCCGTTGTAGACCGTGTTGGCGCCCACAGTGGGCGAGCCGCACAGAGTGAGCCCGTCAAGGAGAGCAGGCGCCTCGGCGACGTAGGACAGCACCGACGCGTTCCACTGGAGTGTGTACTGCTCGGCCGCGTAGGCGTTGGGGGCGTCTGTGACGACGATGTCCACGTCGAAGGGCGTGCCAACGGGTGCCGTGGTGGTGGCGTCGACGGCTCCGCCGGACACCGCGTCCACTGCCATCGCGTTGGGTACGCCCAGCTCCACGTTGACGGTGACGGAATCGGAGTCGGACGCGGTCTCGGTGGTGGTTACGTCGGCTGTGTCAGTGACCGTGGCCACCGAGCCGAGAACGATGTCCTCACTATCGGTGCAGGTAGCCCCGGGAGCGAGGGTTCCGCAGTCCTTGTCCAGCGCGTTGTGGGTATCATCGTCCACAAGGACGTTGGTGAGCTCCGTGTTGCCGGTATTGGTGACCGTCCACTCGTAGTGGACGGTGTCGCCCACGGTGACGGTGATGGGGCCGTCGGAGCCGTCAGCCTTCTTGTCGATGGTGACGTCTGGCGTGGGAGGCAGATCGTCGTTGGTGATGATGCACTCCACGACATCCCCCGGCGCCAGGGTGACGGAGCCGTCGGGCGCGCAGCCGCAGCCGATGGTGTGGGAATAGAAGGGAGCGGGGTCGTCCTCGCTCACCGTGTAGGCACCGGCCGAGAGAGTCTCGGGGACGCCGCTGGTGACGGGCGAGCCGTCGATGTACAGGTTGAAGTCGGCGACCACGGCTGAGCCGCCGTCGTCGTTGACGACGATCTTCGTGACGGTGAGGATCGGGGCGACGTCGTCATTGGTGATGGTGCAGGTCTTGTGTTCGCCCAGGGCCAGGGTGACGGAGCCGTCGGGGGCGCAGTCGTCGCCGATGGCGTAGGTGTAGGCGGGAGCGGGGTCGGTCTCGCTCACCGTGTAGGTGCCCGCCGGGAGAGTCTAGGGGCCGCCGCTGGTGACGGGCGAGCCGTCGATGTAGAGAGTGAAGTAGCCGACCACGGCTGAC
>CAZFGZ010000262.1:0-2866 GCA_964518585.1 uncultured Dehalococcoidia bacterium | reverse complement strand
TCGCCTAGGCCCGGGAGCGCGCGAGGGGGTCAGCGGGAATTCCGCGGCTGCGGGGGATTCCCGCCGGTGGCCAAACGGGTACTCGAGAGAGGGGCTCGGCTGAGGCCGAGCCTTCACTATGAGATAGACGGAATCAGAGGCGAAGTCGGTGACGGCGCTACTCGCCAAATCGTGGCTGCGGGAGAGCAGGTGCTGAGGGGTTGCGCGAGAGGCGTCGCGAGGGCAGCAGGAGGCTGACATCGCTGCGGGTGGCGGCCTCTGAGACCGCCCCTGCATTTGACACCAATTCTGGACTGATACACAATCGGCAGGCCCGCGAATCGTCTCGACGCGACGGTCAGGAAGAGGAGACATGGGGCGCGATGGAGTCGCGCCTGTAGTACGCCCAGACCACCGATGACGTGAGGATCGTCCCCCGGGTCGCTGGAGGACGGGATGGTGGCAGGGATGGCCCGAGATGAGCGGGGCGAAGAAGAGGGGGCGGTCTGAGTCGCCTGCGGATCGAGTTCTTGGGCACGCGCTCAGCGTTATCACCGCAAGGGAGGAGTCATATGCCGCGAATTGGTGCCGGGCGATGGGCATGGCTGCTAGGCGTGGCCCTGCTGGCCGGCGTGCTGGCGCTGCCCGCCTGCGGGGAGGAAGAGGAGGCGGTGGAGGATGGCACAGCGGAGGCGACGGCGGTCGCCGACGACGTGCCGGGAGTGACCGATACGCAGATCCTCATCGGATCTCACCTGCCGCTGAGCGGGCTGGCCGCCGCCTGGGGGGTGGACCTCAAGGTGGGGATGGAGGCCTACATGGACTACGTCAACGAGCAGGGGGGCGTGCACGGCCGGCGGATCAAGCTCATCGTGTATGACTCCGAGTACACCGGGCCAGCGGCGGCCGAGGCGACGCGGAAGCTGGTGGAGCAGGACGAGGTCTTCGCCATGATGGGAGGGCTGGGGTCGGCGGCGCACAGTGCGGTCTGGAAGTACCTGGAAGAGCGCGGCGTGCCGGACATGTTCATCCTGAGCGGGAACGCGAAGTGGACCGAGCCGGTGGTGAAGAGCCGCTTCGGTATCATAGCGGACTACGTCACCGAGGGCCGGGTGCTGGGCCAGTACATCGCGGACAACATCGCCGGGAAGAAGCTGGGGATCATCGCGCAGAACGATGACCTGGGGAGGGAAGGTGAGGAGGGGCTCCGCCTGGGGGTTGCGGACGCGGACATGGAGGTCGTCGTCGAGTACTACGAGCCCACGGATCCGGACCTGACGGCCCAGGTCCAGCGGCTACGGAAGAAGAACGTGGACGTGATCGCGGCCTATACCATGCCGCCTCAGGCAGGCAGCGTGATCAAGGCTGCCCGGGAGACCCTGAACTGGGACGTGCCCATCGTGCTCACCGGCGTCGATGCCATAGAGGTCGTGGCCCTCCTGGGCGGCCTCGACAACGTCGAGGGTGTCGTCAGCGTGATGTTCGCCCATCAGGCCTTTGAGACGGACGTGCCGGGCATCGCCCGCCTTCGGGAGATCTTGGAGCAGTACGCGCCAGAGGTGGAGCCCAGCAACCTTTCCGTCTTCGGCGCGGGCGTCGCGGAGGCTATGGTGCACATCCTGGAGGAGAACGGTCCGGACCTAACCCGGGAGAGCTTCCTGGATACGGCCGAGTCCATCTGCGACTGGATGTGCTCCGTGTGCATAGTGCCGATGAGGCTGAGCCCGACGGACCACCGCCCCTTTGAGGTGGGGCTGTACGTACGGGCCACGGTGGACCGCACCACGGACCCACCAACCTTCAGGTGGAAGCCGTTCGGCGAGCCGCTGGGTTTCGAGGCTACCGAGGAGTGCCCGGAGTAGAAGCGAGCGCCCCAGGGGCCGAGCAGGCGGCCGGCGATGTCGCAGGTCGCTGATGCGAGGTCGCTTCCGCCACTGGGCGGCGAGTGATATGCTCTATTCCCTGCTGAATCCGGCGGGGCCTGTTCGCTTTCGCCCCCGCTGATCACCCGATAGTCATGAAGCAAGGGAGGGTCTTCGATGGATCAGTACAAGCTGTTCATAGATGGTGAGTTTGTCGACGCTCAGAGCGGCGACACCTTCGAGACGATCGACCCCGGGAACGGGCTTCCGATAGCGACAGTGGCGAAAGCCGGACGGGCCGACGCGGAGGCGGCTATAGCGGCCGCACGCCGGGCTTTCGACAAGGGTGACTGGAGCGGCCTCGAGATGTCGGAACGGATAGCGAAGCTCCAGGATTTCGCGGATCAGATCTCGCTGCAGGGCGTGCGGATGGTGACAGCCGAATGCATGGACGCCGGCCAGATCGTCGCATACGCGAAGCTGATCGTGATATGGGCCAGCCTGCTGTTGCGCAATCTGGCCACCTACGCGGCCACGAAGTTCCCGCTGGAGGAGGAGGTCCTGGCCTCGGGGAACGCGTTTGCGCCCGGGCGTGAATTCGTGGTGAGGGAACCGGTCGGGGTGTGCGTTGGGATTGTCCCGTGGAACTTCCCTACGGCTCTGGCCATGTGGAAGATAGCGCCCGCCCTGATCATGGGGAACACCATCGTGGTGAAGCCGGCGTCGAATACCCCTCTCACCGCTCTGATACTGGCGGAGGCGGCGAAAGCGGCGGGTCTTCCCAAGGGGGTATTCAACGTGCTTCCCGGGCCGGGAGGGGAACTGGGGAAGACTCTGTGCACCCACCCGGATGTGGACAAGATAGGCTTCACCGGTAGCACCGAGGTGGGACGCGAGGTGATGAGAATGGCGTCCGACACGGTGAAGAAGGTGACGCTTGAGCTGGGCGGCAAGTCGGCCAATATCATCCTGGACGATGCAGATATGGACCTGGCCGTGGAAGGTGCCTGCTGCGGCACCTTCCT
>CAZFGZ010000261.1:0-2872 GCA_964518585.1 uncultured Dehalococcoidia bacterium | reverse complement strand
CCGGCTTGACCGGGACGTAGTAGTCGGCGTGGATGGTGGAGGGGGAGCAATCCGGGGCGATGGTGACCACCTCGCCGCCGTTGTAGCGCGCCTCTGCCCAGTAGTGGTAGTTCTGGATCTCGGTGTACACAGGGTTGATATGGGTGAAGATGATGAGCTGCGAGTGGAACCAGTCGTCGCTGCTGCTGGCGGGGTTGAACTTGCCGAAGGTGAGGTAGATGCCGGGACTGAAGTCATTGATGACCGCGTTAACGTCGGTGTGGATGGCGCCCAGCATCTCCCCGACGCGGGAGAGGAACATGCCCGCCATGAGGCCGCCCTGGGCGGGCGTGCCCTCGTTGATGATCGAGTCCGGGCCGTGCTCCTCGATGGCGTCCAGCATGGCGTCGGCGATCTCCGTCAGCGCCTGGTCCCAGGAGATGCGCTGCCACTTCCCCTCGCCGCGCTCGCCCGCGCGCTTCAGCGGATGGAGGACGCGCTCCTTGCTGTAGAGGAGCTGGCTCCAGGCGGCCCCCTTCTGGCAGCCCATGGGGTTCATGTCAGGGACGCCCGGCTCGATGACGGGGAAGGTGCAGCCCGCCTCCTCCCGTATCACCTTGTCGCCCCTCACGTAGACGCGATAGGGGCAGTTGCCGGGGTAGCAGTCCACGCAGTGGCTGCCCCAGAAGACCTTGTCCCACTTCCAGCGGTCGCGATAGGCGTCGTCCCAGGCCTTCCGGGGCTCCTCCTCCGGTCGCCGGGCCTTCCGCTCGTCGAACATGCTGGCCGCCGATGCATCGAACATGGCTAAGCCCCCTTCTGCGCCATCCCCAGCGGGGCGCCACACGACTCCTGCCGCCGGAGGCGGCGTTCGTAAGGTCAACTACAGCACGGGCAGCCCCGCATCTGGTTAGCGCGATTATGAGGGCAGGGCCGCGGGGCGCAGGTAGTCCCATTCGGCCTGTCCACAGCGCCCTAGCCGGATGAGCCTGTCCGAGTTCGCCAGCGGACGCAGGGCCCGCGGGCGTCGGTGTCCGGGTCCGCGTCCTTGGTCTATAATGGGATGGAGCAAGCCCTCTTCGATTCAAAAGCAGGTTGCGGCCGTCAAGGTGGCGCCGGCGGTCGCCGGACGGTGCAGGCTATGAGTGCGATGGACCCCGGAGCGGCGACCCCTACGACCATCTGGTCGGCCTCCTCAGCTCTCTCCCCTCGGGTGGGCCGCCTCCGCGACGAGTTCTTCTCCTTCTACAGCCGCGAGCACTTCCGCAACGAGGTCCGCCCCTACTCCAGCGGCACGCCCTGGGACCAGGTCTGGTCTCCTCACAATTGGGGCGTCGTCCCGGAGATCCATCTCTTCTTCGACGCCGTCCGCGATAGCCTCCTGGCGGCCGCCGAGCCGGTTCCGCTCCCGCCAGACTTCTGGCGCCAGCCCCTGGCCGTGCGCCGCGCCCGCTTCTTCCGCCTGGTGCTGGAGCGGCACCTCCCTGTCCAGATTCTCGACGGCGAGTTGATCGTCGGCTCCTACTTCAACACCGCCCTCTCCAAGACCCACACCCGCCGCGAGGCCCGCCGCTGGCGGCGCATGCTCGACCGCTGGCTGCGCAAGGCCCGCCTGCTCAACGACCTCGGCGTCGGCAACTGCGGGGCCGTCCCCGGCCACCTCATCCCCAACTACCCGAAAGCCCTCCGGCTGGGCTTCCGCGGCATCGTCGCCGAAATCGAGGAAAGGCTGGAGGGGACCAGCGACCGCCGCAAGCGCGACTTCCTGCGCTCCCTCATCATAGCCTGCCAGGCGGTGCGCCCCTTCGCCGACCGCTACGCCGTGGAGGCGGAGCGACTGGCCGCGGAGCAACCCAACGAGAGCCGCCGCGCCGAGCTCCTCGAGATCGCCCGCGTCTGCCGTAAGGTGCCCTGGGAGCCCGCCGAGACCTTCCGTGAGGCCCTCCAGGCCCTCTGGTTCACCCACATGCTGGTCATGGCCTCCGAATCCTACCCCGGCCCCGGCCTCTCTCCCGGCCGCATCGACCAGTACCTCTACCCCTACTACAGTCGCGACCTCGAGGGCGGGCGCCTCACCCGTGACCAGGCCCGCGAGCTCCTTCAGTGCTTCTGGATCAAGCACAACTACGCCTACGACTACCAGGCCCGCGTCGGCACCAACCAGGGCATCAACTCCGGCTTCGGCCAGCTCATCACGCTGGGCGGGCTTGGCCCCGACGGTCAGGATGCCAGCAACCCTCTCACCTGGCTCATGCTCGACGTCATCGAGGACATGAACCTGATCGAGCCGAAGCCCAACTTCCGCCTCCACGCCGGCACGCCCGACGACCTCCTCGCCAGGGTCAGCGATCTCATCGCCCGCGCTCAGGGCTCCCCCTTCCTGCTTAACTTCGACGAGGCGGCCATCCGCGGCCTGGAATGGGAGGGCCTCCCCCGCGAGCGGCTCTGGGACTACGCTCCCGTGGGCTGCCTGGAGAACACCCTCCAGGGCTGCGACCGCTCCGGCACCGTCGACGTCAACATCAACATCGCCAAGGCCGTGGAGCTGGCCCTCAACGACGGCCGCGACCTGCGCACGGGCCGCCGCCTCGGCCCGCGCACCGGTGACCCCCGCCGCTTCGCCGACTTCGACGCCTTCCTGGCCGCCTTCAAGGCCCAGCTCAAGGCCATCCTGGAGCGCCTCATCGATTGCAGCAACGATGCCGATGCCCTCCGTGCCGCCCTCGAACCCACCCCTTACCTCAGCGGGCTCGTGGACGGCTGTGCCGACTCCGGCCGCGACATCACCGCCGGCGGCGCCGAGCACAACTACATCACCGTCGAGGGCATCGCCCTCGCTACCGCCGTCGACTCCCTCGCCGCCGTCAGGAAGCTGGTCTTCGAGGACCGAAAG
>CAZFGZ010000260.1:2577-2886 GCA_964518585.1 uncultured Dehalococcoidia bacterium | reverse complement strand
CCGGACCCCATACTCGCGAGAGCCGACGTTGCTGGGGTTCAGGTCCGTGCACTGAACGTTCTCTGCTCCGAAGTGCTCCGTCAGGTGGGCCAGCATGGCGGGCTGAAACCCCAGCAGGCCCACTCTGACCCTGCCGGACTCCTCGAGCAGCGTCGAGGCGATCTGGGAGCCGCACTTCTCCGGGTCGTCATCGCGGCAGAGGCGGGTCCCGCTCGCGATGCCCAGGTGCGAGGCCACCGAATTCAGCGTAGCGATGAATATCGCCCTGTTGGCGCTGGTATCGAGGTCCAGGTGCAGCACGCCCTCTAT
>CAZFGZ010000260.1:0-2567 GCA_964518585.1 uncultured Dehalococcoidia bacterium | reverse complement strand
TCGTGCCCTCAAACCTCTGGGGGCGGTCGGTGAAGGCGTGGCCGAAGCTCGCCCTGAACTCCGCTTCGATCATCACCTCCTTGCCTTCCAGCAGGGCAAAGCCCTGCCGCTGGGGCTGGCCTATGGCCTGCTCTGCCGACAGGGGTTCGACCGTCACCCGCACGGGATCACGGAGCAGGTGATGCTCGGCGACGATGCGGGAGAAGGCTTCGCGAGCCCTTTCCAGGATGGGGGTGCTGTCCATCTTGCCTCCCGGAGGCAACTGCCCTGCTCACTATTCTGCGAGGGGCCAGTACTCCTCCACCTCCTCAGCGTCAACGATGTAGCCGTGCTTCTCGAAGACCGCTTTGCCCTCGGCCGACAGCAGGAAATCGACGAAGCTCTGTGCCAGGTCACGGTCCTCGGCGTATGTGGATACCGCCACCTGCATCTCCCCGATCCCTGTTAGCTGGTCCGGTCCCAGAGGCACCACGTCAAGGTCGTCGGGTGCCATGGTCTCATAGAAATGCCAGGTGATTACCGCATCCACCATCCCCTCGCTGAGCCAGGTTACCAGGAGGTCAGGGCGTGCGGCCTCCGTGACCACGTTCTCACCTATCTCCTCGCCGAGGCCCGCCTTCTCGAAGATCTCCGGGGCGTATTCGCCCAGCAGGGTCGACTCCGGCCGGGTCACAGCCACCCTCACTCCCGGCGCGGCCAGGTCGGACAGCCCGGCGATATGCTTTGGGTTGCCCTCCTGAACCGCCAACACCGGGATCATGTAGGCGACGGTCGCTACCGTCTCGGGATCAATCGCTCCCTCCTGAGCAGCCTTCTCCATGAAGCCCTGCTCGGGCGCGATGTACACGTCGCCCTTCTTGAGCGAGATCATCCTGGACAGCACCTCGCCGCCTCCGCCATAGCTGACTTCCACCGCGGTGCCATATCGCTCCTCAAACCGCTCGCAGGCCTCATCGACGGCCGGTCTGGCCCCGGCGGCGGCGAAGACCATCACCGACTCAGATTCGCCGGCGCAACCGGCGCCCAGGGCCGGCAGGACCAGCAGGAGGGACATCAGCAGCGCGTTCCTGAGCCGCCCGTGCCTCTCGCAGCGCATGATCTCCCCTTGCCCCGCGCCGCCTCAGCGGGGGATGAACCACAGCGACTCCGCCTTGAGACTGATGCGCACCTTCGACGTGGTACCAAGGCCCATGTCATCGAAGGCGCAGTTGGAGACGTGGATCTCGACCGGCCGCTCCAGGCCGTCGATGCAGGCGGTGAGGACGTAGCCGCCGGGGGTGCGGATCCTCTTCTCGATGCGGGCGTCGAAGAGGTTCTCCTGCACCTTCGGTCCCAGGGGCCTGTCCGGCCGGATGATGTGCACCTCTTCCGGACGAATGACGGCGTAGACTCTCTGGCCGGGCGCAAAGTGCTCGAAGGCGCCGGCGGCCAGGCCCAGGTCGCCCACGCGGGTGAGCATCGTGCGCGCCGCCGGGTCCACCTGCTCTACCCGGGCCTCGAAGATGTTCTGCGCCAGGAGGAAGCGGGCGACCTCGAGGGTGGCGGGCGTCCTCTGGAACTCGGAAGGCGTGCCCACCTGGGCGATCCTGCCGTCGAACATCACCGCCATGCGGTCGGCCAGCATGAACGCTTCCTCGTGGTCGTGGGTCACCTGGAAGATGGTGACGTTCAGGGCGTCCTTTATCTCGCGCAGCTTCTCGATGAGCTGGCGCTTGATGTAGTAGTCGAGGGAGGAGAACGGTTCATCGAGAAAGAGGACCTTGGGCTCGATGAAGAGGGCACGGGCGAGGGCGACACGCTGCTTCTCACCCATGCTGAGGGTGCCGGGCGACCGGCGGTCGAGGATGGGGCCGATGTTGAGGAGCGCGCTCAACTCCTCGACTTTGTCTCCCACCCGATCTCCGTCCATTCGCCGGGCCCGGCCGCCAAAGGTGATGTTGTCCCGAACGCTGAGGTGAGGGAAGACCGCCAGGTCCTGAGGCACGTATGAGACTTTGACGGAGTCGACCGGCTCTCCCCGCACCCTGTGGCCGCCGACGAGTATGTCGCCGCTGCTGTATCGGCGCAGGCCGAGGATGACCTCGGTGAGCAGGGTCTTGCCCGCGCCGGAAGGTCCCAGGAGGACGAAGTGCTCGCCCTCGGTTACGTCCAGGTCGACCCCATCGAGCCTGAACGAGCCGAAGCTGGCGCAGAGGCCGCTTACGTCGATCACCGGACTGGCCTCGCCGTGAGCAGCCTCACCCCCAGAAGGACCACCACGGCCACGAATACCAGCAGCAGGACGTAGACCAGGGTCTCCTGGATGTCCACGTCGGCGAGGCCGAGATAGATCGCCGAGGGGATGGTCTCGGTCTTTCCGCGCACCGCTCCCGCCACCGTGATGGTCGCGCCGAACTCGCCTATGGCTCTCGCCCAGGCCAGGATGAAGGAGGCCACGATGCCGCTCCTGGCCAGGGGGAGGCTGACCCTGAGGAAGGTCTGCCAGCGGTTGGCGCCCAGGAAGTAGGCGACGTCCTCGTAGCGCGGGTCTATCTGCTCGAACACCGCCTTGAGCGAGCGAATGGCCA
>CAZFGZ010000259.1:262-2924 GCA_964518585.1 uncultured Dehalococcoidia bacterium | reverse complement strand
TTCGCCAGCCGGTGGGAGTTGTGGCTGCTATCACCCCCTGGAACTTCCCCATGGCTATCCCGGCCTGGAAGATCATGCCCGCCCTCGTCGGCGGCAATACCGTCGTCTTCAAGCCGGCGGCCGACGTCCCCAGAAGCGCCTGGAACCTGGCGAAGGCCCTGGAGGAGGCCGGCCTGCCGCCGGGCGTGCTCAACATAATCTTCGGCAACGGAGGGGAAGCGGGAGCGCCGCTGGTCGAGAACCCCGGCGTCGACCTCATCTCCTTCACCGGCTCCAACGCGGTGGGACGGGGCATCGCCGTCAGTGCGGCCCGGCTCGGAATGCGTATCCACCTGGAGATGGGTGGCAAGAACGCCATCATCGTCCTCGACGACGCTGACCTGGACCTCGCCCTCGACGGCATCATCTGGAGCGCTTTCGGCACCACCGGGCAGCGCTGCACCTCGGCCAGCCGCCTCATCGTCCAGCGCGGCGTCCTCGACGAGTTCACCCGGCGCCTCATCGCCCGCACCGAGGCCCTACGCCTGGGCCACGGCCTGGACGAGGCCACCGACGTGGGGCCCCTCGTGAACCAGGAGCAGCTAACGAAGGTCAGCGGCTACATGGACGTAGCCCGCCAGGAGGGCGCCACCATCGCCTGCGGCGGCGGCATCGCCCAGTTGGACTCGCTGCCGAAGGGCTTCTTCTTCCACCCGACCGTCCTCACCGACGTCAAGCCCAGCATGCGCGTGGCCCAGGAGGAGATATTCGGGCCCATCACCGCCGTCATCGCCGTCGGCAGCCTGGAGGAGGCCATCGACGTCAACAACGATGTCGCCTATGGCCTCTCCACCTCCATCTACACCCGCGACGTCAACAAGGCCTTCCACGCCATCGACGGGATCACCACCGGCGTCGTCTACGTCAACGCCGGCACCATCGGCGCCGAGGTGCACCTGCCCTTTGGCGGCACGCGGGAGACGGGCAACGGGCACCGCGAGGCCGGCCAGGCCGCCCTGGACACCTACACCGAGTGGAAGACGGTGTACGTAGACTACAGCGGCCACATCCAGCGGGCCCAGATCGACGCGTAGGCGCCCTCCGAAAGGGCTGCACAGGGCCTAGCGCGACTCCTCCGCTAGGCCCTGTTCATATTTGCCCCGATCGTGCCGATTTCTAGAGTGGCGGCCGGAGCTCGCACCGGCCCCGAAGGCTAGGAGGAGGACATTCGCCTATGGATGTCTGAAGCCCGGCGGCGGGAATGCCATCCGCCGCTGACCCTCAACCAGAGCCCCTCGCTGCCGCCATGCGCGCACCGAATCCGGGGCTCTGGCTCTTTTCTGGCCCTCGCGCGCCGGCGATCCGGCGGCGCGGGCGGCGGTCCTCGACGCTCTCTGCGCCACTGACCGCTTCCACCATCACGTTAGCTTGCTCACCGCGCTCAGAACCGACTCGTAGTCCGGTTCTTCCGTGACCTCCTTGACCATCTGAATGTATTGAATGATGCCCTCCCGATCGACGACAAACACGGCCCTCGCCAGCAGGCGCAGCTCCTTGATCAGCACGCCGTATGCCGTGCCGAAAGAGGCATCGCGGTGGTCCGACAGCGTCTGGACCCTTGTCACTCCGGCCGCGCCGCACCAGCGTTTCTGGGCGAACGGCAGGTCCATGCTGATCGTCAGGATCACGACGTCGGAGCCGAGCCGCTCTGCCTCCTGATTGAATCTCCGCGTCTCCATGTCACAAACGGGCGTGTCCAGCGATGGTACGGAGGAGATCACGCAGACCTTGCCACGGAACGACGATAAGCCGACTGGCGACAGATCGTTCGCCAGCGCGACGAAGTCCGGCGCCTTCTCGCCGACTCTGACCTCGTCGCCGACCAGGGTTACCGCGCCTCCCCTCATCGTTACGACGCCTGTTCGTTCTTTCATCGTATTCCCCTCCCTCTCAGCGGCCATCAGACCCCCGATGCCGGGATTCACCAGTGCCCTTCGCCAGCCTTACCTCAATTCTAGCCTAGCTCCAACGGGGACCGTTGGTCTATGCCCGGTGGGTCAGGCCCCACGGCGTCGCCCTTGACCGAGCCGCCGATCCGGCGGGCTGTCGTGAGATCACCCGGTCCCGTCTTCGCTTGCGCGCCTGACCCAGGATCCCAGGGACGCGGCGGTGCTCGCCTCGATGCTCCGCCGGCGTCGAGGCGGTCATACCATCGCAGAGCGGCAGGTGGGAGTGCGCAGAGGCACTAGAGGGGGCTGGTGCCGAGGGGCAGAATTGAACTGCCGACACCATGATTTTCAGTCATGTGCTCTACCAACTGAGCTACCTCGGCACGTCGTCATTCTAGGAACCGCCCTTCCCTCGTGTCAAGCTGAGCCAGAGACCCCCGGGTGCGCCAAGGCCGAGTCGTTGCTATAATGCGGGCGATTCCAAGCGCTTCATCGGGAAGGTCCGTCCACCAACAAGCTGTGAATCACCTGCTCATCGCGTCCCCGGCCTCTCCAGCGGGCAAGACGGCTCTGACCGCGGCCCTGGGCCACCTGCTGGCCGAGACCGGCCGTCAGGTCCGGCTCCTGCGCCTGCGCTCCGAGGGGGGCGAGGACGGCCGCTCCGAGGCCGACGCCCGCGCCCTGGCCGCCGTCCCTGGCTGCACTTCGCCCGGTCGAGCTCTGACCCCGGGCGA
>CAZFGZ010000259.1:0-252 GCA_964518585.1 uncultured Dehalococcoidia bacterium | reverse complement strand
GCGAGGCCGCCGCTACGGGCGGCCTGGCCATCGTCGAGGTGTCCGCGCTCCATGACGACCTGCCGAAGGCGCTCTCGGCGAAGGTCCTCCTGTGCAGCATGGGCCCGCCGGAGCAGCAGATGGCTGGCCTGAGGAGAATGGCCGCCTCGCTAGGCGAGTCCTTGCTGGGCGTAGTGGCCATCGCCGTGCCGCGCAAGGGCCTGGACCGGGCGGCCTCGGTCCTGGCCGAGGTCAGCCTCGCCTGCCTCGCTG
>CAZFGZ010000258.1:0-2969 GCA_964518585.1 uncultured Dehalococcoidia bacterium | reverse complement strand
GGGGTCTGGGGGTGTCCCCCAGATTCCAAATACATCTCGCGGGCGGGCGGGTGGGCAGAACCACTTGACTTCTGCAACAGTCTCTGAAGAGCGCAGCATCTCCTCTCGTATTCAGAAGCCGCGGGTCTTCAACCCGCGGGGTCCCTGACAATGTCTTCCGACCAAGAATGAGCCAGTTACTGAGCAGCCCCACCATCGACATAACCGCGCCCGCCTGCTAATCTTCGGGGGTCTACCGTACCTGACCGCCGGCTTCGCCCCCATGAAGCCGCGGACCCTCATAGAAAGAGAGACTTATGTATCGCATAGCTGTCATCCCCGGTGACGGAACCGGCCCCGAGGTAACGCGAGAAGCCATGAAGGTCCTCGACGCCGTCGCCCAATCCTCCGGCTTCCGCTACGACGCCACCACCTACGACTTCGGCGGCGACCGCTACCTGCGCACCGGCGAGACCCTCCCCGACTCCGCCATCGACGAGCTGCGCGGCTATGACGCGATCTTCCTCGGGGCCATCGGCCACCCCGACGTACCGCCGGGGCCGCTGGAGGTAGGCATCCTCCTCCGCATCCGCTTTGCGCTCGACCAGTACATCAACCTGCGCCCGGTGAAGCTCTACCCCCACGTGGACTGCCCCCTCAAGGACAAGGGGCCGGAGCACATCGACTTCGTGGTGGTCCGCGAGAACACCGAGGGCCTCTACTGTGGCATGGGCGGCTTCCAGTACAAGGGCACGCCGCAGGAGGTCTCCACGCAGGTTCACCTCACCACCCGCTTCGGGGCGGAGCGTGCCATCCGCTACGCCTTCGATATCGCCCGCAAGCGCAACAGGCAGAAGCAGCTCCATCTCGTGGCCAAGACCAACGTCCTCACCTTCGTCCACGACACCTGGTGGCGCGCGTTCAACGAGGTGGGCGACGCCGACTATCCCGACATCAAGCGCGAGTACGCCCACGTCGATGCCGCCTGCATGTGGTTCGTGAAGAACCCGGAGTGGTTCGACGTGATCGTGGTCGAGAACATGTTCGGCGACATCATCACCGACCTTGGGGCCATGATTCAGGGCGGCATGGGCGTGGCCGCGGGCGGCAACATCAACCCGCAGGGCGTCTCCATGTTCGAGCCCATCGGCGGGAGCGCCCCCAAGTACACCGGCCAGGACGTGATCTGTCCCCTCGCGGCCATCGCCGCGGCCCAGATGCTGGTCGCTCAGCTCGGGGAGGAGAAGGCTGCCGACAACATGGAGCAGGCCATCATCAAGGCCCTGACCAGCGGCAAGATCAAGTCGCTGAATGCGGGGCGGATGGGCATGGGCACGTCGGAGGTCGGGGACCTGGTGGCCTCGTACGTCTGAGGTCCGGCCGCTCTCATCATTCGCCTTCCGTCTGCCGATATGCTATGGTAGCAACATGAAATCGCTGGACCGCGCTCCCGCGGACCTCCCGGAGGTAAGCACAAGCCCCCGACGCCGTCGGGGGCGGGCGATCGACGCCGCCTCCGCGCCGATCGTCTAAGCATCGCTCCTTACCACTCTTCGAACGGAGGCACCCCACACCATGAAGGTAGACCTGTACGACACCACTCTCCGCGACGGAGCCCAGATGGAGGGCATCTCCCTCTCGGTCGAGGACAAGCTGAAGCTCATCCAGAAGCTGGATGAGCTCGGCGTGCACTACATCGAGGGGGGCTGGCCGGGCTCCAACCCCAAGGACGCCGAGTTCTTCGTGCGCGCTCAGTCCCTGCCTCTGCGCCAGGCAAAGCTCGCCGCCTTCGGCAGCACGCGTCGCGCCGGCGGCAGCGCAGAGAGCGACCCCAACCTCCGCGCCCTTCTCGACACCCAGACCCCCGTCGTCACCATCGTGGGCAAGGCCAACGACACCCACGTCCGCGACGTGCTGGAGACCACCCTCGAGGAGAACCTGGCGATGATCGCCGACTCCATCCGCTTCCTCAAGTCGCATGGGCGGACGGCCTTCTTCGACGCCGAGCACTTCTTCGACGGCATGGCCTCGGACCGCGACTACTCCCTCCAGTGCCTCCAGGCCGCCGCCGACGCGGGCGCTGACTGCCTCGTCCTCTGCGACACCAACGGAGGCACCATCACCTCCGAAATAGTCAAGTCGGTGAAGGCGGCCCGAAAGGCCGTCGCCGCACCCATCGGCATCCACGCCCACAACGACGCGGGCCTGGCCGTGGCCAACACCCTGGCCGCGGTGGAGGCGGGTGCCGTCCAGGCTCAGGGCTGCATGAACGGCTACGGGGAGCGCTGCGGCAACGCCGACCTGTGCAGCGTCATCCCCAACCTCAAGCTGAAGATGGGCATCGACGTCGTGACCGACGAGGGCCTCGCGCGCCTCGCCGAGATCTCCCACTACGTCAGCGAGATCGTCAACTTCGTGCCCAACCCGTTCCAGCCCTACGTCGGCACCAGCGCCTTCGCCCACAAGGCCGGCTACCACGCCGACGGCGTGATCAAGAAGGAGTCCTCGTATCAGCACGTGCCGCCGGAGGTCGTCGGCAACGAGCGACGCGTCCTCGTCTCAGAGCTGGCGGGCAGCAGAGGCCTGCTCCAGAAGATGCGCGAGCAGAGCATCGATCTGGACCTCAGTCGCGACGACGCCCGCCGCCTCCTCGACAAGATCAAGGAGATGGAGAGCCGCGGCTTCCAGTACGAGGGCGCCGAGGCCTCCTTCGAGCTCCTGGTGCGACGCAGCCAGCCCGACTACGAGTCCCCCTTCGAGCTCGAGGACTTCTGGGTCGTCGAGCGCCGCGGCCACAGGGGCGGCAACGGCGAAACCATCGAGATGCAGGCCGAGGCGATGGTCAAGGTGAGCGTGGGCGGCAGGGTGATCCAGACGGCCGCCGACGGCAACGGCCCCGTCAACGCCCTCGACGCCGCCGTTCGCAAGGCCCTGCTCCAGTTCTACCCCACCCTGGAGGCGGTCAAGCTGGTGGACTACAAGGTGCGCAT
>CAZFGZ010000257.1:0-2974 GCA_964518585.1 uncultured Dehalococcoidia bacterium | reverse complement strand
AACATGGAGGCCGTGCAGTTCCACCCCACCGGCGTCGTCCCCGGAGACATCCTGGTCACCGAGGGGTGCCGGGGTGACGGCGGCTACCTTCTGGACAAGAACGAGCAACGCTTCATGCTCGAGTACGAGCCGGAGAAGAAGGAGCTCGCCTCGCGCGACGTGGTCAGCCGCCGCATGGAATACCACATGCGCCAGGGCCACGGCGTGGAATCTCCCTACGGACCTCACCTGTGGCTGGACATCCGCCACCTCGGGCAGGACCACATCGAGAAGAACCTGCGGGACGTGGCCGAGATCTGCCGCGATTTCCTTGGGATCGACCCGGTGCACCAGCCCATCCCCGTGCGGCCCACCCAGCACTACAGCATGGGCGGCGTTCGCACGGACATCGACGCCCGGGCGTATGGCCTCGCTGGTCTCTACGCCGCTGGCGAGGCCGCCTGCTGGGACATGCACGGCTTCAACCGCCTTGGTGGCAACTCCGTGGCCGAGACCATCGTCATGGGGATGGTGGTAGGCGCCTCCGTCGCAAGGGACCTCGCCAGCTCCGGATGGCGTCTCCCCCAGGGCGTGGTTCGGACCGCCACATTGCAGGTAGAGGAGCGCCTGCGCCGCCTGACTTCCTACGGCGTCGAGTACGTCTACGACCTGCGCGACCGCATGTCGGAGATCCTCATGGGGAAGGTGGGAGTCTTCCGAAACGGCTCCGACCTCCGCGAGGCCGTGGACCAGCTTGTGGAGCTCCAGGAACGCGCCACCCGTCTGGGCTTGCGCTCCATCGGCCGGGGCCCCAACCCCGAGGTCGCCGCGGCCCTGCGTCTCCCCGGGATGATCCGACTGGCCACCACCATCGCCTACGGTGCTTTGCAGCGCACGGAGAGCCGTGGTAGCCACTACCGCGAGGACTTCCCCTCTCGCAACGACGACGAATGGCTCAAGCGCACTCTGGCTACCTGGCCTGCCGGCGCTGACCTACCGCATCTTGACTATGAGCCCGTCAAGATCACGGAGCTCCCGCCGGGGGAACGAGGCTATGGTGAGGCCCAGGCAGCAGGCAAGAAGGAGAACGGCCGTGCCCAGGAATGATCGCGAGCTGACCCTGTCCGTCTTCCGCTACAATCCCTACGACCCGGAGTCCGCTCCGCGGATGCAGGACTTCGTCCTCGACGAGACCCCGAGGATGACCCTGTTCACCGCCCTGACCCGCATCCGCGAGGAGCTGGACCCGTCCCTTCAGTTCGATTTCGTCTGTCGGTCGGCGGTTTGCGGCTCCTGTGCCATGCTGGTCAACGGCCGTCCCAGGCTGGCCTGTCGCACCCGCACCGACGAGCTGCCCAGCAAGATCACGCTCATGCCGCTTCCCTTCTTCCGGCTGGTCGGCGACCTCTCTGTGGACACGGGAAGCTGGTTCGCTCAGATGGGCCAGCGCGTCGAATCCTGGATCCACACCCTTCGCCCCTTCGACCCTGACGGTGAAGAGGAGCGCATGTCTAACGACAAGGCCCAGGAGATCTACGAACTGGACCGCTGCATCGAGTGCGGCTGCTGCCTAGCGGCCTGCGCCACCGCCCAGATGCGGGAGGACTTCCTGGGCGCGGCAGGACTTCTGCGCATCGCGCGCTTCCTGATCGACCCCCGCGACCAGCGCACGGAGGCCGACGTCTTCGACGTCGTGGCAACCGACGATGGCGTCTTCGGCTGCATCGGCCTCCTCGCCTGCCACGACTACTGCCCCAAGGGGCTGCCCCTGATGGAGCAGCTTGCCTACCTGCGCCGCAAGATGGCCCTGGCCAGCCTCCGACGGCGCCCAGGCGGAAACGGCCGCCGAGGCAAGGCGAAGGAGGTCCCCGCGCGAGGGGCCGAGCGCTCCCCGGCTGTCGCCGACCCGCCCTCGTCTCCGAAGGCCTGACCTTCGGTTCATCGCCTAGCAGACCGCGCCGGGAGGCCTCAAGCCTCCCGGCCGCTTTTCCCATCCGAAAGCGCACGGGCCGACCCGAGGATCGGCCCGTGCGCGTCTATTTGCGAGACCCGTCGCTAGCTAGAGCGTCGGCTCTGCGGTTGTTTGGGTCAGTATGCTTCTCCTTCCTTACGGCGTCGTCCCGCAGCTGTCGCCTGACTGGTCGAGCACCAGCAGCACGTCGACGATGATGCTGATAGCGCCGTCGGCCGCACCGGAGCGCGCGCCGCTGACGTTGCGGTCGTAGGCGACGCCGTCGTCCACGCCGTCCGTGTTGACGTCATCGTCGTAGTCCCTGCCTCCCGCGTTGGGCGGGCCGCTGTCAGAGCAACCGGAGTACTCCAGGACGGCCAGGACGTCGTTGATGATGCTGATGGCGTGGTCCCTGCTGTCCAGGCCGCTGGGGTCGCCGCTGATGTGGCCGCCGCTGAAGAGAGTAGGCACGGGCACGTCGTACCAGTCCCAGGGGTCTGAGGGGTCGGCGGGCGGGCTGAGGGCCGGCTCTGCGCTGTCCCAGCAGGCGTCGCAGTCGGCGTCGTTGGGGAAGGCGCACACACTGGTATTCACGAAGACGCAGATCACCGTCTCCCCCGCGTCGAGGTCTATCGTGGCCTTCCTGGCGCCCAGGTCCACGCTGGAGCCGCCGTCGGGGTCAACGCAGAACAGGCTGCTGAGGGCGAAGCCGCCCGGTGTCACCTCTGGGTCGTCCTCAATGACGGTGTAGGTATCAGTGAAGACGTTGCTGAAGGTCTTCGCGCCTCCGTGGTCGAGGCTGAAGCTGTTGGGGGCGGCGATGTTGTCCGTGAAGCCGAAGCCGCTGCCGCCCGCCGGCTCTGTGCCCTTCACGATGACGATCGTTCCGGCGGGGGGCGTCGCCTGCCCCCACTCGTTCTTCCCCCAGCAGGCGATGGTGCCGTCCGTCCTTACCCCGCAGGTGTGACTAAAGCCCGCGCTGACCTGGGTGAAGGTGCCGGCGGGGGGCGTCGCCTGCCCGTAGGTGTCGTACCCCCAGCAGGC
>CAZFGZ010000256.1:0-2976 GCA_964518585.1 uncultured Dehalococcoidia bacterium | reverse complement strand
GCGGGCGGGGCTCGTCTTGTTGTAGCCCTGGTTGGGGTTGTGCCAGTCGCGCGTGGGCCCTCGCGAGCCTCTACCGCTGACGATCTCCACCATGTCGCCGTTGTGGAGCTCGTAGTTGAGAGGCACGAGACGACCGTTCACTTTGGCTCCGACGCAGCGATTCCCCAGCTCGGTGTGGATGCGGTAGGCGAAGTCCAGGGGTGTCGCGCCGGCGGGGAGATCCTTCAGTTCCCCCTTGGGGGTGTAGACAAACACCTGGTCCTGGAAGAAGTCGGCCTTGACTGACTCCACGAAGTCCTCCGCCACGACCATGTCGCGCTGCCACTCCAAGAGCTGGCGCAACCAGGCCATGCGCTCCTCGTAGCGCGGGTCTCGGCGGCCTCCCTCCTTGTAGCGCCAGTGGGCGCCTACCCCGTACTCCGCCAGGCGGTGCATCTCATGAGTGCGGATCTGCACCTCCAGCGGTCGGGCGCCCAGGCACATCACCGTAGTATGGAGGGCCTGGTAGAGACTCTCCTTGGGGCTGGCGATGTAGTCATCGAATTGGCCGGGAATGGGGGGCCAGAGGCCATGGACCACGCCCAGGGCATTGTAGCAGTCACTCACAGTATTCACGAGGACGCGCAGAGCCAGGAGGTCATATATCTCGTGGAAGCTCTTGCCCTCGGCCGCATACTTCTGCATCTTCTCGTAAATGCTGTGGATGTTTTTGGCGCGACCGTTCACCTCGGCTTCAAGATCGTGCTTGACCATCTCCTCGCTGAGGATTTTCTCCACCTGTGCGATGTAGTGCTCTCGAGAGGCCTGCTTTGCCGCCAGGAGTCGCGAGATCTCTTCGTACTTGTCCGGATGCAGATAGCGGAACGACAGATCCTCAAGCTGCCACTTGATCTGCCAGATCCCCAGGCGGTTGGCCAGGGGGGCGTAGATCTCCATGGTCTCCTGTGCCACCCGAACCTGCTTGTCCGGCTTGAGGGCATCCAGGGTGCGCATGTTATGCAGACGGTCGGCCAGCTTGATGATGACCACGCGCACGTCCTCAGCCATGGCCAGGAACATCTTGCGCAGGTTCTCTGCCTGTATGCCGCCGTCGCCGCCGCGCTCCTCAGGAGCGTGCCAGGTGAGCTTGTCCAGCTTGCTCGCGCCCTCCACCAGCTTGGCTACCTCCGGGCCAAAGCGCTTGGTTAGCTCCTGATTGGTGATGCCCGAGTCCTCCTGCACATCGTGGAGGAGGGCGGCGGCAATAGCGGCGGCGTCCAACTGGAGGCTGGCTACGGTCATGGCCGTGTCCAGCGGGTGGACGATGAAGGGCTCGCCGGACTTGCGGGTCTGCCCCTGATGGCAGGCAGCAGCGAACTTGTACGCTTTCTCTACCAGATCGATCCGGTTGAGTGGGAGGTATTCGCGCGTCTTGTCCAGCAGGTCGTTGATGTCCATGTTTGGCGGCGCCTGTTCAGAAGGGCTGTCCCCAAATAGACTCTAGCACATTTGCCCTGACCGCAGCTACGACTGGGTGCCGGCGCCCGCGGCGCCCCGCGTCCGCCTGCCCTAGCAGAGCCGGTGGGCGCACGTTTCCCATCAGGTCCCCTTTCGAGTATGCTCAGGCTGATCATGGCGGCGAAGAAGGCCGACAGGAAATACTCGGCGCCCCGCGGCACGAACGACATCCTCCCTCAGGATGAGTCCCACTGGCGGTACGTTCGCCAGGCCATCGAACGCGTCTGCCGCCTCTACGCCTACGGCCTCATCGAGACGCCCGCCTTCGAGGATGCGCGGGTGTTCCTCAAGGGGAGCGGAGAAGGGACGGACATCGTCGACAAGGAGATGTACGTCTTTCAGGACCGCGGCGGCGATCTCCTGGCCTTGCGCCCGGAGGGTACCCCCAACGTCTGCCGGGCCTACCTGGAGCACGGTATGCGGGCGCTGCCCCAGCCGGTGCGCCTCTACTACATCTCCCCCATCTTCCGCTACGACAGGCCCCAGGCTGGGCGCTACCGCCAGCACTGGCAGTTCGGCGTGGAGGCCATCGGAGACGGCGACGCCCTGATCGACGCCGAGGTCATCGAGATGCTCCAGACCTTCTACGACACCCTGGGGCTCTCCGGCCTCACCCTCCACATCAACAGCATCGGCGACGGCCGCTGCCGGCCCGCCTACCTGGAAACGCTTCGCGGCTACTATGCGGACCGACTCGACAGCATCTGCCCCGACTGCCGCGCCCGCTACGAGAGGAATCCGCTGCGCCTGCTGGACTGCAAGCAGGAGCAGTGCCAGCCGGTCATCGCCGGGGCGCCTCCCCTCACCGAGCATCTCTGCGAGGAGTGCGCGGCTCACTTCGCGGCGCTGCGGTCGTATCTAGATGCCCGCGATATCGCCTACGTGCTGAACCCGCGCTTGGTGCGCGGCCTGGACTACTACACCCGCGCCGTGTTCGAGTACCAGCCGCGCGAGGAGGGGGCCCAGAGCACCATCGGCGGGGGCGGCCGCTACGATGGCCTCATCGAGCTGCTGGGGGGCCGGCCTACGCCGGCCACCGGCTTCGCCACGGGGATCGAGCGCATCATCCTCAACCTGCGCCGACAGAAGGTGCCGGTCCCGGCCCTGCCGCCGCCTCAGGTCTATTTGGTCCACCTCTCCGATGCGGCCAGGGGGCCGGCGCTGAGGCTGGCCGCGGACCTGCGCGCAGCGGGGGTCAGCGCGGTGGTGGGGAGCGGCGCCCGCAGCCTGAAGTCGCAGATGCGCCACGCCGACGCCCTCGGCGCGACCTACGCCGCCATCCTCGGCGACGAGGAGCTGGCCTCCGGCTCGGTGACTCTGCGCGACATGCACGGTGGCAGCCAGCAGCAGGTGGCCGTGGGCGAGCTGCCCTCCCGTCTGGCATCGCAGTGGGACTAGATGGGGGTGCGTGTGTGCTATAATTGCAGGAGCGAAGCCTCGTGAACCCCCGGGTGCGGGGGTTCAGGTTTGTATGGATCG
>CAZFGZ010000255.1:0-2987 GCA_964518585.1 uncultured Dehalococcoidia bacterium | reverse complement strand
GACCAGGAGGGCGAGGAGGGCAGGGGAGGCGAAGCTCATCGCGGTATTCCTAGGGGAGGCGGCGGAACACTGTCGCGGTGAGGCCGAGCTGAAGGGCGAGCAGGGCAAGGGCGGGCACGACGAAGAACGGCGCCAGCTCGTCGAAGGCGGCGAACCGCTCCTCGCCGACGCGGGAGCGCTCGAGGCGGTCGATCTCCCGATAGACGTCCGCGAGCGCCTGGGGGCTGGTAGCCCGGAAGTAGCGGCCGCCGGTGACCTCGGCCATCCGCTCCAGGGCCTCCTCGTCCGGGCTGCCCTGGTCGGCGGAGGCTGCGTGGGGCTGCAGGCTCGGCTCCTGGATGACGCCGACGACGTAGAGGCGGATGCCCAGGGCGTCGGCGATGCGGGCCGCGGCCAGCGGCTCGACCTCGCGGCGGTTGTTCTGGCCGTCCGTGAGCAGGATGACGACGCGGCTGCGGGCGGTGGAGTCGCGCAGGAGGTTGAGGGAGTCGGCGACGGCCAGGCCGATGGCGGTGCCGTCGGGCAGGTCGACCTCGCCGGCCCCGTCCACCATCTCCTGGAGGGCGCGGTAGTCGAGGGTGAGGGGGCTGAGGAGGAAGGTCTCGGCGCGGAAGGCGAGCAGGGCCAGGCGGTCGTGGTCGCGGCCCTGGATGAAGTCGGAGAGGACGCTCTGGGCCACGGCAAGCCGGGACTCCTCGTCGCCGACGGCTATGCTCATGCTGCTGGAGGCGTCGAGGGCGACGACCATGTCGATGCCCTCGGCGGGGACGAGGGCGTCGGCGCGGCCGGAGCGGGGCCGGGCCAGAGCCAGGACGAGGAGGGCGATGGCCAGGGCGCGGAGCGCCCAGGGGAGCCAGCGCCAGCGCAGGCGCCAGGTGCCAGGGGCGGAGCGGGCGGCCTCGACGCTGCTGAAGGGCAGGCCGGGCCGCCCTCGGCGGCGGGCGTCCCAGAGGAGGAGAGCGGGGGCCGCCAGGAGCAACAGCAGGAGATACGGGGACTGGAACTCGAGGGTCATGGCCTGGCGGGCGCCTCCATTTCCTCGTCGGGGGCGGCCCTGGGCTGGGTCAGATCGATGATCTCGTAGGCGGTGGTGAGGTCGGCCCGGGCGCGCTCGGACGCGGGCAGGTACCGGGCGAACTGGACGGAGTCGCACTCCTGGAGGAGGCCGCCGACCAGGCGCGCGGGCCACCTTTCCACGCCCAGGTCGGTCATGCGCTGCTGTAGCTCCTGGGTGGTCATGGCGAAGGCGGGGAAGCCGAAGCGCTCGGAGAGGTAGCGTCGCAGGCAGGAGGCCAGGCCCTGATAGTACTGGCGCATACCCTCGGGCCGGCTCAGGTCCAGCGAGGAGAGGCGGTCGAGCTCGGCGCGGGCCACTTCATGGGGCGGAAGTGAGGGCGGAGGCAGCGGCGAGGAGAACTCAGGTTCCCGCAGGCCGAAACCCATGAGGGCGTAGGCCAGGGCGGTGACGATGACGAATCCGGCAACGACCAGAGGCGCCCAGACCCAGGCGGGCGTACCGCCGGAGAGCACGGCCTGGGGCTTCAGGTCGCGGATGTCGCCGGCGTCGTCGCCGGGCGGTATGACGCTCTCGATAGAGAGGGGGAGGGCGGGCGTGGTGAGGGAGCCATTGCGGCCCTGGGCGTCGCGGTAGTCGATGGTCAGGGCGGGGAGGGTCAGGTCGCCGGTCTGGAAGGCCGTGAGGACGAAGGCCAGCCGCGTCTCGACGAGGCCGTCGCCGAGGGAGTGGGTCTCCGGCGGGGCGGCCTCGACGAGCGCGAGCGCGCCGAAGCGGGCGCCGGTCTCAGGGGCGACGATGGTCGTGGCCGGCTCGTGCTGGACGGCCACGGTGAGGGTGATGCGGTCGCCGACGGTGGCGCGGGAGGGCTCGAGGCGGGCGCTCGCCAGGAGGGGCTGCTGCGCCCGCGAGGGAGAGGCCGATAGCAGGACGGCGGCGAGCAGGGCGGCCAGGGCCGCGACTGCGAGGCGGTGGCGGCGGCGCGGCGCCCGAAGCTGAATCGCGGGGATGCTCATGACGCCATCCCTCAGGGCCTGCGGGCTCGGGCCTGGAAGAAGGCCATGAGCGGCTGGACGTAGGGGCGGTCGGTGGCGATGGGCACCTCGTCGACCCCCATTGAGCGGAAAAGCTGCCGGCGCTCCCGGCGCCTTCCGGCGGCGGCCAGGGCGTACTGCCGGCGTGTCTCGCTGTCTTCCGTGTCGAGGAGGATGCGCCGGCCGGTCTCGGCGTCCTCCAGCTCGAGCAGGCCGACCGGGGGCAGGGAGCGTTCGCGCGGGTCCGTCAGGCTGACGGCGACCAGGTCGTGGCGCTGGACGGCTACGCGAAGGGCTGCCTCGAAGGCGCGGTCAAGGAAGTCGGAGATGAGGAAGATGATGCTGCGGCGGCGGGCGACGCGGCTGAGGTAGGCGAGGGCGGCGGCGATGTCGGTTCGGCGGCTCTGGGGGCGCGCGTAGAGGAGCTCGCGCACGATGCGAAGCACGTGCCGGGAGCCCTTGCGGGGCGGAACGAACTTCTCGATGCGGTCGCTGAAGGTGAGGAGGCCGACGCGGTCGTTGTTGGCGACGGCGGCGAATGCCAGCAGGGCGGCGAGCTCGGCGGCGACCTCGCCCTTGGTCCGGGGGCCGGTGCCGAAGGTCTCTGAGGCGCTGACGTCGACGATGAGGAGGACCGTCAGCTCCCGCTCCTCGACGTACTTCTTGACGTAGGGCGCGCCCATGCGGGCGGTGACGTTCCAATCGATGATGCGGATGTCGTCGCCGGGCTGGTATTCGCGCACCTCGGAGAATTCGAGGCCGCGGCCGCGAAAGACGCTGTGGTACTCGCCCGAGAACAGGTGGTCGACCAGGCGCCGGGCACTGATCTCGATGCGGCGGATCTTCTGGAGGAGCTCCGGCGGTACGGGCTGCGGTCCTGTGGCTACCGAATCCATCTCAGCGAACGGGGCGCGGGGGCATGGGAGGCTCCAACTTCT
>CAZFGZ010000254.1:0-2988 GCA_964518585.1 uncultured Dehalococcoidia bacterium | reverse complement strand
TCGGTCGTCTTCAACGGCAACCGATATGCGCTCCCCTTCGGGACGGTTGGGGTCGCCAGCGTCAGCCTGATGAACGTGCTTCCCGCCCTCCACGTCTGGCTGGACGGCGGGCGCGAGGCCCTGCGCAGGGCGATACTGTCCTCGGAGCTGAGCCCTGCGGACGGCGAAGCGACCTATCACTGGCTGGTCAACTCCTCCGACCTGGAGGACGTGGCCAGGATCCACGGGACCGCAAGAAGGGAAGCCAGAGGCCGGGCAACAGGCGATCTTGGCTGATAAGATGCGCAGGAAGAGGCCGCGGTTCGACGTCGTCGGCTTCGGCGCCCTCAACCTCGACCACGTGTACGCGGTGCCTCGACTGGTGATAGATGGGGGCGTGGCGGTAACCGCGTCGTCGGTTGAGGCCGGCGGCTCGGCCGCGAACACCATCTACGCCCTGGCGAAGCTTGGGCTGCGCTGCGGGTTCGTCGGCGTGATGGGCGACGACGAGGCCGGCAGGCTGGTCCTGGACTCCTTCCACCGGGTGGGGGTCGACACGAGCGGCATAGCTGTCCGTCCGGGCGGAGCGACGGGCCAGACGATCTGCATCACCGCCGGGCAACGGCAGAAGGCCATCTATACCCTGCCCGGCGTGAACGACCTGCTCGCCGGCGACTGCGTCGACATGTCGTACCTGAGCGATGCGAGGTACGTCCACGTGTCCTCCTTCCTGGCGGACTCGGCCTTCCGCTGTCAGTTGGACGCCGTGAGGAGCCTTCCCGAGCGGGTGCGGGTCAGCTTCGCGCTGGACGGCGTGTACGCGGGCCACGGCCTGGGCGGCCTCCGCGACCTCCTGCGACGGTGCGCGGCCCTCTTCGCGAACGGGGACGAACTGCAGCAGCTAGCGGGCGGCGATCTTCACTCCGCCATGGAGGCCTGCCTTGACAGCGGGTGCAAGGTGGTAGCGGCGACCTTCGGGGGCGGCAGACGCGAGGGGCGGACGTCGTCACGCTCCTCGGGGGAGGCTACGGCATGTGTCGTCGCCACGAGGGGGAGACGCGGGCAGCGGATCGTCGAACACGCCGTCCCGGCGGTCAGGACACATCGAGGCGCCGTCGTGGATACGGTCGGGGCCGGCGATGCGTTCGCGGGGGGGTTCCTCTTCGGGCTGCTCCAGAGGAGATACGGCCTGGCAGCGTGCGGAGCCCTCGGGCACACCGCGGCGGGATTCTGCCTGACGGAGCTGGGCGCCCGCAAGGGCCTGCCGACGAGAAAGGCCCTGCTGGCGCGATTCGGCAGGAGCTTCCGAGCCTTCCTGGGCGGCGGACGCGGGTCGGGACGGGCCGCGGACACGACGAAGGCAGGATAGCGGTTTGACTCTCTCCATCGGCTGGTTCTCGACGGGGCGGGACGAGGCGGCGCGCGACCTGCTCACCGCCGCGGTGGAGGCGATCCAGCGCGGCGAGCTCGACGCCCGCATCGCCTTCGTCTTCTCCAATCGCGAGCGCGGGGAGCACGAGGCCACCGACGCCTTCCTCGACCTGGTCGAGTCGTACGGCCTTCCGCTGGTGGCGATGTCGTCGCGCGACTTCCGGCGGGCGCGAGGCGGCGCCCTCTCCAGGCCGGGCGAGCCCCTTCCGCCCTGGCGCCACGAGTACGACTCGCGGGCGGCGGAGCTGGTCGCGGGCTACCCGTTCGACATCGGGATGCTGGCGGGCTACATGCTCATCTTCACCAAGGAGGTATGTGAGCGTTATCCCATCCTCAACCTCCACCCGGCGGAGCCCGGGGGTCCTGCGGGCACCTGGCAGGGGGTCATGTGGGAGCTGATTGAGCGGCGGGCCGAGCGCAGCGGGGTCATGCTTCACCTGGCTACCCGCCAGCTCGACGAGGGGCCGCCGGTGACCTACTGCCTCTTCTCGCTGCGCGGGCCGACCTTCGATCCTCTCTGGCAGGAGGTCGGCGAGCGCTCCATCCAGCAGGTGCGGGAGGCGGAGGGAGAGGAGAACCGCCTGTTCAGGGAGATCCGCCGTCACGGCGCCGCGCGCGAGCTGCCGCTGGTGGTCGCGACGCTGCGGGCTTTCGCGGAGGGGCGCGTGCGCATCGAGGGCGGGCGCGTCTTCGCGGGGGAGCGGGAGGTGAAGGGCGGCTACGACCTGACGCCTGAGATCGACGCGGCGGTGGCGCCCCTGCTGTCGGGCGAGGGGTAGGCGGAGCCTCTTTCCACGGGAGGACTTCCTGATGTTTGCGTTACCCATATTCATCATCTCAATCCTGGCCCTGAGCGGAGTTGACGTCGGAGGTCTGGATCAGGTCGATAAGGCGTGGCTGCTGGTGATAGCCTGCCTGTCCGGGCTGAGCATGATCACGGAACGCCGGCCGCGAGGCCGGGCGCGGCGTCACGAGTAGGAAAACAAGCGGCTTTCGCCGCGCCATTTGAAGGCTTGCCAGTGTTCGCGTATAATGCCATGGCCATGAACGAGGAGCCGCTCCGGTCGGACGGCGACCTTCTGCTCTGTGGACGCTGCTCGGCCCTCTACGACCCCGAGGACAACTTCTGCCGCAAGTGCGGCTTCCCGCTGCACGAGGTGGGCGTACCGGCGGTGCGCGAGGGTCCCTACGAGCCGGTGGTGTGGCAGCCCACGCTGGCGCCGGTGGTGAAGGGCGCGGCGGTGATAGCGGCGGGCACGCTGGCGGAGATACTCTTGCGGCGGGTGGTATCGCGGATGCTCCGGCCGCGAGGCATGGTGCCGTTTCAGAGCGACTCGGCGAAGCGGGCCGCGCGGGTAATCGACCGCGAGGAGCCGGTGACGGACGACACTCAGGTGGTCAGCGAGACGCTGGTCCTGAGGAGGATGCGCTTCCGCCGCTAGGGCCGCGGCCAGCGGTTGAGAAACGTTGGAATCGAATCGGGAGGGTGCGGCTGAGGCTGCACCCTTCTCGCGCCGAGGGAGCAAGCGGTGGCCGACGTCCTACTCGTGGTGGACATGCTGCGGGGCTTCCTCGAGG
>CAZFGZ010000253.1:0-3049 GCA_964518585.1 uncultured Dehalococcoidia bacterium | reverse complement strand
TGACGGACGCTTCACCGGACGTATGATGTGGTTGACACCGCCCCCGCCCGCCGCCCCGCCCGGCAGGCGGCCGGGGGCAGCGTCCAAAGCACTGGAGGAGCCATGAAAGTCGTCTTTCTTGAAGAGGTGGAGGGCACAGCCCGCATCGGCGAGGTCAAAGAGGTCAAGAACGGCTTCGCCCGCAACTTTCTGCTGCCGCGGGGCCTCGCCGCCCCCGCCACGACCGAGCACGTCAGGCGCGCCGAGGCCCGCGCCCGGCGCGAGGCCCGCCGCCAGATGGCCCTCGACGAGGAGGCCCAGATCGTCGTCGCCGACCTCGAGGGCAAGGCCATCAGCATCACCGCCCGCGTCGGCGAGCAGGGCAAGCTCTACGGCTCCGTCACCGCGGGCGACATCGCCGAAGAGGTGGCCAAGCTCCTCAAGATCGACGAGTTCGACCGCCACAAGGTGGTGCTGGAGGAGCCCATCAAGGACGCTGGCGTCCACCCGGTAACGCTCAGGCTCACCCGAAACGTAGAAGCGGTCATCGAGGTCGAGGTGGTGGGCGAGGGCGCCCCCCCGGAGGCGCCCGCAGCCGAGGGTGAGACCGCCGAGGCCGAGCTGCCGCCTGCCGAGGGCGAGACAGTCGACGCTGAGACCGAGCCTGCCGAGGACGAGACAGCCGAGGCTGAGCCCGAGCCTCCCGAGGACGAAGCGGCGGAGGCTGAGCAAGAGGAACCCGAGGAAGAGCAGGCCCAGGAGTAGTCCATCCTTAGGAGGGAATCGCCCATGACCACCGACGAGGAGTACGGGGAGACCCTGCGGGCCGCCGAGAAAGAGCTGGCCGAGGCCGCCTCGGCGGACGATGTCCGTCGCGTCTGGCGGACGCACTTCGGCAAGCTCGGCCACCGGGCGCTCGGTCGCCTGCTGGTTGGCCGCAGCGCCGAGGACCTCCTGGCCCGCCGCGCCGGCCGCGACTAGTTGCCTCGCCCCTCGCGGCTGAGGACGAAAGGAGTCGTCCCCCATGGTGGTCGGTGAAAGGCTGCCGCCCTTCGACGTGGAGGCCGAGGAGGCCATCATCGCCTCCCTCCTGGTGGACGAGGACGCCGTCTACAAGATCCAGGGCATCGTCCATCCCCAGGACTTCTATCGCGAGCAGAACCGCTGGGCCTACGAGGCCTGCCTGGCCCTCTGGGAGCGCAAGGAGGGCATCAACCAGGTAACCGTCGCCCACGAGCTCGCCCGCCGCCAGCGCCTGGAAGAGGTCGGCGGCGTCAGCTTCCTCAGCCGCCTCGTCACCGAGCTTCCTACCCCCATCGGCGTCGAGCACTACGCCGGCATCGTCCGCCGAGACGCCACCTACCGGCTGCTCATCAGCGCCGCCGCCCAGATCACCCAGATGGCCTACCAGGGCGGACCCGAGCTCGATGTCGCCCTCTCCCGCGCCGAGAACATGATCCTGACCCTGCGCGGCGGTCAGAAGCTCCGCGACCTCGTCCACATTCGCAGCCTGCTCGAGGACTTCTGGGAGACGCCCGGCATCGAGAGCGTCGGCGCGACCCTCATGGGCGCCGTCCGCACCGGCTTCGTCGACCTGGACGTCCTCCTCGGCGGCCTCAAGCGCTCCGACCTGGTCATCGTCGCCGCCCGCCCCGGCATCGGCAAGACCAGCCTGGCCCTTAACATCGCCCGCAACGCCGCCGTCGGCCAGAACGCCAGGGTAGCCCTCTTCAGCATCGAGATGGCCTCCGACCAGCTCGCTCAGCGCCTGCTGGCCAGCGAGTCCGGCGTCGATTCCACCCGCCTCCGCCTCGGCGAGCACACCGAAGCCGAGGAACGCAGGGTCATGCACGGCCTCGGCGTCCTGGCGGGCACCGAGATGTACGTCGACGATAGCGCCGCGCCCACCGTCATGGAGATCCGCGCCAAGGCCCGCCGCCTCGCCGGCGAGAAGGGCGGCCTCGACCTCATCATCGTCGACTACCTCCAGCTCGTCCACGGCGTTACCACCGACAACCGCGTCCAGGAGGTCAGCTACATCTCTCGCGGGCTCAAGGAGCTCGCCCGCGAGCTCGACGTCCCCGTCCTCACCTGCTCCCAGCTCTCCCGTGCGCCCGAGCAGCGCCCCTCACACATCCCCATCCTCGCCGACCTCCGCGAGAGCGGCAGCATCGAGCAGGACGCCGACGTCGTGGTGTTCATCTACCGTGAGACAGCCTACGTCACCCGCGAGGAGTGGGAGCACCGCGAACCGGTAAGGCCCTACCCGGAAGAGAAGGCCCAGATCATCGTTGCCAAGCATCGAAACGGCCCGACCGGCAACGTTGACCTGCGCTTCAGGACCAAGATCGCCCGCTTCGAGGACCCGCTGCTGCGCGACCAGGAGGTGGAGCCGGAGTGAGCGAGGCGACCTTCCCCGGCTTCCCGGAGCGAGCCCAGGCCACGCCTATCCCCAACGCCTTCTTCGCCCGCGTCCTGCCGGAGCTCACCGACCCCGCCGAGCTCGGCCTCACCCTCTACGCCTTCTTCCTCCTCCACCGCAAGAAGGGCTACCCCCGCTTCCTCACCTACGCCGAGCTCGCCGCCGACGCCACCCTGGCGTCCTTCCTGACGCGGGCCTGCCCGGAGGCTTCGGCCGCCGACGCCCTCCGCTCCGCTGTGGACGCCTCCCTCAAGCGGGGGGTGCTCCTGCGCCTGCGCGTGGAGCACGACGGCCGCGAAAATGAGCTGCTCTTTCTGAACGCCCCCGCCGACCGCCGCGCCCTCGAGCTGGTGCGGACCGGCCGCACCGACCTGGGCCGCGTCCTCCCCGACGAGGCGCCGGAGCCCCGCGCTCCCGCCTCCGACCTCTTCGCCCTGTATGAAGAGAACGTCGGCACCCTCACGCCCATGGTGGCGGAGGAGCTCGCCGAGGCCGAGCGGCTCTACCCCCGCGAGTGGCTGGAGGCCGCCATCCGCGAGGCCGTCGCCCTGAACCATCGAAGCTGGCGCTACATCTCCCGCATCCTGGAGCGCTGGGCAGCCGAAGGACCCACATATGAGAAGGCTGGACGAGATTCTGCGGACGATT
>CAZFGZ010000252.1:0-3055 GCA_964518585.1 uncultured Dehalococcoidia bacterium | reverse complement strand
TGCTCCCGCGTCTGCTGCATGTACGCCCTCAAGTACTCGCACCTGATCAAGGAGAAGGTGGAAGGGGCGGACGTCTACCAGATCTACATCGACATGCGGTGCTACGGTAAGGGCTTCGAGGAGTTCTACCAGCGCCTATCGGATGAGGGGGTTACCTTCATCCGGGGCAAGGTGGCCCAGGTGACGAACCGCGCCATCAGCGAGGAGGAGAACGGCAAGCTGGTGGTGGTCTGCGAGAACACCCTCCTGGGCAGCATGATGCGGCTGCCGGTGGACATGGTGATCCTCTGCCCGGCCATGGAAGCCCGCTCCGACGCCAAGGAGGTAAGCAGGCTGTTCAACATGAACCAGGGGGCCGACGGGTTCTTCCTGGAGAGGCATGCCAAGCTGGAGCCGGTTGCCACGGCGAGCGACGGCGTCTTCGTGGTGGGCTGCGCTCAGGGGCCCAAGGACATCCCGGACACGGTGGCCCAGGCGGGCGCGGGCGCCGCCGAGGCCCTCGCCCTGATCGACGCGGGCGTGGTGGTGGTGGACGCGGCAACGGCAGTGGTGAACTCCGAGCTTTGCTCGGGCTGCAAGACCTGCCTGGAACTGTGCCCGTATGGCGCCATCACCTTCAACGAGACCGACAGCGTCGCCGAGATCAGCGACGTGCTGTGCAAGGGGTGCGGCACCTGCGTGGCGGCTTGCCCGGCCGGCGCCATCACCGGGCGCCACTTCACCGACCAGCAGATCATGGCCGAGGTGGAGGCTCTGCTGGCCGACGCCAAGCGGCCGCTGGTGGCGGTCTAGGGAGGTGTAGCAAATGACCACAGCCGCTGTCGAATACGAGCCGAGGATCGTGGGTTTTCTGTGCAACTGGTGTTCGTACCAGGGGGCTGACCTGGCGGGCACTTCCCGCATGCACTACGCCCCCAACATCCGCATCGTGCGGGTCATGTGCACGGGCCGCATCGACCCTACGTTTGTGGCTAAGGCGTTCGCCGCAGGCGCCGACGGCGTCCTGGTGGCGGGCTGCCACCCCGGCGACTGCCACTACATCGAGGGGAACTATAAGACGATGCGCCGCATGGCCCTGCTGCGGAAGTTCCTGGACCAGATGGGCATTGAGCCAGAGCGCTTCCGCCTGGAGTGGATCTCCGCCAGCGAGGGGACCAGGTGGGTCCAGGTGGCCAATGAGATGACCGAGCAGGTCAGGGCCCTGGGACCGCTGGTCCGGCAGATGACACCCAAGGAAGCGACAGCGTGAGTGGGCCCACCATCGCGGGCCTGGTGGACAAGGCGATGCGATGGATGGGCTTCGGAGGGCCGAGAGGACCAGCAACCCTCTCCGGAGCGGGTGCTGCGCCACCGGAACCCGGACCCACCGTTCAGGAGAAGAAGCCTCAAGGAGGCGAAGGAATGACCAAGCCCAAGATAGCCCTGTACTGGGCAGCAAGCTGCGGCGGCTGCGAGATCGCGGTGGTCCGCATCTATGAGAAGATTCTGGACGTGGCGAAAGCCTTCGACGTCGTCCTCTGGCCGTGCCTCATGGACTTCAAGTACAAGGACGTGGAGGCGCTCCCCGACAAGAGCATCTTCCTGACTCTCTTCAACGGGGCGGTTAGGACGGCAGAGCAGGAGCACCTGGCGCGCCTGCTTCGAGACAAGTCGCAGGTCATGGCGGCCTTCGGGTCGTGCTCTGCCTTCGGCGGGATCCCCGGCCTGGGCAACGTGAGCGACCGGCAGGGTATCTTCGATGTGGCCTACAGGGACACGCCGTCGACCGACAACCCCGAGGGCACCCGCCCGCAGACCAGCTATCAGGTCCCGGAAGGGGAGCTCACGCTTCCGGCGTTCTACGACACGGTGCGAGCCCTCCACCAGGTGGTGCCGGTGGAGTACTTCATCCCGGGCTGCCCCCCGAACAAGGAGCAGATCGAGAAGGTGCTCCAGGCGGTCATAGAAGGCAATTTGCCCCCGCCCGGCTCAGTCATTGGGGCAAACGACAAGACCGTCTGCGACGAGTGCCCCCGGACGAAAGAGGAGAAGAAGGTTAAGGCCTTCTACCGCACCTACGAGATCATCCCGGACCCGGAGCGGTGCCTCATGGAGCAGGGCATTCTGTGCATGGGCATGGCGACCCGCGGTGGCTGCAATGCGGCGTGCCTGCAGGCCAACATGCCCTGCCGGGGCTGCTACGGCCCGCCGCCAGGCTCGACGGACCAGGGGACGAAGTTCATGAGCGCGGTGGCCTCCACGATCGATTCTCAGGACCCGGAGGAGATCGACCGCATCCTCGAGGGGATCCCCGACCCGCTGGGCATATCGTACATGTTCGGCCTGCCTACATCGCTGATGCGGCGCCGGCGAATGCCGGAGGCCGTCGCGGCGGAGGTGGGTGCAGCCCAAAGCTCGTGAGGTGGTAAGGCATGAGCCCAGAGCAAACATCGGCGACAAAGACCAAGCGCATTAGTATCGACCCCATCACCCGCCTGGAGGGGCACGGGCGCATCGAGATCTTCCTCAACGATGAGGGGGACGTGGCGAACGTCTACTTCCAGGTGCCGGAGCTGAGGGGGTTCGAGCGGTTCTGCCAGGGGCGTCCAGCGGAGGAGATGCCGGTCATCACCGAGCGGATCTGCGGCGTCTGCCCTGAGGCCCACCACATGGCCTCGACGAAGGCCCTGGATGCGGTGTTCAAGGTGCAGCCGCCGCCGGCGGCCATCAAGCTGCGCCGGCTGCTGTACAACGCTTTCTTCGTGGCCGACCACGCCACGCACTTCTACGCCCTGGGAGGCCCGGACTTCGTGGTAGGGCCGGAGGCTGACCCCGGTGAGCGCAACATCCTGGGGGTCATCGCCAAGGTGGGGATGGAGATCGGAGGGCAGGTGCTCAAGGCGCTGGAGCTTACCCACGAGGTGGTGGCAATGCTCGGCGGCAAGTACGTCCACCCCACGTGCGGCCTCCCGGGAGGAGTCAGCAAGGGCCTCAGCGAAGAGGAGCGGGCCAAGGTCGAGGAGATCGCCACCGCCGCCGTCGACTTCGGCAAGCTGACCATCAGCATCCTCAATGA
>CAZFGZ010000251.1:0-3079 GCA_964518585.1 uncultured Dehalococcoidia bacterium | reverse complement strand
GGCGAAGGCGGCCGTGCGACCCTGCACGGGGTCGGCTGGCCCGTGTCGTTCACCTCTTCGGAGGCGGCGGCCAGGTGGGCGGAGGAGCAACTGGGCGAAGGGCCGCTTCGCTACGTGGGCGACGTCTGGGACGGCTATCTGGTGGTGGATGGGGAGGAGCCGGTTCCGTTGACGCTCCAGGTCCGCCGCGGGGGGGCGTACCTGACGATTGACGACGAAACGGTGCTCCTGGCCGCCTCGCCCGACGATGACGTGGAGCGATCCCTGGGCGAATTCCCGCTGTCGCCCGGACGCCACCGGATCAGCCTTCGCTTCGAGGGCGGCTCCGGAGGACTGGCGGGAGCGCAGCTCCTCGCGGGTGGCGAGCCCGTCGCCAGAGTGCTGCGGACTCTCGAGCCGCGCTAGGCCGGAGGTCGGCGCCGCCATGTCGCCGAGCGGTTCGCGGCTTTGCAGCCTGCCCTGCGCTGGGCCATTCGCCCGCCGAATCGGGCGCTACCGTTGAGCGTGGGAAATCTCAGTGTACAATGTGTCGCAGTGCAGCAAGCGCGCTGGTAGCCGTTGGGCCTGGGAATGCTACGCTCTCTTACCTGGACACCTCCCGTAATCAACGCCGCGCTGGTGGCGGTTGTTCTCCTCGCCTTCTCAGTCCGCATCTACAACGTCAACTGGGACGACGATACTCATCTCCACCCGGACGAGCGCCACATCACCTCCGTCTCCGCCGGCCTGCGGGTGCCCTCTAGCATCAGCGAGTACTTCGACACCGACTCCTCCCCCCTCAACCCTTACACCCGCGATGTTCCTAGCTTCGTCTACGGCACGCTGCCCATCTTCCTCAACAAGGTCATCTCGGAGAGCCTGGACTGGGCCTCCTCGCAGCCCGTCCTCGACAAATTCGTACCCGCCGGCCGGGTAGAGAAGACCTCCTATGACCAGACCAACCTGGTGGGTCGCGGCCTCGCCGCCTTCTTCAGCACCGGCACGGTGCTGCTCATCTTCCTGATCGGCCGGCACCTGTACGGGGCGCGGGTGGGGCTGCTGGCGGCGTTCCTGCTGGCCGTGGCCGCCTTCCCCATCCAGCACGCCCACTTCTTCGTCGTCGATCCCTTCCTTGCCTTCTTCACCACGCTCACCCTGTACTTCTCGGTTCGCATCGCCCAGCAGGGAGGAGGATGGAACTACGCCCTGGCGGGCCTCGCCCTGGGCTTCGCCACCTCCTCGAAGGTGACCGGGCTGGGCGTGGCGCCCGTCATCGGCCTGGCGGCCGTCATTCACCACTGGCCGGCGGTTGTCCAGTTCGGCCGCCGCGCCATCGATTCGAGGGCTGGACCACCGGCGCTCGCATCCCTGACGCGACTGGTCCTCGGCCTGCTACTGGCCATCTTCGTCGCGTTCGTCGCGTTCCGGGTCGCCCAGCCCTACGCCTTCGACACACCGGGCTGGTCCAACCTCAAGTTCTGGTCTGTCCTCAACGAGCGCTGGGTGGACGACCAGCGCAACCAGAACAACCTGCTGAGTGGCGAGGCGTCCTTCCCGCCCTCGGTCCAGTGGATCGGCCGCACGCCCTACCTGTACCCGTTGCAGAACATGGTGCTCTGGGGTATGGGGCCGGCCCTCGGCCTGGCGGCCTGGGGCGGCTTCCTCTACGTACTCTGGCGGACCGCCTTCCGCCGCGAGGCATCGCACCTTCTGCCGGCCTTCTGGGTGGCCATCTACTTCCTCTTCATGGGCCGCCAGTTCTCCCTCTACATGCGCTACTTCCTGCCGATGTACGCGCCGCTGACCCTCTTCGCCGCCTACCTGCTGTTTGACGTCTGGAAAGCGGCTCGAGAAGGCACCTTTGGCTGGCTGGGCGCCCTCTGGCCCAGGATCAGGCCCGCCCTGGCGCGCACCGCGAAGGCCGTCGTGGTGGCCGTCGTCGCCCTCACCGTGCTCTGGGGACTCGCCTACGCCGACATCTACACGCGACCGGTGACCCGCATCGAGGCCAGCCGCTGGATCAACCAGAACATCCCCGCCGGCTCCGCCATCGTCACCGAGGTCTGGGACGACGACCTGCCCCTCGGCCTGCCCGGCGGCAACAGCTATCAGATCGTGCCCCTCAACGTCGTCGAGCCGGACAGCTCCCTGAAGCTGTCCCAGATAGCCGACGCCCTGGACCAGGCCGACTACATCTCCATAAGCAGCAACCGCAACTACGGCTCCCTCGCCCGCGTGCCCGCCGCCTACCCCGTGATGAACCGCTACTACGATGCCCTCTTCAACGAAGAGCTGGGCTTCCGCAAGGCCGCCACCTTCACCTCGTACCCGGGGCTCTTCGGTGTCAGCATCCCCGACGATTCCGCCGAGGAGTCCTTCACCGTCTACGACCACCCGAAGGTCATCCTTTTCGAGAAAACGCCGGAGTACTCCCGCGACCAACTGATCTCGGTGCTGACCAGCGGTCCCACGCAGGGGGTCACAGGGTTGACCCCCGCCATCTCCGGCCAGAACGCCCTCCTGCTGCGACCCAAGGATCTGGACAAGCAGGTGTCCGGCGGCACCTGGTCCAGCCTCTTCGACCCCGATAGCCTCAGCAACCGCCTGCCGGCGTTGACCTGGCTCCTGGTGATAGAGCTGGCCGCCCTGGCGCTGGTCCCTCTGGCTATGGGGCTCTTCCGCAGCCTCCCCGACGGTGGCTACCTGCTGACGAAGCCCCTGGCTATCCTGGCCCTGGCCTATCCCGTCTGGCTGGGGGCCAGCCTCAAGATCTTCGACTTCACACGAGGCTCCTCCCTGGCCATCCTCATCCTGCTGGTGCTGGCGGGCGGCCTGGCCGCCTACCGGATGCGCGATAGGCTGCGCGACTACGTACGGCAGCACTGGCGGCTCATTCTCCTCGGAGAGGCGCTGTTCCTGGGCGCCTTCCTGGTCTTCTACTGCATCCGACTGAACAACCCCGACCTCTGGCACGCCGCTCGAGGTGGCGAGAAGCCGATGGACTTCGCCTACCTCAACGCCATCACCCGCAGCACTACCCTCCCTCCCTACGACCCGTGGTTCGGCGGCGGCTACATCAACTACTACTACTTCGGGCACT
>CAZFGZ010000250.1:0-3093 GCA_964518585.1 uncultured Dehalococcoidia bacterium | reverse complement strand
GCAGGTCGCGCTCGGGGTCGCGAGGGTAGCGCTGGTAGTCCTCCTGAGGACCGAACTGGGTGGGATTGACGAAGATGCTCACGACGACCACATCGTCGTCGGCGCGCGAGCGTCGCACCAGCGAGAGATGCCCCTCGTGCAGGTAGCCCATGGTGGGCACCAGGCCCACCGAGCCCTTCATCTCACGCCGCAGACCCCGCATCTGGGCGACGGTGGTGGCTATCTCCACGAGCCGAACCCCTTCCAGACGACGGACAGGGCCGCAGCCCTGTCCGTACGATAGCAACTAATCGGCGTGTGACGCTAGCTGGTAGGCCAGGCCTCCCGGGAAAGGCCGCTCTCCTGCGGCAGAAGCTCCGCCAGGGCCTCCTCATCCATGGGGAAGCTCTCCTTCTCGGTGGGGAAAGCGCCCTCGCTGACCTCGCGCACGTAGTTGGCCACGGCGCCACGGATGGCCTCATCGACGTGGGCGTAGCGCTTGGTGTGCCTGGGGGTAAAGGCCCAGTAGAGGCCCATGATGTCGTGGAAGACCTGCACCTGGCCGTCACAGTCCGGCCCGGCGCCGATGCCGATGGTGGGTACCTTTACGCGCTCCGTTATCAGCCTGGCGAGGGGCGCCGGGATCGTCTCGAGGACGATGGCGAAGGCCCCGGCCTCCTCGAGGGCGCGCGCGTCGTTCATCAGGCGGAGGGCGGCCTTCGAGGTCTTGCCCTGCACCCGGTGCCCGAGCTGGTTCACCGACTGCGGGGTCAGCCCGATGTGCCCCATTACCGGGATGCCCGCCTCCACCAGCTTGCTGACCGTCTCCGCCACTCGCACACCGCCCTCCAGCTTGACGGCCTGGGCCCCTCCCTCCTTGAGCAGACGGCCGGCGTTCACCAGGGCATCCTGCCAGCCGGTCTGAAAGCTCATGAAGGGCATGTCAGCGACCACCAGCGCGCGCTCGGTGCCCCGCACCACTGCCTTCGTGTGGTGGATCATGTCCTCCATCGTGACCGGCACGGTGCTGTCGTAGCCCAGGACCACCATACCAAGGGTGTCGCCCACCAGGATCATAGGCACGCCGGCCTCTTCTACCAGCCGTGCCGTGGGGTAGTCGTAGGCGGTGAGCATGGCGATCTTCTCGCCTCGGCGCTTCATAGCCTTGATGTTGCTGACGCTGACCCGTGTCATGGTCCTGACCTCCTACACCGCGGCAGGTTCGGCGACGGCCCCGATGCTCACCACCCGGTTCGCCTCATCCATCAGGAGGATCTTTGGCTGAACGTCCCGCGCCTCCTCATCAAGGATGGTCTGATAGCTCAGGATGAGGACGGTGTCGCCGGGGCTGACCAGGCGGGCGGCCGCCCCGTTGATGCAGATCTCGCCGGCGCCGCGCTCCCCTTCGATGGCGTACGTCTCCAGCCGCGAGCCGTTGTCCACGTCCAGGACGTGGACCAGCTCGTGGGGCAGGATGTCGGCCGCCTCCATGAGGTCAGCGTCGATGGTGATGCTGCCCACGTAATGCAGGTCGGCCTGCGTGACCCTGGCACGGTGGATCTTGCTCTTGAGCATGGTCCTGAACATTCAGCTCCTCCTGGCACCTAAAAACCCTTCCGGCCGCTGACCGGAAGGGCACACTGAATCAGGTACCACACCCTATGTACCGTCTCGGTCACGCCGGATCCAAGCGGACTTTGTATTGGTGCACGTTCCCGTGCTCGCCGCCTCACGGAGGTCGACGGCACCTCTATCATAGCAGAGGCGCGCGTTTTGTCAACCTGGGGGCGCTAGGAGCGCGCGGTCCACTCCCGCACCGAGGGAATGCCCGCCAGACTCTCCGCGCAGAGCACCGCCCGCAGGATGGCCCGCTCCAGCGCCCGCGCCGTGAGCGCCTCCACCGTCCGGTAGCTCCGAGCGTCCACGGGGACCTCCCCCGTGGCCAGCGCGAAGATCGCGTCGCCGTCACCCGGCAGGTGCGCGGGGCGAACGGCGCGAGCGACCCCGTCGTGCGCCACCGTGGCCAGCCGGTTCGTCTGCTCCTTGCTCAGGGCTGCGTTCGTGGCGACGACGCCGATGGTGGTGTTCTCCGGAGGCCCCTCGCGGGGGCGCTCCGGCGTCCACAGCCGGCCCTCGCGCATGATCTCCACCGCGCACTCGAAGCCGCCGCCCTCGGCTCGCGGGCCGGCGATGGTCTGCCCCGTGCTCGAATCGATGATGTCGCCGCCGGCGTTCACGGCGACCAGCGCCCCCATCACCAGGCCGCCGTAGGCGCGCTCGCTCGCCGAGCCCACGCCGCCCTTGAGGCAGCGCTCGAAGGCGAGGGCCTTGGCGACGGTCGCGCCTGTGCCCGCGCCCACACTCCCCTGGGCGACCCGACCGCCCTTCGCGGCCTTCGCCGCTCGATAGCCTGCCTCCGCGTCCGGGCGCACGTCGGAGCGGCCCACCCGCAGGTCGTTGAGGATGGCCGCGGGCACGATGGGCACGCGGATGCCCGCGAACTCGTAGCCGACGCCGCGCTCCTCCAGGTAGCGCATCACTCCCGACGCCGCGGCCAGGCCGTAGGCGCTCCCGCCGGAGAGCACCACCGCGTGCACCTCCTGCACCGTGTTGCCCGGCCGGAGGAGGTCGGTCTCGCGCGTGCCGGGGGCGGCCCCTCGCACGTCCACGCCGCCTATCGCGCCCCCCTCGCAGAGGACGACGGTGCAGCCGGTGGCGGCCCGACGATCCGTCCAGTGTCCGACCTTGATGCCGGGGACGTCGGTGATGGCGTCGCGGCCGCTGTCCTCAGTCATGCCTCAGACGCTCTTGCTGTCGATGGAAGGGGGCTACCGTTGTGGGAAAAGAAGAAGGCGGCCGCCGACCTTGTCGCCTGCTGCCAACACCCGCACATCATCCCCTTGCCTCTACACTCCAGAAGGCTGACAGCGCGGGCAATAGTGGGTGCTGCGACCGCCTAATTTCATTCTTCGGATGGGCGTGCCGCATGTATAGCAGGGTTCTCCCGTACGTTGGAACACCCGCACCCTGTCTTGATTGCGTCCGGGCACTCCATCGAGGTTGACGTGGTCGCGCAGGCTGGTGCCCAGGCTGCTCCCGCGGTTAAGCAGGCCC
>CAZFGZ010000249.1:0-3094 GCA_964518585.1 uncultured Dehalococcoidia bacterium | reverse complement strand
CGCTGCGTCCGCCTCTACCAGGGCGACTACGCCCGCGAGACCGTCTTCTCCCACGACCCCGTGGCTATGGCCCGCCGCTGGGCCGGCGAGGGGGCGGCCCGGCTGCACCTGGTGGACCTGGACGGCGCCCGCGAGGGCCGGCCCGTCAACCAGCGGGTCATCGCCGACATCGTCCGGGCTCTGTCCGTGCCCGTGCAGGTGGGCGGCGGCGTCCGCGACATGGCGGCGATAGAAGAGATGCTGGCTACCGGAGTCGAGCGCGCCATCCTCGGCACCGCCGCCGTCCGCGAGCCCGACCTCGTGCGCGAGGCCTGCGCCCGCTATGGGGATCGCATCGTCGTCTCGGTGGACGCCCGCGAGGGCCTGGCCGCCACCGAGGCCTGGCGCGAGACGAGCGACCTGCGCGCCGAGGATCTCATGCGCGCGATGGTCGATCTCGGCGTGCGCCGCTTCGTCTACACGGACATCGCCCGCGACGGCACCATGACCGAGCCCAACTTCGCGGCCTACCGCTCGGCGGTGAAGGCGGTGCGGGCGGCGATCATCGCCTCCGGGGGCGTCGCCTCCCTCGAGCACCTGCGCCGCCTGGCGTCGAGAGGGGGGGAGGGTGCCATCATCGGCCGCGCGCTGTATGATGGGCGCGTGGCCCTGAGAGAGGCGCTGAAGGCCGTGCGGCAAAGAACGTAGCAGCGCCCGTCAAAGCCTGGCGGTCTGGCAGAAGGGGATGACTGGGGATGGTGAAGAAGCGCGTTCTCATCTACGACGTGGTGTTGGAGCCCTCTGAGGACGGCGGCTACACCGTGTATGTGCCTACCCTGAAAGGCTGCGTCTCTGAGGGTGAGACCGAGGATGACGCTCTCGAAAACATCAAGGATGCGATCGTGCTCTGGCATCAGGCCTGGGAGGACGTAGCGGCCCGGCGGAGAGGCAAGGTGCGTCAGGTAGAAGTCACCCTATGACGAGGGTGCCTGAGCTCTCCCAGCGGCGGATCGTCAGGGCCCTCCAAAGGGCGGGCTTCCGGGTGGTGCGGCAAGGGAAGCACATCGCGATGTACAGTGAGGAGCGGAACGTGATGGCCATTGTCCCCCGTCACAGCCCGGTGAAACGCTCCACCCTGGCCGAGCTCCTCAAGCAGGTTGAGATGACACCCCAGGAGTTCCAGACGTTTCTCTAAGGGGCACCTGCGCCGCCTGGCGTCGATAGGGGTGGAGGGTGCCATCATCGGCCGTGCGCTGTATGATGGGCGCGTGGTTCTCAGTGAGGCGCTAGGAGAGGTCAGATAACTCATGCTAACCAAACGTAACATCCCCTGCCTTGACGTCGACCGCGGGCGTGTGGTCAAGGGCGTCTCCTTCGTCGACCTGCGCGACGCCGGCGACCCCGCCGAGCTTGGCCGCTACTACAGCGACCAGGCCGCCGATGAGCTGGTCTTCCTTGACATAACCGCCTCGGCCGAGGAGCGCGAGACCGTCTACGACATGGTCAAGCGCACCGCCGACCACGTCTTCATCCCCTTCACCGTCGGCGGCGGCATGCGCAGCGAGGAGGACGTGCGCCGGGTGCTCGAGTCGGGCGCCGACAAGGTCTCCCTGAACACCGCCGCGCTGGCCGACCCGCGCCTGGTCGAGCGCTGCGCCCGCCGCTTCGGCAGCCAGTGCATCGTCGTCGCCATCGACGCCAAGGGCATCGGCAAGGGGAAGTGGGACGTGTACACCCACGGCGGCCGTCGCCCCACCGGCATCGACGCCGTGGACTGGGCGAAGCAAGTGGTGGGGCTGGGCGCCGGCGAGCTGCTGGTCACCAGCATGGACACCGACGGCCACCTGGACGGCTACGACCTCCCCCTCACGCGCGCCATCTCAGAGGCGGTGGAGGTGCCGGTTATCGCCTCCGGCGGCTGCGGCAAGCCGGAGCACATGTACGACGCCATCGTCGAGGGCAAGGCCGACGCCGTCCTCGCCGCCAGCATCTTCCACTTCGGCACGTACACGATCCGTCAGGTCAAGGAGTACCTGGCCGAACGCGACATCCCCATGCGGCTGTAGACTTCGGGAGGACCCATGGCGCTGCAATTCGACGACAACGGCCTCATCCCCGCCATCGTCCAGGACGACGACACCGGCGAGGTGCTGACCCTGGCCTACATGAGCGAGGAGTCGCTGCGGCGTACCCTGGAGTCCGGCCAGGTGTGGTTCTACAGCCGCAGCCGCCAGGAGCTCTGGCACAAGGGGGCCACCTCCGGCAACTTCCTCAACGTGCGCCGCATCCTCAAGGACTGCGACGAGGACGCCCTCGTCGTGCGTGTCCAGCCCACCGGGCCCGCCTGCCACACCGGCGAGCGCTCCTGCTTCTTCCGCGAGCTGGAGAAGGAAGGCCTTACGGAGTAGGCGCCTCTGCCGTCCCCTCGGCCGGCAGCGCGCCCCGCAGGGCGGCCAGCGCCACCTCGATCTGCCCGTCGTCGGGGTCTCGAGTGGTGAGGGCCTGGAGGGCCAGGTTTGGCCAGAGAAGCCACCCCACCAGCCGATTCTGCGCGAACCTGGCGCTCAGCCGGATCGCCTCGTAGCTCACGGCGGCGATCAGCGGAAGGAACAGCACCCGCGAGGCGAATCGCCACCACAGCGGGTCCGTCCCTATCGCCACGAACACCACCACCGCCACCACCATCACCGTCAGCAGGAAGCCCGTGCCGCAGCGGGCATGCGCGTTCCCGAACCGCCGCACCGACTCTACCGCCAGCGGCTCGCCCGCCTCGTACGCGTTGATCGTTCGATGCTCCGCCCCGTGATAGGCGAACACCCGCCGGATGTCCGGGAACAGCCCGATGAGCCAGATGTAGCCGATCAGCATCACCAGCCGCAGCAGCCCCTCCAGGGCCACCACCGCCGCCTCGCTGCCCACAAAGTTGTCGAGCCACTTGGTCAGGAGCACCGGCCCCACGAAGAACACCGCGGTCACGAAGGCCAGGCTGACCAGCAGCGTCCCCCAGATGTAGCCGCCGCCGACCTCCTGCTCCTCCTCTCCCATGGCCACCCGCGAGGAGAACACCAGCGCCCGTATTCCCAGGGCCAGCGTCTCCCAGAGCACGATGACCCCC
>CAZFGZ010000248.1:0-3117 GCA_964518585.1 uncultured Dehalococcoidia bacterium | reverse complement strand
GTGGCGCTGCTCGACAAGCCGTACATCGCGGCGGTGAACGGCGCGGCGGTGGGCGCCGGCATGGACATGGCGAGCATGTGTGACATCCGCTTCGCCGCCGACACGGCCCGCTTCTCGATGGGCTACGTGCGCATGGGCCTCATCCCGGGCGACGGCGGCTGCTACTTCCTGCCGCGGATCGTCGGCGTGGCGAAGGCCCTGGAGCTCATCTGGACGGGCGACTTCATGGATGCGGAGGAGGCGCTGCACGCGGGCTACGTGAGCAGAGTCGTTCATCTGGAGGAACTGCTGCCGACGACTCAGGAGTTCGCCAAGCGGCTGGCCGAAGGGCCGGCGGTGGCCATCCAGCTCGCCAAGCGGCTGGTGTATCGTGGCCTGGAGGCGAGCATGCTCGAAGCGCTCGAGCAGGCCGGGCTGGCCATGGCGATGGTCCAGTCCACGGAGGACGCGCGCGAGGGCCCGCGGGCGTTCATCGAGAAGCGCAAGCCGGAGTTCAAGGGGCGGTAGGGGGCAAGAAGACCGGAGAGGACGTCATGGACTTTCGTTTCGACCCTGAGCACGAAGCCTTTCGCGAGGAGGTGCGCGAGTTCCTTCGTCAGGAGCTACCGCCCACCTGGGGCAGCAAGAACGACCGGGAGCAGTTGACGCCGGAGGAGCTGTCGTTCGCGGATCGGTTCGAGAAGAAGCTGGTCGAGAGGGGCTGGCTGACGCTGGCCTGGCCGAAAGAGTACGGCGGCCTGGGCGCGGACCCCCTCCAGCAGCTCGTCTACAACGAGGAGATGTCCTACGCCCGCGCCCCCGGCGCGACCACGAACATCGGCATTCACCTGACCGGCCCCACGCTGATGCTGTACGGCACTGACGAGCAGAGGCGGCGCTTTCTGCCAGCGATCGCCCGCGCCGAGGAGCACTGGTGCCAGGGCTTCAGCGAGCCGGAGGCGGGCTCAGACCTGGCCTCGCTGCAGACGCGGGCCGTTCGCGACGGAGACGATTTCGTGGTGAACGGCACGAAAATGTGGATCTCGTACACCCATCGCGCCGACTGGTGCATCCTCCTCGCCCGCACGGACCCTGACGCTCCGAAGCACAAGGGGATCAGCTACTTCTTCATGGACATGAAGTCGCCGGGCGTCGAGATCCAGCCGCTCACGAACATGATGGGCTCAGATGCGTTCACCCAGATCTACATGGACAGCGTCCGCATCCCCCGGTCGAACCTGGTGGGCGATCTGAATCAGGGGTGGTACGTCGCGACGACGACGCTGGACTTCGAGCGCTCGGGCATTCAGCGGGTGATGTACGCCTATCGGACGCTGGACGAGTTCATCGAGTACGCGCGGACCGCCAGGCGCGGCGGGGGCTCGTTGCTGGACGCGCCATCGGTGCGTCCGAAGCTGGCCGAGCTGAAGCTGGAGTTCGAGGTCGGGCGGCTCCTGTGCCACCGGGTGGCCTGGATGCAGTCGCGGGGCTTGGTCCCCAACTACGAGGCCTCCATCTCGAAGCTCTACGGGACCGAACTCCTGCAGCGGCTCTCTCAGGCGATCATCAACATGCTGGGTCCCGCGGGCGGGCTCGCGCCGGAGTCGCCGTGGGCGCCGCTGGGCGGCACGGTCGAGCGCTACTACCTGGCCGCGACGTCGTACACCGTCGCGGCGGGCACCTCGGAGATACAGCGCAACATCGTGGCGATGCGAGGCCTGGGTCTGCCGAGGGGGTGACAGGGTCTGGCCGGGCAGGCGGCGAGAGCCTTCGCCCGCCAGCTCAGGAAGGAGATCCATCGTGGCGGATGTATCTGGTAGTACGCAGGCGGACGCGATCGTGGTGGGGTCGGGCCCGGGCGGGTCGACCGTGGCCCGCCAGCTGGCCCGCGCCGGCAAGAAGGTGGTCCTTCTGGAGAGGGGCAAGGACTACCGGAAGGCGCCCTACTACGGCACTCACCTCGGACCGATCATCTATAGCGATAGCCACAGCTTCCTGTTCACCGAGGAAGGGCTCAACATCGTCAGGCCCCTCATGACCGGCGGGGCGACCAACATGTACTGCGCGACGGCGGCTCGACCTCCGGAGTGGCTGAAGGACAAGTACGGGGTCGCCCTCGACGGCTACGTGGACGAGACCATTCGCGAGCTTGGCATCGACCGCCTCCCGGACGACCTCCTGGGTGAGGCATCCAGGCGGATCATGGAAGCCGCCAACTCCCTCGGGTACGACTGGGAGCCCCAGCCCAAGTTCATGAATCCGACGCGCAGCGCGAGGTTCGACTGCGGCGCCAAGTGCATGCTGGGCTGCCGCTGCGGCGCCAAGTGGACGGCGAACGAGTACATCGACGAGGCGGTGGCCGCCGGCTGCGAGCTGGTCACCGAGGCCAAGGTGGATAGCGTCCTTGTCGAGGGTGGGCAGGCCGTCGGCGTGCGGGGGAAGAGGGGGAAGGGGCAGCCCTTCGAGATGCGGGCGCGGGTGGTGGTCGTGGCGGCGGGAGGCATCGGGACGCCGCTCATCCTCCAGAACTCGGGCTCTTTCGCCGCGGGCAGAGGGATGACCATGGACACCACCACCATGGTCTATGGCGTGTCGCGAGAAGCGGGCAACGCCTTCGAGCCGCCGATGAGCGTCGGCTACGTCGATGACGAGAACGGCTACATGCTGAGCACACTCATCGACCCCTGGTTCCTCTACCCGATCATGGCCACGCTCAAGGGGATCGGCCATGTCCTGAGCTGGGTCGACTACCGCCGGACCATGGGCGTCATGATCAAGGTGAAGGACGAGGTCTCAGGGCACGTCAGCGTGGAGCGGGCCATCAGCAAGCCCCTGACCGAGCGGGATCGATACCGGCTGAACCACGGCGCCATCGTGGCGCGGCGCATCCTGACGGAGGCGGGCTGCGATCCCGACTCGATCTTCCTGACGCCTCTTCGGGGCACGCATCCCAGCGGCACGGTGCGCATCGGCGAGATGCTGGACACGAACCTTCAGAGCGAGGTCAAGAACCTCTACGTTTGCGACGCGAGCACCTTCCCCGAGGCGCTGTGCAGGCCCACGGTCCTGACGATCATCAGCCTCGGCAAGCGCCTGAGCGACCATCTCCTGAGCGAGGTGTTCGGGAGGCCGGGCTAG
>CAZFGZ010000247.1:0-3138 GCA_964518585.1 uncultured Dehalococcoidia bacterium | reverse complement strand
AAGCTGCGGCTGGTCGCTCACAGGCTCTCGGTCGCCGCTGGCTATGACGCGGTCAACTTCGCGCTCTTCGCGGCCGATCCCGAGGCGCCGCCGGTAATGAATACGTTCGGTCGGCTGCCCAGGAAGATGCTTAACGCGTGGAAAGAAGAACAGCGCCAGCCCGGGCACGATCAGCACCCGGTACGTGTGCTGATGAGGCAAGGGCGCCCCCTCATCCTCAGCGACCCGCAGCAAGACCAGCGGTTTACTGATACCGAGCGGGAAATGCTCCGTGGAGGGGGAATACAGTCCGCCATGGCCGCACCCATGCTCTGGCAGAATGAGCTGATCGGCATGCTGTCCGTCGGCAGCAAGAGGGAGGCGGCCTTCGTTCCCCGCGACGCTCAGTTCCTGATGGCTGTTGCCAGTCAGGTCACTGCTATCGTGCGCATGGGGGCGCTGGTTGAGGGGCTCCAGTCGGCCTCAGACCGCCTGGCGGAGGCCCAGAGCGAGACGGTCATGCTCCTCGCCGCCTCGGCCGAGGCCCACGATGAGCCCACGGGCGCCCATCTTCAGAACGTCTGCGCCATCGCCGAGGCGCTGGCCGGTGAGCTCGGCTACAGCGAAAGGGACGCGAAGGAACTGGGCATGGCAGCCGTACTCCACGACATCGGCAAGATCCGCGTGCCGGACATCGTCCTCTCCAACGCCGGCGAGCTCACCGACAATGAATGGGATCTCCTGAGACATCACACCGTCTGGGGCGCGGAGTTCCTCGCTGGGCGGCCGGGCTTCGAGCTGGCGGCCACCATCGCCCGCTCCCACCACGAGCGCTGGGACGGCAGCGGCTACCCTGACGGTTTGTCGGGCGAAGCCATTCCCGAGCCCGTCGCCATCGTCTCGGTGGCCGACGCCTTCGATGCCATGACCAGTGACCGGCCCTACAGGGGCGCGCGATCCATCGCCCGGGCTCTCCGGGAGATCGTTGAGTGCTCAGGCACGCAGTTCAACCCCAGGGTTGCGCAGGCCCTGGTGCGGCTGCGCGAGCGCGACGAACCACTCCTCGAGGACACAGAGGATTCGGGCGACAGGGCCGCCGCGTAACCGACGTCAACAGAGCCCCGGCGGCCGCCGCTTGTGCTCCTCACCTTCATCCAGATACGCTTCCCTATGACCCCGTCGAGCCGATAGTGGCGCGCTAGCCCTCGCCAACGAGAATCGCCGTGGCCACCGGCCGCGCCCGAGTAGCCGACCTGCCGCACCCTTGCCGGCTCTGCTCCCGCCGGGATGCGCCATCACCCCAATACCGGTAACATTGAGATCGGAGCACTGGAAAGGAGCCCATCATGAAGATCGACGGCGGCGAGATGTTCGCCAGGATGCTGGAACGGGAGGGGGTAGCCAATATCTTCGCTCTCCACGGCGGGCACATCGACCCTATCTTCCAGGCCTGCTTGGACCATGGCATCCGCATCATCGACACACGCCACGAGCAGGCCGCAGGACACATGGCCGATGCCTGGGCTCGCCTCACCGGCCAGCCCGGCGTAGCCGTGGTCACCGCCGGCCCCGGCGTCACCGACATCGTGACGGCCGTCGCCAACGCCTACATGGACTGCGTACCGATGTTGGTCGTGGGCGGCCGCCACGGCCTCGCCGAAGAGGAGCTGATGCCCCTTCAAGAGCTACACGGCGTGCCGCTCATGCAGTCCATCACCAAGTGGTCGCGCCTCGTCCGGGACCCCGAGCGCATCCCGGAGTACGTCAGCATGGCCTTGCGCCACGCCACCACCGGTCGGCCCGGCCCCGTCTTCCTCGAGATCCCCGCCGACGTGGTGCGCGCCCAGGCGGACGAGGAGAGCGTCCGCTTCCCGGAGATCTCTCGGCCGGAAGCGGCGCCTGCCCCGTCACCCGAGGCCGTCGAGAAGGCCCTGGACATGCTGTCGGCGGCAGAGCGCCCCATCATCATGGCTGGCCGCGGCGTCTGGTCCGCCCGCGCCGCCGACGAGCTGCGAGAGTTCGCCGAGCTCACCGGCATCCCGGTCTGCGCGAACGGCATAACGCGCGGCGCCGTCCCCGAGGACAGCCCGCTGGGCCTGGGGCCCCTTCAGTTGGTGGGCGCCACTGCTGCCCTGGCCGGCGTGCCCGACGTGGTTCTCCTCTTGGGCGCGAGGCTCGGCCTGTTCACAGGGCCTCGCGGCTCCGCCATCCCCGCCGAGGCCAAGATCATCCAGGTGGACATCGAGGGAGAGGAGATCGGTCGCGGGCGCGACATCCACGTGGGGATCGTGGCGGACTGCCGCGAGGCGCTTCGTGCCCTTATCCGCGCGGCCCGCGAGCGCACCCTGCCCTCCCGTGACGAGTGGGTCGGCAAGCTCGGCCAGGCCCGAGCCACCATGCGGAGCCTGTTCGCCGGCGCCCTCGAGCCCGACCAGCGCCCGATCCACCCCTACCGGCTGGCTCACGAGGTCAGCACCCTCATGGCCGGCAGCGGCGTGCTGGCGGTTGACGGCGGCGAGACCTTCGTCTGGATGGAGCTGGCCCGCTCGCCGCTGAGGCCGGGCCGCCACCTGGGCCACGGCTACCTGGGCTGCCTGGGCACGGGCATCCCCTTCGGTCTGGCCGCGAAGCTCGCCTACCCCCAGGAGCGGGTGCTGGTCCTCACCGGCGACGGCTCCGTCGGCCTCAACTTCAGCGAGTTCGATACGGCCGTGCGCCACAATCTGCCCATCGTCGTCGTCATCAACAACGATCAGGCCTGGGGCATGTGCAAGCACGAGCAGATGGTGAGCCTGGGCGAGGACCGCGTCGTGGGCACCGACCTCGGCCCCACTCGCTACGAGAAGGCGGCCGAGGCCTTCGGCGTCCACGCTGAGTTCGTGGAAGAGCCGGCCGAGATCGTCCCCGCCATCGAGCGCGCCTTCGCCAGCGGCCGGCCCGCCTGCGTGAACGTCATGACCGACCCCAACGTCGTCTCGCCGCTGGTGCAGGCCGCCCCGCGCGTGGAGCGCCCCTGGGCGAAGGCTGCCTCCCGCCGACGCGACGCGACGGCCCAGTAGGGGGAAGGGGATAGGTCGAACTGACGACGCAGCGCTCGGACGGTGCCTAGCAGGCTGATGGGAAAGTCGCCGCTCGCCCTTCGACGGGCCCTCGGCCTGA
>CAZFGZ010000246.1:0-3142 GCA_964518585.1 uncultured Dehalococcoidia bacterium | reverse complement strand
GAACGTTCAGTGCACGGACCTGAACCCCAGCAACGTCGGCTCCCGTGAGTATGGGGTCCGGATAGGGGACGGCCGCACGGGCACCGGCGGGATCATCGATTGGTCCCAGCTCGTGCTGGTTACCAGCAGTGCCATCGTCAACGGCACCTTCGATGAGATCTACCGGCGCGCTGTCATCTCGCAGAGCAAACCGCTGGTCGTCTTCGGCGTGACCGGAGCGGGCGTATCAGCCCTTCTCGGGCTGAGGAGGATATGCCCCTTCGGCCGCTAGTCAGTTCCGCCTGACGCTGCAGGCCTCCCACCCGTCCCACTCACGCCGTGCCGCAGCCCCAACCTTGACAACCGCGCACCGCTCGCCTATACTTGATCTGTACCCCCACCCAGGGGGTAGGGGTATGACGCCGGAGGTGGGTGATGAGGTTTCGAGCACTGGTCACAGCAGCGATAGCGGCCGCGATGATGTTCGTCGCCACCACGGGGGTGGCCTTCGCGGATGGCGATGGCCATATGATGGATGGCTGGGGTACCGGCTGGTGGATCATCATGCCCATCATGATGGTGATCTTCTGGGGAGGGATCATCGCCCTGGCTATCTGGGGCGTAAGCCAGTTCACCAGGAGCCGGGGCGAGGAGAAGAGCCCCCTGGACATCGCCAAGGAACGGCTCGCCAGGGGCGATATCTCCCACGAGGAATTTGAACGGCTGCGCCAGAGCCTGAGCTAGGAGAGGCCCGGACGGTCAAGCACACCAGCGGAGGAACCACGATGCGGGATGACGTACGAGCCGACGTCCTCAAGCGCCTCAGCTACATCGAGGGGCACCTGGCGGGCGTCCGCCGGATGATCGAGGAAGACCGCTACTGCGTCGACGTCCTCAAGCAGAGCTTCGCCATCCGCCGCGCCATCGAGAAGATGGAGGGGCTTATCCTGAACGGCCACCTCCACACGTGCGTGGTGGAAGGGATCCGGGGCGAACGGCAGGAGCAGGTGCTGGCAGAGCTCCTCGACCTGTATGAGCTCACCAACAAGTAGGCCATGTCAACGAAGACCGAGGAACAACCCAGGGAGCGGGTCACCATTCCCGTCGCGGGGATGCACTGCGCGTCGTGCGTGCTCCGTATCGAGCACGCGCTCGAGCAGGTCGATGGAGTAGCCCGCGCGAGCGCCAACCTAGCCCTCGAGCAGGCCAGCGTCGAGTTCGACCCACGGGTCTCCTCCGTCCAGGACCTGCATCGGGCCATCCAGCAGGCCGGCTACCAGCCCCGCGTCGAGCCCGGCGCAGCCGCGTATGATGGCGACACCGAGGCCCACGAGCGCGCCCGCGAGGAGCGCGACCTGCGCCTCAGAATGGTCTTCGCCGCCGCCGTAGCCGCCTTCATCCTCATCGCCGGCCAGTATCATCGGCTGCCCGCCCTCGAGGGGATCCCGCTTGGGGCCGTCAACAGCCTCTTCTTCGTGCTGGCCACCCCGGTCCAGTTCTGGGCCGGCTGGCAGTTCTACCGGGGCGCCTGGATGGTAGCGCGGCACCTCACGGCCGACATGAACACCCTCATCGCCGTCGGCACCAGCGCCGCCTACCTGTACAGCATCGTCGCCGCCTTCGCCCCGGGCGCCATCGAGTCCGCAGCAGGCGTCAACGCCCACGTCTACTTCGACACCTCCGCCGCCATCATCGCCCTCATCCTCCTCGGCCGCTGGCTGGAGGCGCGCGCCAGAGGCCGCACATCCGCTGCCATCAAGCGGCTCATGGGCCTACGCCCCAGGACCGCGCGCCTGCTGCGCGACGGCAGCGAGGTGGACGTCCCCGTCGAGGACGTGGCCCCGGGCGACGTGGTCATCGTGCGGCCGGGAGAGAAGCTCCCCGTCGATGGCGTGGTGCTCGAGGGCCGCTCCGCCGTGGACGAGTCCATGCTCACCGGCGAGAGCCTGCCCGTCGAGAAGGGCCCCGGCGATGAGGTCTACGGCGCCACCATCAACAGGGTCGGCAGCTTCCGCTTCCAGGCGACGAAGGTCGGCAAGGACAGCGTCCTGTCGCAGATCATCCGCCTCGTCCAGGAGGCCCAGGGCTCCAAGGCCCCCATCCAGCGCCTGGCCGACCTCATCGCCTCCTACTTCGTGCCCGTGGTCATCGGCATCGCGATCGGCGCGTTCGCCGTCTGGTGGGCCTTCGGCCCCGAGCCCGCCCTCGTCTTCGCCATCCTCAACGCCGTCGCCGTGCTCATTATCGCCTGCCCCTGCGCCCTGGGCCTGGCCACGCCCACGGCCATCATGGTGGGCACGGGCAAGGGCGCCGAGCACGGCGTGCTCATCCGCGGCGGCGAATCGCTGGAGACCGCCCACCGGATTCAGGCCGTCGTACTCGACAAGACCGGCACGATCACCGAGGGCAGGCCCTCGGTCACCGACGTCACGAACACCTGCCCGAGGAGCGCCGAGCCGGTCACCGACGTCATCGCCTTGAACGCCCTCAGCGAGGACGAGCTGCTGCGGCTGGCCGCCTCGGCCGAGCGCGGCTCCGAGCACCCCCTCGGCGAGGCCATCGTCGTCGCCGCCCGCGATCGCGGCCTCCCCCTGACGGACGCGGCCGACTTCGAGGCGGTGCCCGGCCACGGCGTTCGGACCCAGGTCGAGGGCCGGACCGTGCTGCTCGGCAACCTGAAGCTCATGCGCGATCGAGGCCTCTCCCTCAAGGGCCTGGAGCGCCGGGCCGAGGCCCTCTCGCAAGACGGCAAGACCCCCATGTTCGTCGCGGTGGATGGGAGGGTATCGGGCCTCGTCGCCGTGGCCGACACCGTCAAGCCGGGCGCCCGCGAGGCTGTGGCCGCCCTTCGCGCCATGGGCCTGGAGGTCGCCATGCTCACCGGCGACAACCGCCGCACCGCCGAGGCCATCGCCCGCCAGGTGGGGGTGGAGCGCGTGCTGGCGGAGGTGCTGCCCGAGGACAAGGTGAACCAGGTGCGCCTCCTTCAGCGGGAGGGCAGGGTGGTTGCCATGGTGGGCGACGGCATCAACGACGCCCCCGCCCTCGCTCAGGCCGACCTGGGCATCGCCATCGGCACGGGGAGCGACGTGGCCATGGAGGCCTCCGACATCACCCTTATCCGTGGCGAACTGCGCGGCGTGGTGACCGCCATCGCCCTCAG
>CAZFGZ010000245.1:0-3143 GCA_964518585.1 uncultured Dehalococcoidia bacterium | reverse complement strand
GACGACAGGTGCTACAACCAGGACAAGAACTCCGACGGCGAGGACGACGGGCTCCTCTACGACCGCTCGCCTGGTCCAGTGTGGTCGGATGCGCCGGATGGGGGGATCACTATCATTGTGGACCTGCCGCTGCTGCTCGCCCAGGCTGCCCATTCCTGCCAGGCGCCGCCGTAGGTTCACCACTGATCGAAGAAGCGAAGGCCAGGCTTCAAGCCTGGCCTTCGTCTTGGTGTGCTTATCCCTGCGCTCTAGGCGCCGCCCGCCGCGTAGCTGCCCAGCTTGTCGGGCTGCCGGTACTGCGCCTTGCCCTGCTCGAACAGGTCGTTCCCGTGGATGTCGTTGGCCACGATGGCCGGGAAGTCCTCCACCTCCAGGCGGCGGATCGCCTCCGTCCCCAGGTCCTCGTAGGCGACCACCTCCGCCTTCTTGATCGTCTTGGAGAGGAGGGCGCCCGTCCCGCCGATGGAGATGAGGTACACGCCCTTGTTCTTCTTGAGCGCCTCCAGCACCGCCGGTCCGCGCCCTCCTTTGCCGATGGCTCCCTTCAGGCCGTGTTCCAGCAGTCGAGGCATGAAGGGGTCCAGGCGCATGGAGGTGGTGGGACCGGCTGAGCCGATAACCCCACCGGGACGCGCGGGCGTCGGGCCCACGTAGTAGACGAGCTGGCCCTTGAGGTCGATGGGCAGCGATTCGCCCTTGTCGAGGGCCGCGACGAGCCTGCGATGGGCGGCGTCGCGGGCGGTGTAGATGACGCCCGTGATGAGCACATGGTCGCCGGCCTTCAGCTTGGCCACGTCCTCGTCGCTCAGTGGGGGCTGGATCCTGACGGACTCGGTCATAGCTCCGCCTCCTTCAGTCGCGCGCTGTGGCACTGAAGGTTCACGGCCACGGGCAGCGAGGTGATATGCGTGGGGTAGACCTCCACGTGCACGGCGAGGGCGGTGTTGGTGCCGCCGACCGCCTGCGGCCCTATCCCCAGGGCGTTCACCTTCTCCAGGAGCTCCTTCTCGAGCTCGGCGGCCTCGGGATCGGGGTTGGGCTGCCCAACCTTGCGGGTCAGGGCCTTCTTGGCCAGGGTCATGGAGTACTCAGCCGTTCCCCCGATGCCCACACCGACGATGACCGGCGGACACGGGTTGCCTGAAGCCTCCTCGACCGCCCGCAGCACGAAATTGGTGACGCCTTCCTTGCCCGCCGCGGGCAGAAGGATGGCGAGGCGGCTCATGTTCTCGCAGCCGCCGCCCTTCGGCAGCACCTTCAGCTTGAGCTTGTCCCCGGGGACGATCTCGGTGTGGATCACCGCCGGGGTGTTGTCCTGGGTGTTCTTGCGGGCGGAGTAGGGCTTGTCGGCGATGGACTTGCGAAGGTAGCCGTCGCCGTAGCCCTTGGCGACGCCCTTGTTGATCGCCTCTCCCAGCGAGTCCCCGACGATGTGGACGTCCTGGCCCACCTCCAGGAAGACCACGGCGGTGCCGGTGTCCTGGCAGAGGGGGATCATCTCCCGCTTGGCCAGATCCACGTTCTCCAGGATCTCCACCAGGACCTGTTTGGCGAGGGGCGACTTCTCGCTCTCCTTGGCCCGCTGGAGCGCCGCGACCACGTCGTCGGGCAGGAAGTGGGTGGCCTCGATGAACAGGCGGGCTACCGTCTCCGTGATGTCGCTTGCTTGAACTTCCCGAACGTTTGCCATTCCGGTTCCCCGCTAGACCTTGGCTATGCTCGCCAGCTCCTGCACCGATGCCGCCGCCTTCTTGAGGCCCTCCACCTCCTCCGGGTCGAGCTTCACCTGCAGCACCTTCTCGACGCCGCGGGCGCCCAGTCGGGCCATGACGCCCACGTAGGCCCCCTGGATGCCGTACTCGCCCTCCAGGTACACGGAGCACGGCAGGACCCGCTTGCGGTCGAGCAGAATGGACTCCACCATCTCGATGGTTCCCCAGGCGGGGGAGTACCAGGCGCTCGTGCCGAGAAGCCCCACGATCTCCGTGCCGGCCTTGCGCGTCCGATCCACGATGGCGTCGATGCGCTTCTTGGACAGGATCTGCCGCAGGGGCACTCCGCTTATCGCTGCCCTGCTGACGATAGGCACCATGGTCACGTCGGTGTGGCCGCCGAGCACGTAGGCCTGCACGTCCTTGACCGAGACGCCCGCCTCCCAGGACAGGAAGGTCCGGTAGCGGATGCTGTCCAGCATGCCCCCCTGTCCCACCAGGCGGTTGCGCGGCAGCCCGGTGGCCTTCCTGGCTATCATGCACATGGCGTCCATGGGGTTGGCGAACTGGACGATGATCGCCTTCGGAGAGTGCTTGATGGCGTTCGTCACCACGTCCTTGACGATGCCGGCGTTGGTGTTGACCAGGTCCTCGCGGCTCATGCCGGGCCTGCGGGGCACGCCCGACGTCGTCACCACCACGTCGGAGCCGGCCGTGTCCTTCCAGTCGTTGGTCCCGATGACCTTGACGTCGGAGCCGACGATGGGTGAGGCGTGGGCCAGGTCCAGGGCCTTCCCCTGCGGCATGCCCTCGATGATGTCCATCATGACCACATCGCAGTAGCCCTTCTCCATCAGGATCTGGGCCATGCTTCCACCCGTGGCGCCGACGCCGACAATGGTTACCTTCTTACGAGCCATATCCGTCTCCTCTCCTTCGAGACTGCTGCTCGGACGCCAGAGACGTAACCGCGCGTTCTGGACGCCCCCGCCAGCGTGCTATCCGCTGCCCGCGGAATCTACACCGCCGCCGTCTTGGCCTCTGGTTGGTAGCTCTGCCACTTCGCCTCCAGGTTGGGGTCCTGAATGGTCTCCATCAGGTAGTCGCCGAGCTCAGAGCCCTTGGCACCGGTCGGTCGGCCGGTGATCACCAGCTTCTTCTCGTACTGGCCGCAGATGTCCAGAGCCATCTCCAGCTTCTTGCCGCGGTCGGCGAAGCCGATGTGGTTGAGCATCATGGCCGCGGCCCGGATCAGGCTGCTTGGATCGGCGTAGTCGGCGCGCCCCTCTCTGACCATGCGCGGCGCGCTCCCGTGGATCGCCTCGAACATGGCGTAGCGCTTGCCGATGTTGGCGCTGCCCGCCGTTCCCACGCCGCCCTGGAACTCCGCCGCCTCGTCGGTCAGGATGTCGCCGTAGAGGTTGGGCAGCG
>CAZFGZ010000244.1:0-3155 GCA_964518585.1 uncultured Dehalococcoidia bacterium | reverse complement strand
GGCCTTCCGGCGCCTGGCCATGCAGTATCACCCGGACCGCAACCGCGAGGACGGGGCGGAGGAGCGGTTCAAAGCGATCAACGAGGCCTACGAGATCCTCTCCGACCCGGACCGCCGCGCCACCTACGACCGCTTCGGCCACGCGGGGGTGGAGAGTCCCTTCGGCCGCGGCTTCGAAGGCTTCGGCTTTGGCGGCTTTGGTGACATCTTCGACGCCTTCTTCGGCGGCACAGGTGTGCGGCGTCGCGGGCCTCAGCACGGGGCGGATGTACGAAAGAGCATTACGCTGAAGTTCGAGGAGGCCGCCTTCGGCTGCGAGAAGGAGATCAAGGTCACCCGGGCGGAGATCTGCTCGGCGTGCAACGGCCTGCGGGCGGAGCCGGGGACGGAGCCCGAGAGGTGTGCCAGCTGTGATGGCACGGGCGAGGTGCGCCGGACGCAGCAGAGCATCTTCGGTCGGTTCGTCAACGTGGCCACCTGTAGCCGCTGCGGAGGCGAAGGTCGGGTGGTGAAGAGTCCCTGCAGTCATTGCGGGGGCAGCGGGCGGGAAGAGCGCGCCCGCACCATCGAGGTGAAGATTCCCGCGGGAATCGACAGCGGCTCGCAGTTGCGCCTCTCTGGCGAGGGCGACGTAGGACACTACGGCGGCCCTCGGGGTAATCTCTACATCACCGTCAACGTGCGGCCGCACAAGCTGTTCCGTCGGCACGACGATGACATTGTCCTCGATCTGGAACTCAACTTCGCCCAGGCCGCCCTGGGCGATGAACTGGACATACCCACGCTGGATGGTCCCCTCAGCGTGAAAATTCCCGCGGGCACCCAGAGCGGCGAGGTCTTCATCATGCGGGGCAAGGGGATACCCCACCTACGCTCAAGTGGCCGGGGCGACCTGCTGGCACGAGCGCATGTCGTAACCCCCAAGAGCCTGACTCCGGAGCAGAGGCGACTGCTGGAGGAATTGGCCGAGTCCCTCGGTTCCCCGGTCACGCCCCAGGACGACAAGGGCCTCATCGACCGCATCAAGGACGCCCTGGGTTAGGCCCATGCACAGGGAAGCCGAGGGGATTGACTCCTGGTGCCGCAGCGAGCTCGGCCTCAGCTAGAACCCTTCCATCGTGTTCTCGTGGCGCTTCGAGAGGGCGCCCTGGATAAGCTATCGCGTATCTTGGCCGACGCGGCAGCGGAGGGCCTTGAGATCTGATGGCCGGGGAATGGCTGGAGATATCCGTTCCCGTCCGGCCGCATGAGGTGGAGCCCGCCGCCGATGTCCTCCGGCGCTACGCCCCGGCGGGCGTGGCCATCGAGGAGAAGATCCTCCCGCTCGACTACGAGGGCTCCCACGAGGTGGACCGTTCCTGGCCCGTTGTCCTCCGGGTGTACCTGCCTCGCGACGGTTCGCTCCCCTCGCTGCGGCGGCGCCTTCGGGCCGACCTGCTGGCGCTGGGCCTTCAGGACGGGTTGCCCCGCCTGCGGGGCCGGGTGGTTCGGGAGGAGGACTGGGCAGAGGCCTGGAAGCGCCACTTCGACGTCACGCATGTGGGACGGCGCCTGGTGATCTGTCCCACCTGGCGCGAGTACGTGCCCGCCGCTGATGAGGTGGTAATCCGGCTGGACCCGGGGATGGCCTTCGGCACCGGGCATCACCCGAGCACCCGGATGTGCCTGGAGGCGCTGGAAGGGCTGGTCAGGCCCGGCCAACTCGTCCTCGACATGGGCACCGGCTCGGGCATCCTGGCCGTCGCCGCCGCTCTGCTGGGTGCGGGTCACGTGGATGCCGTGGACATCGATCCGCGGGCGGCTGCCGTGGCCCAGGACAACGCCCGGCTCAACGGCGTGGACGATCGCGTGCTGGCCGCGTCGGGCAGCCTGGGAGCCCCCTGGCCGCTCTCTCAGCAGTCCGCCGGAAGGTACGACGTGGTGGTGGCCAATATCAGCGCGGCGGTCATCGTGGAGCTGGCGGCCGCGCTGGCGGGCGCCTTGAGGCCGGGAGGGATAGGAGTCGCCGGGGGCATAGTAGGGGAGTTCGAGATGCAGTGCGTCGGGGCGCTGGGGTCAGCGGGCGCCCGCATCGCCTGGACGATGCAGGCGGACGAGTGGCGCACTCTGGTGTTCAGCAGGGGGTAGTGCCGTGCGCCGGTTCTGCGTGCCGCCAGACACCCTATCGGGCGGGGAGGTGCGCCTGGAGGGCTCGCTGGCCCGCCGGCTGGCCCGGGTGCTCCGCCTCCGCCCCGGCGATGAGGTGGTGCTGTTCGACGGGAGCGGGCAGGAGTACGTCGTGCGGCTGCTGGAGGTGACGCCGGCGCGGACGCGCGGGGACGTGACCGAGGTGCGGCCGGGGCGGCCCGAGCCGGCGGTCGAGGTTGGGCTCTACCAGTCGGTGGTGAAGGGGGAGCGCTTCGAGTGGGTCCTGGAGAAGGGGACCGAGCTGGGGGTGAAGCGCTTCGTGCCGCTGGTGTCGGGGCGAGCGGTGGTGCAGCCGCGCTCCGAGGGCGGGGCGCGCGCCGAGCGGTGGCGTCGCATCGTCGTCGAGGCGGCGGAGCAGTGCGGGCGGTCGCTGGTGCCGGAGGTGCTGGCGCCGCAGAGGCTGGAGGCGGCGCTGAGCTCCGCGGCGGGCCTGCGTATCCTGCCCTACGAGGGCGAGGGCGCTCTGGGCCTGCGGTCTCTGCTACGGGGGCAGGTTCGAGGCGGCCTGGGTGAGGGCGGGGCTGCGGTGAGCCTTTTCATCGGGCCGGAGGGCGGCTTCGAGGCGGAGGAGGTGGAGCGAGCCCGGGAGGCGGGGGTGCAGGTGGTGTCGCTGGGGCGGCGCATCCTGCGGTCGGAGACGGCGGGCATCGTGGCGGCGGCGGCGGTCCTCTACGAGCTGGGGGAGCTGGGCGGGTAGGGGACGCGACCCCAGGGCCGTTTGATTGACCGCTTGTTTGCGAAAAAGATCGCGTTTTGGGGGCCTTTCAGCTTCGGCTGGGGGCCCTTCTGTATGATTGACATCCGCCGGGGCGGCTGGGCCGCGGGTGTGAGGGCATTGCCGGTCATCCTCCGGGTCTGACCGCGTGTTGCGGAAGCGAGGTGGTTCTGCCCACCCACCCGCCCTCGAAATGTATTTGGAATCTGGGGGACACCCCCAGACCCCCGGCAGAGGGGCTGTGCCCCTCTGC
>CAZFGZ010000243.1:0-3191 GCA_964518585.1 uncultured Dehalococcoidia bacterium | reverse complement strand
CCTGTTGCGAACGGGGGAGTCCAGAGGGGCAGGGCCCCTCTGGCGGGGGTCTGGGGGTGTCCCCCAGACTCCAAAATGCATTTCGAGGGCGGGCGGGTGGGCAGAACAACCTCACTTGTGCAACAGGCTCTTTCACCTTCGCCTTGACGCTCTGAGAAGGCCGCCCATAGAATGTCGTTAGGTACAAGCCATGCTTGAAGCTCTCACAGACAAGCTCCAGGGCGTCTTCCGCAAGCTCGGCAGCCACGGCACGATCACCGAGAAGGACCTGGACGAAGCGATGCGCGAGGTGCGCATCGCCCTTCTCGAAGCAGACGTCAACTTCAAGGTGGTGCGCCAGTTCATCGCCAGCGTGCGGGAGCGCGCCATCGGCGCCGAGGTGTTGCAGAGCCTGACCGCTGCGCAGCAGGTCATCTCCATCGTCAACGAGGAGCTCATCCACATCCTGGGAGACAGCCATGCCAGTGTGGCCATGGCCCCCAGGCCGCCCTCGGCCATCGTGCTGGTGGGGCTCAAGGGCTCCGGCAAGACCACCACCGCCGCCAAGCTGGCCCTCCATCTGCGCAAGGGTGGAGCCAAGCCCCTCCTGGTGGCCGCCGACCCTCAGCGGGTCGCGGCGGCCGAGCAGCTTCTCGCCCTGGGCCGCCAGCTCGGCATCCCCGTCTTCGGCCACGACGGCTTCACTAAGGTCCGGGAGCTGGCCGAGGCCGCCCTGGCCGAGGCCCGCCGCCTGGGCGCCTCCGTCCTGCTTGTGGACACCGCAGGCCACACTCAGGTAAGCGAGGAGCTCCTGGCGGACGTGACCGAGCTACGGGACAACCTCTCGCCCACCGAGATCCTGCTCGTCGTCGACGCGATGACCGGCCAGGAGGCCGTCAACGTGGCCGAGGAGTTTCACCGGGTCCTCCACATCACCGGCCTCATCATCACCAAGATGGACGGCGACGCCCGAGGCGGGGCGGCCCTCTCCATCCGAGCGGTCACCGGCCTGCCCGTCAAGTTCATCGGCGTGGGGGAGAAGGTGGAGGCGCTGGAGCCCTTCCATCCGGACCGCTTCGCCTCCCGCATCCTGGGTATGGGCGACGTCGTCAGCCTGGCGGAGAAGGCCAGGGAGGCAATGGAGGGCGTCGACGTCAAGGAGATCGAGCACAAGGTGCGCACTCAGACCCTGGACCTGGGGGACTTCGTTGCGCAGCTCCAGCAGGTGCGCAAGATGGGTCCGCTCAGCCAGGTGCTGGACATGGTCCCCGGCTTCTCCTCCGTGCGCGGCCAGATCCCGGAGGGCGACCTGGACGAGAGTCAGTTCAAACGCATGGAGGCCATCGTCTACTCCATGACCCCCGCGGAGCGCCGCAACCCCAGCATCATCGACGGCAGCCGGCGCCGGCGCATCGCCACCGGGAGCGGGACCACGCCCCACGACGTCAACCGCTTGCTCAATCAATGGAAAGAAGCCAAGAAGCTCATGCACGCCATGGCCGGCGGTCGGGCCCCTCGCGGCCTGCGGCTGTTCGGCTAGGGCGGTTCACTAGGCTAGAGGAGGTGAATGGGTGCTAAGGATCCGATTGCGACGGGTGGGAAAGAAGAAGAGGCCTGCCTACCGGCTGGTGGTGGCCGATTCTCGGTCGCCCCGGGACGGCGCGTTCGTGGACATCATCGGCCTGTATGATCCGCTCACGGAGCCTACCACCCTCACCATCGACGCCGACAAGGTTCGTCTCTGGCTGGGCCGGGGCGCCCAGCCCTCGGAGCGGGTCGGCAGGCTGCTGGCCAGCCAGGGCCTCTTCGAGATGCCCGCGAAGACCGCGAAGCCCGCCAAGGCGGCCCCGGCGGACGCCCCCGCTCCAGCGGACGCCTAGGCCGGCCCCAGCGCCATGAAAGAGCTCATCGAGTATCTCGCCCGGTCCATTGTCGACGATCCCGAGCAGGTGAGCGTCTGGGAGGAGCGCTCGGGCGACCGCATCATCTACCATCTGACGGTGGCGGAGCCGGACATGGGCAAGGTCATCGGCAAGCAGGGGCGCATCGCCAACGCCATGCGTACCCTGCTGAAGGTGGCCGCGGTGCGCAGGGGCGCTCGCGCCAGCCTGGAGATCGGCGACTAGGCGCTGCCCGATATCCCTTTGGCCCGACGTCGTATCACCCGCGTACGGAGAGTCCCCACCCAGGGCAAGGAGCCCAGGGATGGATACGTCGCCGTGGGGCGCGTCCTGTCGACCAGGGGCGTCCGTGGCGAGCTGAAAGTGGAGCCCCTCACCGATTTCCCGGAGCGCTTCGCGCCCGGGCAGGCCATCTGGGTAGCGGGCGAGCGCCGCGAGGTGGAGGGCGGCCGCCAGCGGGGCAGGCAGGTCCTGCTGAAGCTGGCCGGTGTCGACTCCGCGGAGCAGGCCGCTGCCCTCCGCGACGAGCTGCTGGAGGTTCCCGAGGAAGAGCTGACCGCCCTCGGCGAAGGGCGCTACTACCGTTTCCAGCTCCTGGGCATGGCCGCCTGCGACACGGCGGGCGAGCCCCTGGGCACAGTGGTGGACATCCTGTCCACGGGCGCCAACGACGTGTACGTCGTGCGGGGCCCTCGCGGCGAGCTGCTCCTGCCGGCCATCGACGAGGTCATCAAGGAGATCGACACGGAGGGCGGACGCATGGTGGTGGAGCTCATGGAGGGGATGGAGCCCCGCTGATCCGCTTCCTTGACACCGTTTTTCGGGCCTCCGTATAATCCGAGCGTGGGGATATAGCTCAGTTGGGAGAGCGCGGCGTTCGCAACGCCGAGGTCGGGGGTTCGAGTCCCCCTATCTCCACCAAGCAACAAGCTCAGGCTGTCTCCACGGACCCCGGCAGCCATCATGGCTGCCATGACCAGCCCGTCAACGTTCACGCTCCCTCCGGTGCGCCCTTGACGCGCTCACGCATAACCGCACGTCCCGAGCTGTAGCCATACCACCCCAGCTGGCGCTGTTCACAAGCCAGGCAACAGTGTTCAAAAAAGGAGCCTCTAGGGTCTTGACGGCGGCCCAAAGTTCACGTATCATGGTGTTCGTTCAAGGAGGGCCATCCTGCAGCACCTGCCCGAGCTCCTGAAGATTATCGAGGGCGGCCTACAGGGCGACGTTCCGAAGGTTGCCCGCTACACGGAGCTTCTAATCACGAAGCTGGCGGCCGAAGAAGAATCCTCCGCCGCGACGCTGCTGCGT
>CAZFGZ010000242.1:0-3196 GCA_964518585.1 uncultured Dehalococcoidia bacterium | reverse complement strand
AGGCGAGCTGCTCGTTCCCATGAACTGCGGCCAGCAGCTCTACGACGTGGTCAGCGTCACCGACTCCGGGGCGGGCCTATCGGCGGCCGCGCGGCGGGTCCTCGGCATGGCGATGCGCTACGACCGCCGCGGCCCCCGTCCCGCCTACGAGCTCGCCCTGCGCCTGGGGGCGCCCTAATGAGCAGTGGCAGAATGATGGCAGAAGGTCCGGCAGTCGGGGGCAGACGGGCCTCCGCCCCCAATGCCTGTCATTCTGAGCGAAGCGAAGAATCTCGCCCAGCGAGACCCGCCCCCGCGCAGCGGGCGGGAGGCCTGGGGGGGTGTCCCCCCAAATCAGAGTATTGAGGCCGTGAGCCGCCGCCTCTGGCGGCGTGCGACGTGGCCGGGTCGGCGGCAAGCCCTCTCAGCGCCCTGTTAGACACGGATCGAGGTATGCCCCATGACCATTCACAGCGGCGTCGTCAAGGCCTTCGACGGCGGCACCTACACCGCGACCGTGCAGCTCACCGGCAGCCTCGCCGTGTGGCTCAGCGACGTCCCCGTCGCCCGCAACATCCCCTCGGCCGAGATGGTGGCCGGTCGCCGCTGCGCCGTCATCTTCTTCGACGCCTCCAACCCCCAGGACGCCGTCGTGGCCGCCGTGTTCACCTAGAGGAGGACCCCGATGAGGTTCCCGCTGAGGATACTGAGACTCTCGAAGCCGCCGCCCGAACCCAAGGAGGACGACCAGAGGGCGCCGGACGACCCCGCCCTCCGCGGCCTCGTCATCCGCGCCGGCGTCGGCGCCCTCCCCGCCGTCTGGGAGGACTGACCCCGGAACTGCGTTCGCCGCGGTTATCCCTTTGAGGCAGCTTCTCTAGACACGGTGCCCGTGGTCGATTATGATTATGGCCCGTCTAGGGGGTGCAGAAAGACGGTAGACTGGTAATGGTGGAGGAACGAATCGAAGTACCGCTCTACATTGTCGGAGCAGATGAGGTTCCTATATTATTCTCGAACCTCATGGTAGTCCAACACGAGCAGAAGGAGTTCATGATTACCTTCTGCCAATACTCACCGCCGCTGACTTTGGGGCCCCCGGAAGCAAGGTTGGAGCAAGTGAAGTCGATGCCCTACGTGCCGGTCAAAGTCGTTGCCAGAATCGGCCTTACGCCGGAACGTTTGATCGAACTGGTCAAAATCCTGCAGGACAACTATGACAAGTGGCGTGCCAAGCAGCAAGGGGGTGACGAGCGATGACTGCGAACACTATCGCCGTGGACCCGGAGGCCAACGCTTTGTCGGGACAGCCACAGTTTCTACTCGACAACGTCGACGTCTTCCCGGTCGTTTCCGCTCGCGCTGTCTTCTTGATCTACAGCCGCAGGACTACACGTGCCGATCTTGAAGCGGAGGCCTTCACCCGGCTGGCAGAAGCTGCATTTGCAGAAGACTGGGACAGCGATGCAGATGCAATCTACGACGGCATGTAGCCGAGGTAATGTCGTCCTAGTGCCATTCCCTTTCACCGACCTAAGCGGAGACAAGAGGCGTCCAGCGCTTGTGGTCAGTAGTGACACGTACAACCAGCTCAGCCTCGATCTCATCGTGGCCCAGATCACCGGCAACATCAACGCACCGCCTCGGTTCGGCGATCATCGCATAGGCAATTGGCAGCACGCTGGCCTGCGTGCGCCATCCATAGTGCGTGCGAAACTGGCCACACTTGACTCTCGCCTCGTTACCAACGTCCTTGGCCGCCTGCCCGCCTCTGACATGCAGGCAGTTGAGAGCAATCTGCGTGCCGCACTACAGGTATGACGGCCACAGGCAAAAGGCACGAGGACACCAGCATCTCCCTCCACTCCCTCACCTTCGAGCAGCCGTAGCCCCACTCCCCTTCTGTTGACACCTTCTGTGCCCCACGCTACGCTGCCCCCGAAGCACAGCAAGGAGGCAGCCCATGACCCAGGAGCCGGAGCGGCCCCGCGTAGGGCATCGAGTCGTCGCCACCATCAAGTCCGTCAAGGGCACCTGCAACTGGGGCCACAAAGTCGGTGATCAGTTCGAGGTGAGCGCCCACGACACCGCCGGTATGTGTGGCTTCTTCTACCACGATATCTTCCCCTACATCATGATGCTCCAGTTCGGCGGCGGCTGGCCCCCCGAGTGGGGCCCCGCCGACGTCGTCGAGCTGGAGTGCGTGGACCGCGCCAACGCCGTGCGCATCGAGCTGCGGAGGCAACCATAGCAACGGCAGACGCAGGAGGCGGACCCACCGTGCCCAGCCGCATCGTCTCCGGCGGGCCCCGCGAGGAGGACGTCGCCCTCGATACCTCCCTCCGGCCGCGTCGCCTCGCCGATTACGTCGGCCAGGACAAGCTCAAGGACAACATCCGCATCGCCATCGCTGCCGCCCAGCAGCGCGGCGAGCCCCTGGACCACCACCTCCTCTACGGTCCCCCCGGCCTCGGCAAGACCACCCTGGCCTACATCATCGCCGCCGAAATGGGGGTCAGCGTTCGCGTCACCTCCGGCCCGGCCATCGAGCGCCCCGGCGACCTCGCCGCCATCCTCACCAACCTCCAGCAGGACGACGTCCTCTTCATCGACGAGATCCACCGCCTGGCCCGCGCCGTCGAGGAGATCCTCTACCCCGCCATGGAGGACTTCGGCCTCGACCTCGTGCTGGGCAAGGGGCCGGGCGCCCGCAGCGTCCGCCTCGCCCTGCCCCGCTTCACCCTCGTCGGCGCCACCACCCGCTACGCCCTGCTGAGCCCGCCCCTGCGCGACCGCTTCGGCGCCGTCTATCGCCTGGACTTCTACCGCCAGGAGGACATCGCCCAGATAGTCCGCCGCAACGCCCGCATCCTCGAGGTCGAGGCCGACGACGGCGGCACCCTCGAGATCGCCCGCCGCGCCCGCGGCACCCCTCGCGTCGCCAACCGCCTCCTCAAGCGAGTCCGCGACTACGCCCAGGTCATGGCCGAAGGCGCCATCACCGAGGACGTCGCCCGCGAGGCCCTCGCCCGCCTCGAGATCGACCACCTCGGCCTCGACGAGGTCGACCACAAGGTCCTCCGCACCATCATCGAGAAGTTCGATGGCGGGCCCGTCGGCCTCGACACCATCGCCGCCTCCATCTCCGAGGAGGCCGACACCATCATGGACGTCTACGAGCCCTACCTGATGCAGGTCGGCTTCCTCCAGCGCACCC
>CAZFGZ010000241.1:0-3230 GCA_964518585.1 uncultured Dehalococcoidia bacterium | reverse complement strand
TTGGCGTCGACCAGCTTCGCCGTCATGATGTCTATGTACCAGTCGTCCCACTGCACGTCCGGGTAGTCCTTGGCCACCTCGCGCGCCACGTCCAGAAACTTGCCGTCGGTGGTCTTGATCACGTTGGCCTTGGTGACCACCGTCAGCCTGTTGATGTTGTTTCTCTTGGCGTAGTCAAAGGCCAGCCGGATGATACGCTCCGCCCCCTGTTTGGTGGTTACCGTGAAGTCAATGGCCAGGTCGTCGGTGACGTGGATACCGCTGCTTCCGAGGACATAGGCGCCTTCCGTGTTCTCACGGAAGAACATCCAGTCGAGACCCTGCTCCGGGACCCTTACGGGCCTCACGTTGGCGAAGAGGTCCAGCGCGCGCCGCATGGCCACGTTGGCGCTCTCGATGTTGGGCCAGGGGTCCCCCTCGCGAGGCGTGGTCGTCGGGGCCTTCAGGATGACGTGACACTTCTTCAGTTCCTCCATCACGTCGTCCGGGATGGCCGCGTTATGCTCGGCCCGGTTCTCGATGGTCAGCCCTTCGATGGTCTTGAAGACGACCTTCCCGCTCTCCAGCTCGGGCTTCAGCAAGAACTCCAGGACCTTCTGGGTGTCGCGGCAGATGTAGGGGCCGATCCCGTCTCCCCAGCACACGCCGATGATGATCGGCTTGAGCTTCTCGTAGTCGACCCAATCCTCCGCCTTCTTCATCCGCTCTATCCGGTTGAGCTGCTCGCTGATCACCCCAGCGAAGTGGTCCTTTGCCCGTTCGATGGCCTGTGTATCCACGTTCTACCCTCCACAAGAAGAGACCCGGCTATGTCGTTAGGCTTAGTACCAGACGGCCCTCACCGTAGATGACCTCCGCGCTTGGTACAAGGGCCATAGTGACCGTTTTCACGTACTCGGCTCAGGCGCTCGCGGCGCGCTCCTTCACGTAGTTCAGCAGGCCGCCGGCCAGCATGATCTCCCGCTGCCGCTCCGTCAGGCCGTGCCTGACCGTGAACTCCCCTCCCTGGGTGACGTTGCGCACCGTCAGCGTCTCGTCGCCTCGCTTCAGGGCGTCGCGCACGCCCGGGATCTCCAGCTCATCGCCCTGCTGGAGACTATCGTAGGCCGCGTCGTCCTCGAAGGTCAGCGGCAGGATGCCGAAGTTCACCAGGTTGGCCCAGTGGATGCGGGCGAAGGACTTGGCCAGCACCGCCTTCAGCCCCAGGTACATGGGCGCGAGGGCGGCGTGCTCGCGGCTGGAGCCCTGGCCGTAGTTGGCCCCGCCGATGACCACGCTCCTGCCCGCTTCCTTGGCCCGCGCCGGGAAGAGCACGTCGATCGACGTGAAGACGTGCTCGGAGATCGCGGGGATGTTGGAGCGCAGCGGCAGCACCTTGGCTCCGGCGGGCATGATGTGGTCGGTGGTGATGTTGTCCTCGACCTTGAGCAGCACCGGCGCCCGGATGGTCTCGGCCATGGGCTCGGCCGTGGGCAGGGGCGCGATGTTGGGCCCGCGCAGCACCTCCACTTCCTGGGGTCTCTTCGCGGGCGGGACGATCATGTCGTCGTCGATGCGGAACTCCTTGGGCAGACTCACCTGGACGGGCTTGCCCAGGTCGCGGGGGTCGGTGATGACGCCGTTGAGGGCGGTGGCGGCGGCGGTCTCTGGGCTGCACAGGTAGACGCGGTCGCCGGGGGTGCCGCTGCGCCCGGGGAAGTTGCGGTTGAAGGTGCGCAGTGAGACGCTCCCTGTCGGCGGCGCCTGTCCCATGCCGATGCAGGGGCCGCAGGCCGACTCGAGGATGCGCCAACCCGACTCGATGAGGTCGGCCAGCGCCCCGTTGCGGGCGATCATGTTGAACACCTGGCGCGAGCCCGGCGAGACGGTCGCGCTCAGCCCCGGGTGCACCGTCTTGTCGCGAAAGACCGTGGCCACGGTCATGAGGTCGCTGAACGAGGAGTTCGTGCAGCTTCCCACGCACACCTGAGCCACCGGCGCGCCTGCCACCTCGCGGACCGGCACGACGCTGTCCGGACTGGAGGGCTGGGCGATGAGAGGCTCCAACCGGCTCAGGTCGATCTCGACCACGTCGTCGTATTCCGCGTCCGGATCGGCCTGGAGGGGCCGCCAGTCCTTCTCGCGCTGCTGGGCGCGGAAGTACTGTCGCGTCACCTCGTCGCTGGGGAAGACGGAGGCGGTGGCCCCAAGCTCCGCGCCCATGTTGGTGATGGTGGAGCGGGCGGGCACACTGAGGCCGGCCAGTCCCTCACCTCCGTACTCGAAGACGCGGCCCACCCCTCCCTTCACCGTCTGCTGTCGCAGCACCTCCAGGATGATGTCCTTGGCCGAGACCCAGGGCGAAAGCTGTCCCTTCAGCTCCACGCGTATCACCCTGGGCATGCTCAAGTAGAAAGGGTTTCCCGCCATGGCCGCAGCTACGTCCAGGCCGCCCGCCCCGATGGCTATCATCCCCGCGCCACCGCCGGTGGGCGTGTGGCTGTCCGAGCCCAGCAACGTCATGCCGGGGACGCTGAAGCGCTCCAGGTGCACCTGATGGCAGATGCCGTTGCCCGGCCGCGAGAAGTAGATCCCGTGCTTCGCCGCAATGCTCTGGAGAAAGCGGTGATCGTCCGCGTTCTCAAACCCGGCCTGCAGCATGTTGTGGTCGGCATAGCTCACGGAGAGCTTCGTGCGGACGGTGGGGATGTCCATGGCCTCGAATTGAAGGTAGGCCATGGTCCCGGTGGCATCCTGCGTGAGCGTCTGGTCGATGCGTATGGCGATCTCTTTGCCCGGCGAGGGATCGCCCGAGACCAGGTGCTCATCGATGATCTTGCGGGTCAGACTCCGTCCCATCCCAATCTCCTCTAGCGCGGATTGCTTGGACGTGAAAAGGGGGCCCTAGCAGAGCGCTGATCCACTCCTGTGGATGCGACGTGGGCCCCTTTCTTCCAGATTACCGACTCTTCCCTCGCCCCGCTCGCGGCCGCGCCCAACGGGACTTGTTGGGCCCGAGCTGGGGAACCGATGGGACCGCGGTAGCTCTATTATACCCCGTCCGGCAAAGGCGTTCTACCACGCTCCAGGCGGGGACTCCATGGCTCATTCTTGGCTCCTCTGTGGACTGCGCGCGCCGCGTCCGACTATTACCTTGGAGGCCCCATGAATCGAAGGGAAGCTTACAGAGTCCTGTGCGTGGCGCCATCGGCCGACGGCGAGCTCGTCGAGCGCGCCTACCGGCACCTGAC
>CAZFGZ010000240.1:0-3238 GCA_964518585.1 uncultured Dehalococcoidia bacterium | reverse complement strand
GAGTCGATGGCGTCGGCCACGTCGGGGAACAGCTTGCCCAGCCCGACGCCGAAGGCCATCGTGAGGATGATCCAGAGGGCGAGGAAGCGGTCGAGCAGGGAAAGGCGTTCGGCGACGTGCGGTCGCGCAGCCTCAGCAGCGACAGTCACGATGAGCGACCTCCTTCAGCCAGACCAATCGCGTCGGTTCCTGCGTCGAACCAAGGAATTCCCACCATGTATCCGCTACCTTTCGTGAGTTCGTCATTTCTTGGCCCCTTGAGGAAACGGCCATGGAAGCCCCACATCTAGGTGACGGCATTTACGATCATCCACGCTGATGCCAACAGCAGGATCACGGCGAATAGCCTCCTCAGCATCCCCGCCTCTACTCGCACAGAGAGAGCTGAGCCAATGCGCCCCCCGGCAAAGGCCGAGGCAGCCAGTGGTATGGCCACCCAGGGTTGGAAATATCCGCCGGGGATGTGGCCGAGAAAACCGGCCAGCGCCGTGGCGGTTACCATGAGCGATGACGTTCCGATGGCAATTCGCATGGGGACGCCGCCCAACAAGATCATTGCCGGCAGCTTGAAAAGACCCCCGGATACTCCGACCATCCCCGCCACAAAGCCTGCCGCCGTCGTAATAGGGATGAGAATGGGTAGCCGGACAATGTAGTCGCTATCTCCCATACTCCTACGCCAGTGTCCCCAGCCCTGCCCCAGCTTCGCCTCTGACTCCCTCGTGGGCCTGAACATGAAGAAGCTGGCGACGATAAGCACCGCCGCGAAAACCACTTTCAATGCTGGTACACCGATGTATTGGGCGACTAAGCCTCCAACAAAGGCCATGCCGAACGTTGGAGGCTCGATGGCCAGCGCCAGTTTCCAGTCGACAAACCTTCGCCGGCGGTACATGATGGCTGCTGAGCCCGAGGTAGCCGCAATCACGAATAGGCTCGTAGTCGCGGCCTCGTGGAAGTCCGTCCCCAGCGCCAGGAGGATCGGCACATACAACACCCCGCCTCCCTGGCCCACCATGGAGAAGACGGTGGACACAGCCAGGATGGCCGCGATGCCTATGACCAAGAAGCCGACGGACACTATCCACTTCTTCCAGGCGTTGAGGCTGTCCTACTCGTCTCCCTCCACATCCTCTAACCTCTGTAGCCAGAGCAAGGAATACAGTGCGGCTCGCCTTGCACTAGGCGAACATAGCACTCGAAGACGTACTCCCCGCACTTAGCGCACTTCACTTTCTCGAAGGGATTGGGCCCCGGCCTCTGATAGGCGAACTCAGGTAGGCGTTCTACGGCGAACAGCTCTTCCTCACCGCGATCCAGCACCCAGTCCACAACCTCTTGAGCCGCTTCCTGAGGAATCTTGGAAGGCGGTACTCCCTTCTTGCGATGCGCCAGGAACTCGGACTTGCCCAGTTCATCGAACGCCTCCGGCCGCAACGAGACGCGCACCGCGCCTTTGTCGGGATGGTACAGGACAAACGCCGCCTTGCCGTAGTCGAGATGCTCCATGACACGCTTGGCATAAGTGCTGCCGGTTGCCACCTGAATGCCGTCTTCCATGCAGGTGTTGGGATGTCCGCTCCCCATCTCAGAGAAGGCAAAGAGGCCGTGGTCCTTCTCGCGTTCCACGCCCAGCTCTTCCATCGCGACCTGGCCCATCCGGTAGCCGATGGGCATGAAGGGGCAACGATGCCCGTGAAACTCAAATGCCCATTCTGGTATGGCGGCCACTTCTTTCCTCCTTCCTGCTAGTGTTCTTTCCCCTTCTGACTGGCCTGTTTGGGAGATGCATCATGAGCCAGGAATTGCTCCAGGCGCGCTCTGACGGCGTCCCGCACGGACCGGAAGAGGGCAAAGCGCTCCTCAGGCGTTCCCTCTGCCCGCGTGGGGTCCGGGAAGCTCCAGTGGAGGCGGTGGCGGGCACCAGGGAACACGGGGCAAGTCTCGTTGGGGTCGTCACAGACCGTGACCACATAGTCGAAGGGCTCCTGAAGGAACCCGTCGACGGACTTGGCCCTCTGCCCGCTGATGTCGATCCCTTCCTCGCCCATGGCCTGCACGGCCAGGGGGTGCAGCGCGCCTGGCTCGGTGCCGGCGCTGTACGCCTCTAAGCCGTCGCTCGCGTAGTGGCGGAGGAACGCCTCGGCCATCTGGCTTCGTGCCGAGTTGTGCGTGCAGACGAAGAGAACCCTGACTCTCCTACCCGTGCTCTTGCCCGGTGAAGTCATGTCGTCAGCGCTCGCCGACTACATGGCGGCGCGCTGCCGGCGCAGTTGCTGGAGAAACATGTTGAGGTCTCGCCTCTCCATGAAGTGGATGGCATCCTGCGGGCATATGCTGGTGCAGCGAGAGCAGCCCACCAGGCAATTGAGGGGGCGGGCTACGTCCAGCTTGCCGTCAAGCTCCTCGTACACGTCGTAGGGGCAGAACTCCAGGCACTTCAGGCAGTGGTCACAGCGCTCAGGGTTGATAACGGGGAACCAGGGGATCTCGCCCCGCGGTATGCCCTGGTACATCTGGCTCATCTCGTTGACTCCTCAGCATTCCTCCAGCGGAGGGTGGCAAGGGCCGGCCCCAGCGCCAGCGCATGTCTGACTCGCTGGGCTGGTACGGGCGCTCGGGCGGCGGACACTATATCACGCCTGAGTGATGCAGGCGATCGAAAAAAGAGCACTGCTATCGTCCCCGCAGGCGGCACACCTGCTCGGCCCGGCGCCGGTCCCCGGGCACCGTCTGTACGTCGAAGAGCGCTCGCAGGCGCTCGCCGAGGAGCGCCGCCGCGGCGGGGTCTGCCCGATAGAAGACCCAGCGGGCGTCCTCCTCGTCGCGGTGGCTCTGCACCAGCCGGAGCCTCCGCAGGACCGCGAGGTGATTCGAGACAAGGCTCTGCGACAGCCCCAGGGTGTCTTCGATCTCGCAGACGCAGAACTCTCCCTTGGTCAGCAGGGAGAAGATGCGCAGCCGGGTGTCGTCTCCCAGGGCGCGGAAGAGGGCAGCGAGGCCCTCGGCGGAGACGGGCGACGTGGGACCCTCAGAGCGGCGAACGGGCGCAGCCATGGCAGTCGATGGATTACCTCCTGCTGATATATTCTACTGCCTTCTGGCTGCCGGGGCAACCGCTCGCGCGGCACGTGGCTTGGCACAAACTGACCCCGGCCTCGTCGGCCGGGGTCAGAAGACGTCTGGTGGAGACGGGGGAGAATTGAACTCCCCGTCCAGCGGAAGAACGTCCTGAGTC
>CAZFGZ010000239.1:0-3251 GCA_964518585.1 uncultured Dehalococcoidia bacterium | reverse complement strand
AGCTCACCGCCCGCGAGAACGTCTCCTTCTTCGCCAGCCTCTACGGCGTCCACTCTCGAAGCGCCGTCGACGAGACACTGGCGCTGGTCGAGCTCACAGACCGGGCCGACAGCCCGGTTTCGACCTTCAGCGGCGGGATGCGGCAGCGCGTGTCCCTGGCCTGCGCTCTGGTCCATCGGCCGCGCCTCCTGCTGCTCGATGAGCCCACGGTGGGCGTCGACCCACGCCTGCGGGTCACCTTCTGGACCTACTTCCGGCGCCTTAACGAACAAGGCGTCACCATCATCCTCAGCAGCCATGTCATGGACGAGGCCGAGCGTTGCCACCGCCTGATCCTCCTCCGGGACGGGCGTCTCCTGGCAGAGGGCTCCCCGGCCGAGTTGCGCTCCCAGGCCGCCGCGGCGACGCTGGAGGAGGCGTTCCTGGCCTTCGCGGGGAACGGGACATGAGCGCGGCCCGTACCTGGGCGGTAACGCTACGCATCGTGCGGCAGTTCCGCCGCGACCCGCGCACCCTCGTCCTCCTCTTCGGCGTGCCGATCGTCGTCATCCTGCTGGTCGGCTACCTCCTGCGCACCAGCTCCGGCGGCATCAGACTGGGTTTCGTCGACGAGACGGGCGGCGCGGCCGCGCCCGCGCTTGCGGCTCTCGGCCAGACGCTGTCCGAGGCCGGTGTCACCTCGTTCTACCTATCGCGGGCCGAGGCGGAGCAGCAGGTGGAGGGCGACGAGCTGGACGGCGCCATTATCGTCGCGCCGGCGGACCAGGGGGCGGCCATCTCCATCTTGCTGGAGGGCTCGAACCCCCAGCGAAGCAACGCTATCCTGCGCATCGCGCGGCAGGTCTCGCTCGTCCTCTCGACCTCCTCGGAGCTGCCCCAGGCACTGCCCGAGGAGAGTGAGTTGCCCGTCACCTACTACTATGGTGGGCCGGACTTCGGCACCATCGACTTCCAGGCGCCGCCCCTCATCGGCTTCTTCGCCTTCTTCTTCGTCTTCCTCCTCACCGCCGTCAGCTTCCTGCGAGAGCGCACCGCCGGCACCCTGGAGCGCCTGATGGTCACGCCCACCACCCGCGCAGAGCTGGTCCTGGGGTACGTGGCCGGCTTCGGTGTCTTCGCTGTGCTGCAGGCGGTGGTGATACTGCTGGTCACGGTCTTCGTGCTCCAGGTGGAGTACGCTGGCAACCTGGCGCTGGTCCTGCTGCTGGTCGTTGCGGTGACGGTGGGCGCCGCGAACCTGGGCATCTTCCTGTCAACCTTCGCCCGCACCGAGCTCCAGGCCGTGCAGTTCATCCCCATCGTCATCGTGCCGCAGGGGCTGCTGAGCGGTGTCATCTGGTCCATCGACACCTTCCCTCGCTGGCTGCAGGGCGTGGCCCACATCCTGCCGCTCACCTACTCCAATGAGGCGCTGCGAGATGTCATGATCCGCGGTCGCGGGCTGCTGGATGCGGGCGTGGGCCTCAACTTCCTGGCCCTGGTGGGGTTCGCCGCCTTCTTCGTCGTGATAGCGTCCATGACGTTGCGGCGGCAGGTCGGGTGACGGACGGCTTCGCGCCGACACTGCCTTTCACCAGCCCGAGGGGGAATGGAGCTGTCTGGCGTCTGCGGCGCCGACAAGCACACCAACCGGGGCGACCGCCCTTCGACAGAAGCAGTCTGCGGGGTATCAGTCGGTCAGGGTGTAGATCACACCCTGGGTCAGGTCCACCTCGTACTCTTCGGCCAGTGTGTCCAGGTCGCAGTTCTTCAGGAGCAGGTCATAGATGCCGGCGGGCACGAACCAGAGGCGAGACGCTCCTGGCTCGATGTACTCCTCCCTGCCCAGATCGTCCTCGCCCCAGTTCTGGGCGCCGCTCGGCGATATGTATGCGTAGCAGATCTCCCGGCTCGACTCGTTCTCGACCGTGAATTCAATGAACGGGTGATCTCCACCGACGAAGATCGCCCCCGACCGCTGCGCCTCGCCCTCCACCGAGAGCACCACCTCATACAGCCCGTCCGGTAGCCCGTTGGTATCGAAGGTGCACACCCACCAGTTGCCGGCCTCTCCGCCCGTCCAGGTGTTGTCGATGATGCTTCCCCCTTCAGTCACCTGGCCGTCGATGAACCAGAGAGCCTCCCAGCTCATGCCGTCCACCATGCCCTCGTAGTCCCAGAAGGCGCACACGTCGGTCACGCCTGAGGGCAGAGCCTCCCAGATCTGGGTCGGGAGGTCGTCGGGGGTGACGCCGTCGGCGAAGATCAGATTGTGGAATACGATCTGGCTGGTATCGAACCCGCCCGTCGGTTCAGGCTCCACGGGCAGCATCCCGACGTACTCCTCGCCACTCTCCGCGGCCTCCGCCAGGGGCAACGCCAGGTTCACCGGGCGCAGTCCGTTGATGAATCCCCCCACCGGCACACAGGAGTCGAGACTGTTGACCTCGCCGTCCCGGTTGGTGTCCGCCACATAGCGGCAGTCCACGGGCTCCTCCGTCTCCGAGCCGGACCCCGCGATGGTCGGTACGCCGACAAGCTCTCCCTCGTCGTTGACGGCCATGCCGCCGCTGTTGCCGCCGGCGATGGTGGCGTCGGTCTTGATCCAGGCGCGTCCGCTCAGGCTCCGCTCGGACGTGAACCCGCTCACCACGCCGTTCGTGAACGTAATCGTTTCCCCGCCGATGCCTGGATAGCCCAGGATGCGGATGGGGTCGCCTATCTCAACCTCATCCGAGTCTCCCAATTCGACGGTCGGGAGATCCACAGTCGTCGCCACACCGTCCAGGTCCGACACGATGCGGATGATGGCCAGGTCCAGCACGTAATCGACCGCGGCCACCTCTGCCAGGTAGGCCATGTCGGGAGGCTCGTCGGTCTGGTCAAGCACAGCCACTCCCAGCTCGTCATACTCGTCAAGGCGATTGTCCACCACGTGGGCGTTCGTCAAGATCAAACCGTCCTCCGAGATGATGCTCCCCGAACCGGTCCACACCGGCTCAAAGGCATCGTCTGCCCGGAGCAGGGCCCAGATCTGTACGGTGGCCTGCGCCAGGTCCCCGGCGGTCCGGCCCGGGGTCGGCTCCTCAGTTGGCTCCACCTCCACGGTCGGGGTGGCCGTGGCAGGCTCCGGCTCGGGGGTCTCTGTAGGCACCGGCTTCGCCCCTGAGCCGCAGGCGGAGCTGGCGACGGCCAGTACGGCAATCGTGACAAGAAGGGCGATGGAACGAATCGGTCGCAGCAGCATATCCGCCTCCATGTCTGTCAGGCTG
>CAZFGZ010000238.1:0-3268 GCA_964518585.1 uncultured Dehalococcoidia bacterium | reverse complement strand
AGAACCACAGCCATGGACTGGGAGAAGCGCATCGTCATCGATCCGCGGGTGCTTGCGGGCAAGCCGATCATCAAGGGAACGCGCGTCCCCGTCGAGGTCGTGGTGGGCTCCCTCGCCAGCGGCATGACCGTTGAGGAGGTCTGCCAGGAGTACCAGATCACCCCCGACGACGTTCGGGCAGCCCTGACCTACGCCGCCGACGTACTGGCCGACGAACGGGTCCATGCGCTTCCTCCTCGATGAGAATCTTCCCCGCCGACTGGCCGACCTCTTGACGGAGCAGGGCCACGATGTGCTCGATGTGGCCCGTTCCCCCAATCGAGGCGCTCCCGACGAGACCATCTGGCGCCTGGCGGCAGATGAGGATCGCATGCTCCTGACAAGGGACCTAGGATTCGCATACCCAGGTACGCGGCCAGCGCCCCCAGCGGTCATTCTGGTTCGCGTCCCCAGCGAGCTGCTGGCTGCAAGCGTCGCCGCGCTAGTCACGGAGGCCCTCAAGGCCACGCCAGAGGACGAACTCGGCGGGCGGGTGACAGTCATCTCCCCGGGGCGCATCCGCTCGCGGAGACTACCGTCCTAGCCCGCCCCTACTCCCTCCCCACCGCCGCCCTCGCCGACGCGCCGTTGGGCGAGAGGGTGGCCTGCTCCTCGCGCCAGCGGCGGAACTCCTCCTCTGGGTCCTCGACGCCAAGCTCGTCGGCGGCGCGGCGTCGCGAGTGGATCCCCGCCGCGACGAGGGTCCGCTCGTCAGCCACCAGGCGGCTGCGGTCCTCTGGCACGACCGCATCCCAGACGATTCGCGTGCGATAGGGCGCGTAGCTCACGCCCGTCTGCTGCTCCAGGATGCGCAGGATCAGCTCGTTGCGGCGGCGGTAGGCCGCCGAGCGGATGAGCCGCTTGCGCTGCACCTTCTTCATCAGCGGGTCCATCTCCACCTGGAGGGCCACGCCCGAGAGCCCCTGCGGGTTCGAGCCGAAGGCCGTGCGCGGCGACTCGCCCAGGTCGTGCAGGGTGCGATAGATCAGGTCCACGTAGTCCACGTGAAGCTTCACGCCGCCGCCCTGGAGCAGGTCGAGCAGGTAGGCGCGGGCGCGCTCGGGCAGCTCCCAGACCGCGCCCGGCTGGACGGCGATGTCGGAGGACTCGCTGACGTTCTCCAGCACGGCGATGGGGTTGCCCGACAGCTCCAGGATCATCGAGAGCTGGGAGAGGGCGCGGTTGAGCTCGCGGACGGACTCGCGGATGGGCGGGACGTCGGAGAACCCCCAGAACTTCTTGGGCTCGCGCAGGTTGGGGTAGATGACGAAGGGGACGAAGCCGTACGGGTTCGCCTTCTGCTCCAGCCGGCTGCCGTCCACCCACAGCTCGAACTCCTCGGCCGTCCACAGCTCCACCACCTCGATGCGGCGGGTGCGGGCCGAGCGGGCCCTCGAGGGGCGGTAGGCGTAGAGCATCTCGGCCTCCTCCGGCGAGAGGACGTAGCGGCTGGCCACCCGCCAGACGCGGGTGATGTCGTCCCCGAGCCACCAGACGAAGAGGCCCTGGACGTCCGGGGCGGAGACGCGGACGCGGCGCTCGGCGGTGTCCCAGGTGACCTTGAAAGCGCCGTCGCCGAGGACGGCGGCGTCGAGCTCGGTGTCGAAGTCGAGCTGGTCGAGCTGGTTCTGGTCGTGCACCTCGGCGAGGGCCTTCTCCGTGCGGCGGGCCCGCTCGTTCGCCTCGGGGGAGGCGTCCTGCGGGTCGACGGCCACGTGCATGCCCGACATCAGGTACGAGGTCGTCTTGTCGACCAGCGCCTTGGCGTAGTTGAAGGTGAGGTGCCGCTGCCGGCGGCGGGGCGAGCCGGTCCACTGCTCGCCCTGGTAGAAGGCCAGGTTCTCGGCGTAGGCGCGGAGCCTGGGGCCGTCCATGCGGGCGATCTGCTGGGGAAGGGTGATGCCGTTCATGGGATTCCTCCTCGGGTGCTGGGTAGGCGCGGAAGGCGCGTCAGGACCGCCCGTTGACCTTTCTGAGGATGCGGAAGACGCTGCGCCGTGACAGGCCGTACTGGCGGGCCAGCGCGTTGATGGGGACGCGCTCGGTGGCGCGGCGGCGGGCGATCTCGGCGTCGCGGCTCTCGGTCAGGAGGCGTCGAGCGCCCCCCGGCTGGTCGTAGCGGCAGCGCGGCAGGGGGCAGTCCAGGCAGTGGGGGGCCAGCTCGCAGCCGCTGTCGTGGTAGGTTAGGTTTTCGGGCAGGGCGTCCTCGCGGACGCGCCGCTCCGGCGGGTCGATGACGTCGGTGTCCTGTGCGGCCCGGCGGGCCACCCGTGCTCGTATCGCGTTCATCCCATGCATCCCCGACGTAACTCGTCATGACAGCTCGCTTCGTATCCTTCCCCGAGCGGGTCGCGGGCGCGCATCCGATGCCGCCTCCACCGCAAGCGCTAGGCTCATCAGGTAGTCGTCGTGGCCCTGGGAGGGGTCCACGAAGAAGTTCATGGTGCGATTGGCTCGATAGGCCACCCGCGCCATCTCCATCTCGCGCCAGAACTGGCGATGCTCGGCCGAGCCGTCGGCGGCGTAGGTCTTGAGGCGCCCACCGTTGACGGCGGCGAGGAGGGCGTAGCCCAGGCGCGACTTGCTCTCGGCGGTGAAACGGACCGGGCGGACGACGGCCTCGCCCAGGGCCGAGGTCAGCAGGCGGGCGGCGGTCTCGCCCAGGCCGGTGGCATCGACGGCCAGGCGCCGAAGCGACCAGACGCTCCTGCCCAGGTCGATGAGCCGGGCGAGGAGGGCATCGTGGGCCTCGCCGACCCAGGCGTAGTGCTCGACGACCTCCAGGCAGGGCTCCTGCACGAGGGCATCGCGGGCCGGGTAGCTGACGCGGGCGACGGTGAGGACGGTAGCGTCGTGCGCGGCCGGCGGGCGGGCGGCGGGCGAGGCAGCCGGGGCCGCCTCGCCCGCCAGGTCCAGGCCCGCCACATAGGTCTCGCCGGGCTGCGGGGCGTGCCGGCGAGGGTGTGAGCCCTGGAGCTGGGCGCGCTGCTGGTGGCTGAGGAAGCGGCCGCCGCCGGAGAGGGTCTTGAGGCAGTACTGGGTGAGGAAGAGGGGGTGGTCCTCGCCGAGGCGCTCTCGCTCGGCTTCTACGTAGCGGCGGTAGGCGGGGTTGTGGCGAGCAACGACCAGCCAGTCGTACTCGAAGTGGCGGCGGAGGCCGTCGCGGCGCTCCAGCTCCAGGTTGTGCTGCTTGACCAGTTCCAGGAGGGTGGAATCGTCCCAGGCGGTG
>CAZFGZ010000237.1:0-3370 GCA_964518585.1 uncultured Dehalococcoidia bacterium | reverse complement strand
GCTTCTTCAGTGCTCTGCTAGGAGAGACATGCCCGTGCTTCGCTTCCTAACCGCCGGCGAGTCCCACGGCCAGGGCCTGTCCGTCATCATCGAGGGCCTGCCCGCCGGCCTCGCCCTCTCCGAGGACCACATCGCCGCCGACCTCCGGCGCCGCCAGGGCGGCCACGGCCGCAGCCCCCGCCAGCGGATCGAGCAGGACCGCGCCCAGATCACCTCCGGCGTCCGCCATGGCCTCACCCTGGGCAGCCCCATCGCCCTCTTCATCCAGAATCGCGACTGGGAGAACTGGCGCGAAAGCATGTCCGTCGACCCGCCCGTGCAGGCCCCCGAGAAGGTCACCAACCTCCGCCCCGGCCACGCCGACCTCCCGGGCGTCATCAAGTACGGCTACGACGATGTCCGCCCCATCCTCGAGCGCGCCAGCGCCCGCGAGACCGCCGCCCGCGTCGCCGTCGGAGCCGTCTGCCGCCGCCTGCTCCAGGGGTTCGACATCCGCATCCACAGCCACACCGTCGCCATCGCCGGCGTGCAGGCCCGGACCGACGCCGAGCCCGACTGGCGCGCCGTCGAGGCCTCGCCCGTCCGCTGCGCCGACCCCAGGGCCGGCCCCGCCATGGTCGCCGCCATCGACCGCGCCCGCAAGGCCGGCGACAGCCTCGGCGGCGTCGTCGAGGTCCGCGCCTCCGGCGTCCCCATCGGCCTCGGCAGCCACGTCCACTGGGACCGCAGGCTCGACGGCCGCCTCGCCCAGGCCCTCATGAGCATCCATGCCGTCAAGGGCGTCGAGATCGGCGGCGGCTTCGCCCTCGCCCGCCTCCGCGGCTCCCGCGCCCACGATCTCATCCTCCCCGCCGACCAGTGGGCCGGCCGGCCCTGGCGTCGCGCCACCAACCGCGCCGGCGGCGCCGAGGGCGGCATGACCAACGGCGAAGACATCGTCGCCCGCGCCGCCCTCAAGCCCATCGCCACGATCCGCCGCTCCCCGCCCTCGGCCGACCTCCGCACCGGCGAGGCCGTCCGCGCCCACTATGAGCGCGCCGACGTCTGCGTCGTCCCCGCCGCCGGCGTCATCGCCGAGGCCATGCTCGCCATCGTCCTCGCCGAGGCCGCCCTCGAGAAGTTCGGCGGCGACCACATCAAGGAAACACTGCGCAACTACCGCGCCTACCTCAAGACCGTCGGCCCCCGTAAGCCCTCTGAGCGGCCGCCCCGATGAGCGAGAACCTCTTCCGCCGCATCTTCCTCACCGGCTTCTCCGCCACCGGCAAGTCCCTGGTCGCCCCCCTCCTGGCCAACGCCCTCGCCTGGCGCACCATCGACACCGACGACCTCATCGAGGAGATCGCGGGCAAGCCCATCCCCGAGATCTTCGACCAGGACGGCGAGCCCCGCTTCCGTGAACTGGAGGGCGAGGCCCTCCGCCGCGCCGCCCGCGACGACGATGTGGTGATCGCTACCGGCGGCGGCGCCCTGGTCAGCCTCGACAACCGTCGCCTCATCGCCGAGGCCGGCCTCCTCGTCTGCCTCGAGGCCACCCCGGACACCATCCTCCGCCGCCTCCACAGGTGGCAGGAAAAAGCCCCTTCCGAGCGCCCCCTCCTCGCCGGGGCCGACCCCCTGGCCCGCATCCGCGACCTCAAGGCCCGCCGCCAGCACCTCTACGCCCTCGCCGACGTCATCGTCGAGACCGATTCCCTTTCCCCGCCCCAGGTCGCCGGGCGGGTAGTGGCGTCCTGTCGCAAGGTGGCAGAATGGGCGCTGGGCAACCCGCTCCGCCTGACCCTCCCCGAGGAGAGGGAACCCGCCGCGGAGGGTGGCCCCGTCTGGGTCGAGGTGCCATCGGGGCGATACCCCGTCTTCGTCGAGTGGGGCGCCATCAGCCGCCTCGGCGAGCGCATGCGCGAGGTCGCGCTCCCTGAGCGCGCCTTCATCGTCACCGACGAACTGGTCGGCGTCCGCCACACCGGCCGCGTCCAGCAAGCCCTGGCCGAGGCCGGCTTCGAGTCGCACTCCTGCGCCGTCCCCCCCGTCGAGGCCAGCAAGAACCTCGAAACCGCCTCCCTCATCTACGACTGGCTCATCAGCCACCGCGCCGAGCGCGGACAGTCCGTCCTCGCCCTCGGCGGCGGCATGGTCGGAGACCTGGCCGGCTTCGTCGCCGCCACCTTCCTGCGCGGAGTGCCCCTCGTCCAGCTCCCCACCTCCCTGCTCGCCATGGTCGACGCCGCCGTCGGCGGCAAGGTCGCCGTCGACCACCGCGAGGCCAAGAACCTCATCGGCGCCTTCTACCAGCCCTGCCTCGTGGTCGAGGACATCTCGCTCCTCAAGACCCTGCCCCAGCGCGAGCTCGTCTCCGGCTTCGCCGAGGTCATCAAGCACGCCCTCAGCCTCGACCCCGACCTCCTCGAGACCCTCGAGGCCCACGCCGACGATCTCCTCCACCTCGAGCCCGCCGTCACCGCCCACGTCCTCCGCCGCAACGTCGCCATCAAGGCCGGCATCGTCAGCGAGGACGAGCTCGAGACCACCGGCCGCCGCGCCGTACTCAACTACGGCCACACCATCGCCCACGGCCTCGAGGCCGCCACCGGCTACGGCGGTCTCCTCCACGGCGAAGCCGTCGCCGTCGGCATGGTCGCGGCGGCGGAGATCGGCCGCCGTATGGGCCTCACGCCGTCGGCCGTCGGCGAGCGCCAGACCGCCGTCCTCGAGCGTTTCGGCCTGCCCACCCGCGTCTCCGGCGTCGAGCTCCCGCGCGTCCTGGGCGCCGTCGCCCTCGACAAGAAAGTCGCCTCGAAGGCGGTGCGCTGGGTCCTCCTCGAAGACGTCGGCCGCACCGTCGTCCGCAGCGACGTGCCTCCCTCCCTGGTCGAGGAGACCGTCAGCGCGCTCCTGAGCTGAGGCCCGGTGTGGACCTGGATACGGAAGAGGTGAGAATGGGGAAGACCATCGGCCTCCGGGCCGTCGTCCACGGGCGCGTCCAGGCGGTCGGCTTTCGCAGCTTCGTCCTGCTGCGTGCTCGCTCCCTGGACCTACGGGGCTACGTCCGCAACGGCCCCGATAACCGCTCCGTCGAGGTCGTGGCCGAGGGCCCCCGCGACGCCCTCCAGTCGCTCCTCGGCTATCTCAGTCGCGGCCCCTCCCTCGCCCGCGTCGACGCCGTAGACACCGAGTGGTCCGACGAGACCCACGGCTTCCCCGACTTCGCCGTCCGTTTCTAGCGGGCGGGTCATAAGCCTGGTCTATCGAAGGTGGCTTGGCTTGCTTGGCCCTGCTGGTTCATGGTCATGAACGGGACAACCGGTCGCGACCCTGGGGGAGTGCAGAGGGGCACAGCCCCTCTGCCGGGGGTCTGGGGGTGTCCCCCAGA
>CAZFGZ010000236.1:0-3384 GCA_964518585.1 uncultured Dehalococcoidia bacterium | reverse complement strand
CCGAAGGCGCACGCCGCCGCCTTCGCCGTGCTCGCCTATCAGTCGGCCTGGCTCAGGAAGTACTATCCGGCGGAGTTCTACTGCGCCCTCTTCAACGCCCAGCCGATGGGCTTCTACCCGCCCCACGTCTTCACGAACGACGCCAGGCGCCACGGCGTCGAGGTGCTGCGCCCCGACATCAACCTCAGCCGGGCGCGGTGCAGCGTCGAGGACGACGCCGTCCGCATCGGCCTGGCCTACGTGCGCGGCCTGAGGGAGAGGTCGGCCAGGGCGGCGGAGGACGAGCGAGAGGCCAACGGCCCCTATCGCTCGATGTGGGAGCTGGTCAACCGGACGGGCCTCAGCCGGGAGATAGTCGAGAACCTCGCCTCGGTCGGGGCGTTCGAGGGGCTGACACCCGACCGGCGTCGGCCGATGTGGGAGGCCGGCCTGATAACGAGGCCCCGCAACGGCCAGCTCGCGCTCCCCCTGCCGACGGAGCAGGACATGGTGGAGCTGCCCGAGATGACCCCCTGGGAGCGGATGGCCGCCGAGTACGACAATCTCGGGCTATCGCCCGACCACCACCCGATGCAGCTCATCCGCCGGACGCTGCACGAGGGCATCGCCTCCACCCGCCACCTGGAGCGCCTCCCGGACGGGACGAAGGTCGAGCTGGCGGGGCTGGTCGTCTGCCGCCAGCGGCCGATGACGGCGAAGGGCTTCGTCTACCTGCTGCTGGAGGACGAGATGGGCCTGGCGAACGTGGTGGTGAAGCCTCACCTCTACGGGCGGGCACGCTCGCTTGTGCGGGCCGAGCCCTTCGTCCGGGTCAGGGGCGAGCTTCAGCGCAAAGAGGGAATCACCAACCTGCTGGCGGAGCGCATCGAGCCGCTTGCGCTGCCGCGCCGTGCTCCCTCGCCGGTCGCGCACAACTTCGGGTAGGGGCGAAGGGCTCCTGAGACTCCTGGGCGCGAGGGGACGATCCGCCGCGTTTTTCCGGGCGATAACTGGACGCGTTTCGCTCGCCGCGCGAGACTTAGTGCCACAGCGCATGGAACGAGATAGTCAACACACAGAAGGTCGGAGGTGCGGGTGCTGCATCGGCAACCAGAATGGCATTCTAGTGATGCGAGGGCGCTGAACAACGACGTAGGCCGAGGCCTCTCAGCCTCGGCTGGCTGCCCTGACGGGGCCAGAAGTGCCTCCTATGGGCTTGTTCGATACCCTTATCGCAGCCTCATGTTCCCTCACAGGCTTCGTATCTCCTTGGAGGCCACACCGCTGATTGCGGCCAGAATCAGCGCCAGCACGCAGAATGCGGCGATGGCATGAGGCGTCCCCAGGAACTGGCTCGCCACGAAGCCCATCACCAGGGCCCCAAAGGGGTTCAGCCCCTGCGACATCGTGTAGAGCGACAGGACGCGGCCGCGGTAGTCGTCCTCCACGTGTAGCTGGAGCAGCGTCTGGTTGAAGGTAGAGAACACCACCAGTCCCATGCCGCCCAGGACCAGAAGTAAGAAGGAGAGGTAGTAATGGCGGGAAAAGGAGAACGACAGGATCATCGCCATGTAGACCAACAGGGCGGCGCTCGCGATGGTCCCCTTGCGGCGGGTGTCGGCGAAGAATGCTACCACCAGGGCGCTCAGCAACGAGCCGACCCCGACACCTGTCTGGAGCCATCCGTACCCTGCGGAGCCGACGTGCAGGTAGTTCTTCGCCATGATCGGCACCATCTGGAGGTAGGGAAAGATGAGCATGCTAGGGATCGCCTGCAGCAACGTCAGACGCAGCAGCAGCCGGTGGCGGAGTATGTAGGCAGCGCCCAGACGGATGCTGGCAAACAGCGGTTCCCCGTCGCGTGGCGCTTCCTGGCTCAGTCGCAGCGGCACAAGGCTCAGCGTAGCCGCCATGAGGAACACGAACATCCCGAAGAAGGCTGTCGAGGTGTTGTACGCGATAAGAAAACCGGCCACCCCGGGGCCTACGACCCGAGCCATGTTGTTCACCATCGAGTTGAGGGCGATGGCGTTCGGCAGGTGCTTGGGGCCGACGGCGTCGAAGACCAGGAACTGGCGCACCGGGTTGTAGATGCTGCTCGAAAAGCCGCCGATGAACGACGTGACGTAGAGCTGCCACATGGCGACGTGGCCGGTGACTATGAGGATGGCGATGGCCAGCGCCGATAGACCGTTGACCGTGGATGCCAGGCCGGCCAGCCACCGCCGCTCTATCCGCTCCGAGAAGGCGCCCGCAAAGGGGGATACGAAAAGGACGCTGATGCCGCGGATGAACTGCACTAGGCCCAGTTGGAAGGGGGAGTTGGTGAGCTGGGCGACCAGCCATCCCAGACCGATCTGTTGCATCCACATGGCGAAGCTGGCGGCCATGGTGCCGCCCAGCAGGAAGCGAAAGTTGACGATGCTCAGGGAGCCAAAGCCCTGCGCTGCTCTCGACCAACCAGTGACGGGGGCAGGGCTTGTCGCGACTGCCGTTTCGGCGGGTTCCGCTCTGTCCACCCATCCAGCCTCGCTACGAATCAGCCTCGCCCCATTCTACTTCCCAGGACAACAACGGAGATAGCCTGGACACCAGGCTGGCGCGTTGTACACCTCCGAGTCAAGCGATTGGCGAGCCGACGCTGAGGCGCAGCGGGCCCCGGTCTGAGGCACGAGCTCTGCCGACAAGGGCCTTCGGGACAGAGACGGGGAGCGAGTGTACGGGTTGCACCGGACAGGCGCGCGCTTGACAGGCTATGAGGTTCGCCGATACCATTAACGGTGGCGTCGTGCTTTCCGCCCATGCATGTGGGCGCGCTGGGCGGACAGAAAAGGGGCGCCGTCGGTTGACAGAGAACGACGAACCTCCAGATAGTCCCCATATCGGCCGGAAGGGTTTGAACGGAGCGTCACTGCCGGCGCCTGGGCTGAGCTTGCCCGGCGCGGGCATGTGGGATATCGTTGCCCGCGTTGCTGCGGGTGTCTAGGGATCGGCAGCGGGGCCAGCCGTGCGCTGGGTGGGCTCTCTGCCGATTCTTCACGTGTAGATGGCGAAGGCCGAACACAACTGCATAGCGGTGGTGCTGGCGGCCGGGGTCGGCAAGCGAATGCGTTCGCGCCGTCCGAAGGTGCTGCACCTCCTGGCGGGCAGGCCGCTGGTCCGCCACGTGGTGGATGTCGCCCGGCGCGCGGGTGTGGAGCGCTGCGTGACGGTAGTGGGTCGCGGCGAGAAGGCGGTGAGGGCAGCCCTGGGCGACGGGGTCCGCTATGCGCGGCAGGCCGAGCCCCTGGGCACGGGTCACGCCCTGGCCCAGGCCGAGAAGCTGGCCGGCGACGCGGATCACCTTGTCGTCCTGCACGGTGACGTCCCCCTGCTGACTCCCGAGACTCTCTCCCGGCTGATGCG
>CAZFGZ010000235.1:0-3388 GCA_964518585.1 uncultured Dehalococcoidia bacterium | reverse complement strand
GTAGAACGCATAGCGGCGGCCATACACCAAACGAGCACACCTACTTGCCACTAAGCTTGGCGCTTGCTAGAATAGCATCATCGTTTGAGAGAAGCGTATGTTTCTCAGCATGATCCTTCTTCGAAGCTAGTAAGCTAGGGGGTACCCATGCCAGCCCGCAAGCAACCAGCCCGCAAGCAGACCGCCGCCAAGCAGCCCGACTACATGCCCCTCTACAAGCGAATGTTGCCCTGGGTCCTGATCACAGAGCTCTACTGGCTCAGCAACAAGCTGCTGGAGCGCCGACTCTTTCCTACCGGAGTCTCCGTATCGCAGGCCCGTGTGCTCCTTCTGCTCTACTTCTCCAAGAAGCCCGTGAAGCCCAGCCGCCTGGCCACTTTGCTCTTCCAGGAGACCCAGAGCATCACCGGCATCCTCCACCGCATCGAGACCAAGGGCTGGGTTCGCCGGCAGCCTGACCCCGAGGACCGGCGCGCTGTGGGCCTGGCGCTGACGGACAAGGGTCGCGATCTGGCCAAGCGGGTGGTGTCCATCTCTGAGGAGCTCTACGGCGAGGTCTTCGGCCCGCTCACCGCCCGCGAGCGCGGGAGCCTGGAGACCATCCTCCGCAAGCTGCGCGCGAACGGCCTCGTCCTGCCCGAGACGGACGCCAAGCTGCGTCGGGCGGGCTTCTACGACATGTGGAAGGCCTAGCGGCCCTTCGACCGCCGCCTGACCACAACGAAGGAAGGCGTAACGACCGACGCCATCCGTCGTTGTACTTAGTGAGAAGGCTGCCCGGCGGATCCCGAGGACTCCCCTGGCACCTCCTCCGGTTGGCTGCTTTTCTGTTGAGGCGTTGAGCGAGGTCTCGCAGCCGCGGCACCAGGTCGCGGCCCCTGGTCACCTGAGACCCCCGCGAGCCAATGGTGAAACCGGCAACAGATCGTTGCCGGTTTCTATCTCTCGAGGAGTGCCCCGCCGTGCTCAACGATGGTTCAACAGGCCTCATCACAGCACCGGGTCACCGATACCCACCCCGTCCCTCGACGCGCCCTCCTCGCCCTGCTCCTCTTCGCCGCTATCGGCCTGGCCGCCTGCCAGATCATCGAGGCCCGCGCCAAGTACTCTGTCGAGATCGTCAGCCAGGGACAGACCTGGGACGACACCAGCCTTGACACCATCCTCGATGCCCTCAGCCGTCTCCCCGACCACGTAGTCAAGCGCCTGGGAAGCCGATACTACGGCCGGCTCCACGTCCTCAGCAACGCCCGCAGCCTTACCCTCTCCGGCTGGATGCCCTATCCCAACGGCGCCAACTTCTACACCAACGAGGGAGGCCAGAACCAGCTCGTCCTCTATCCCAACCAGGGCGTCCTCACCGTCCTCCACGAGCTGGGCCACGCCTACCAGATGCGCCTCGTCCCCGCGGGCCGCTACGCCTGGGTGTTCTTCCAGGCGGAGATGCGCGACTTCATGGCCGCCACCGGCTGGCAGCTCCTCAGCTCGGACGAAGAGGTCGCCCGCGCCTCCGAGATCTACGAGCTGAGCTTCAGCTACGACGGGCCCCAGATCTGGGAGACCCTCTCCAACTTCGACCCCACCGAGGACTACGCCAACTCCTTCGCCCTCTACTTCTTTGACCCGGAGCGCCTCCGCGAGCTCTCGCCCGTCCGCTACGACTGGATGCGCCAGAACGTCGCCACCGACGAGCGCTAGCCCCTGTCCATAGACCCCTCTCTCCTGTCACCCTGAGCGCGGCGAAGGGTCTCCCCCTGCCCTGTCACCCTGTTTGCCTGTTTGCCTGTTTGCCTGTTTGCCTCTCTGCCTGCTTGCCTCCCGTGCCACCAACCCCTTGGCGCTCGCTTCGCCACCCCCTACCATCGCCCATGATGAGCGCTCGCCACAGGCCCGGCACACCCTGCACGCATCCCCGCCTCGCCGGACGCAAGCGGGCGGAACAATCAAACATTTGCCCGTCCCGCAGCTTCGCCGGGACCCCTAAACCCCATTCTTTCTCAAGGCAATCAAAAAGGCCCCGGCACCGCCGAGGCCCTCCGCCTGCCAGCCCCCGTCCTCTAACCCCCCGAGGCCTGGCCCCGCACCCTCTCTCGCCCCTCGATGGCCTGGGCCGTGGCAAGCAGCCGCTCCGCCCGCATCGCCACCGGCCTGTCCACCATCCGCCCCTCGAGCTGGACAGCCCCCACGCCCTTCGCCCGCGCCCCCTCGAAAGCCTCCACCACCCGTCGGGCATACGCCACCTCCTCCTCCGTCGGGCGGAAGATGCGGTTGACCGGCTCGATCTGGCCAGGGTGGATGAGGTACTTCCCCTTGAAGCCCAGCGACTTCACCCGCTCCGTCTCGGCAACGAGCCCCTCCTCGTCTTGGAAGTCATCGAAGGGCGTATCGAGCGCCAGGAGGTCGGCCGCCGCCGCGCACGTAGCGATCACCTGCCGGGCATAGATCAGCTCCAGCCCCTCGCGAGTGCGCTCCACCCCCAGATTCGCCGTGTAATCGTCCGCCCCCAGAGTCATGCCGACCAGCCGGGTGGACGCCGCGCAGATCTCCTCGCAGCGCAGAAGGCCCCGCGCCGACTCGATAGTCGGGATGAGCACGACGGTCCCCGGCGTGATGTCGTGCGCCATCTCCTGCTCCCGCAGCATCACGTCGATGTCGCGGATGTCTTGGGCGGACTCCGCCTTGGCGAGGGTCACGCCCGACAGCGCCGGGCACATCACCCCTGCCAGGTCGTCTCGGGTCAGCCCGCTGGACACACCGTTGACCCGCACGTGGACCGTCTGGCCGGCGGCGGCCAGCCTGGGGATGCTGCGGCTAACCACTTCCCGCGCCGCCGCCTTCTCCCCAGGCGGCACCGAGTCCTCCAGGTCCAGCACCACCACGTCCACGGCGAAGGCTAGGGCCTTCTCGATCATGTTCTCCCGGATGCCGGGCACGAAGATCAGGGTGCGGTACAGGTCCACGCAGCCCCCCTAGATCCCGGGCTGCCGCGGGCGGGCGTGAACATTGAACATCGCAGTGCCCCTCAAGGCCTGCTACGTGCTCAGCAGGCCCGCCAGCTCCTCGGCCTCGCCGGCGGGTCCTACCACGGCCAGAGCGAGGTTATCGGGGCGGAAGATGCGGACGGCCACCCGCTGGACATCCTCTGCGCGGACGGCCTCCAGCTTGGCCACCACCTCCTCGATGGGCTCGATCTCACCCATGGTCAGGAGGCTCTCGCCGGCCCGCTGACCCAAGGCCATGGGCGTCTCCAGGCTCAGGCGAAAGCTGCCCACGGTGTAGTCGCGGGCCTTGGTTAGCTCCTCCGGACCTACAAGCTCGTCCACCAGCTTGAACAGCTCGTCGCGGATGACCTTGATGGCTTCGCTGAGGCTCTGGGGACTCACCCCGG
>CAZFGZ010000234.1:0-3392 GCA_964518585.1 uncultured Dehalococcoidia bacterium | reverse complement strand
TCGGATGTTGTCAAGCGCCTCGTCGAAGGTGTCGCCCTGGCTGTAGCAGCCCTGGAGGTCCGGGCAGTAGGCGAAATACCCATCCTCGTCCTTCTCAATGACCACGGCGAAGCGATAGGTGTTCACGTGGGTATGCCCTCGGTTCTTATCCAGGAGGAAGCGCATGGACCCGTTCGTCGGCCAGCACGTCGGCGGCGTAGGTCAGGGCTGCGCGAACGTCCTCCGCCGCGATCTGGTAGTCCTGGCAGACCTGCTCAACGGTCATGCCGCTGGCCAGGGAGCCTACCACGACCTCGACGGGGACGCGTGTTCCCTTGATGACCGGCTTGCCCGCAAGCACCCGCGGGTCGATGACGATGCGCTTCTCCCAGTCCATGGCTGTGGTTCTCCTTCGGGCCTATTCTAGCACGCCGGCAGGACGAGCGGGCCCCGCTGGCGCGAGGAGCAGGCCACCCTCTCGCCCAACGGCGCGTCGGCGAGGGCGGCGGTGGGGAGGGAGTAGGGGGAGCGTGGGGGCTTCAGCCCCTAGCGGTAGAGGACGATATCTCCCACGAGGAGATTGCTGGCGTCCCGGTGCAGCGTCCTGCCGTCGGGATACTGGATTCTGTGAGTGGTTGCCACCTGTAGGCCTGCTGCGTTACGATGTCTGAGCATCATGCTGGTAGCAGTGGGCCATCTACCCGAGGGGGAACGGGATTTGGCGATCTCTTCTGTCGTGAGTCTGCCGTCGCGGATCTTTTCCCATATGCGAAGGGCCTGAAACAGCCGCTGGAGCTCTTCGCGCGTGATCTGGATTGTGAGGCGCTTAGCCATGAGAATCGATGAGATAAGCAGCGACTACATCGAGCGCATCCGGCGCTTTCTCGAAGGGATCGACAATCTGGATACGCTGCGGCAGACGCTGGTTGAGGCGGAATGGGACGACGAGCTCGACAAGGAAGCCAAGAATGCTTTGGCCAGAGTGGCTCTCTTTGCCCTGGAGGTCGCGGACGGCTTGCGTCCAAAGGTCGAGCTACAGGAGGAGATTGAGGCGTTCCTTGCGTCCATACCCGAGCCGCGGGTCACAGAAATCACCCTAGTCCAGAGGAGTGTGTGGACTGGCTCCGGAGCCCAGACCCTGAGGCCCATTGGGGACAGCTTCTCCGTTGAGCTAGTGCCCGCCTGACGAGAATCGTGTGTACATCAGGCGAAACGGCATCTTCGTCAGCAGGTGGTCTCCCATGTACAGATTGAACCAGTAGAGCCCGGCGAGCTCGAAAGTCGTTGGGAAGTTGAGGACAAGGTTCTGCCCCTTGTCCTCTCCCTCCATATGGACAGTCCCAGTCCAAACATCCTTGCGCTGCCCATCGGGACGCTCCATCTCCAGACGCACTTCCTCTGGGCCCCTGGCTGAGCCCGAACTCAGCATGATCACCGCCAAGAGGGGATGCGTGACCGGAGTCATATCTTTGGGTGCTCCCGGTCCACTAGCCACCGTCGTTAGGCGATCCACTACCCGTATCAGTGACAGCACGCCATCTTTCCCCTCGATCACTTGATCACAGAACAGGGCTGCCTTGAGATACGGGCCGAGCTGAGGCGGTGCAGGGCTCGGTCCCACTTGGCCTTGTGATGACATGGCAATCGCCTCCAGTCCGATGTGATGTGATTCTCGGTCGGCCAGAGTATACCACCTTGGGTCCTTCGACTGAAACACTTGTCCTAGCCATGCCCGGCTTCTTCCCCCCCGAGGTGACACATCCCCCTTGGCGCTCGTAGCACAAATGTCCTATTCTTGCTACGTCGGACAGTTTGCTGCGACAGGGAGGGAGGTACCCATGACCGACGAAGAGATCGCCCAGCTACAGGACCAGCTCGCCGAGGCGCAAGGCGAGATCGAGCGCCTACAGATCACCGCCGCCGACCGCGAGGCACGCGCCGCCCACCTCGAGGAGTCCCTCGCCCAGCTCAACGAGCAGCTCGCCTCGGTCCAGGCCGAGGCCTCCGCCCGTGGCGAGGAGGTGACCAGCCTCCAGGAGCGCGCCGGGGACCTCGAGTCCCAGGTGAAGGCGGCCGCGACTCGCTACCGCGAGGCCGTCCTCGAGGCCGCCCCCGACCTGCCCGCCGACCTCGTCGCCGGCGAGACGGTCGAGGACGTGGACCGCTCCCTCGAGGCCGCCCGCCAGACCGTCTCGCGCGTCCGCGGCCACATCGAGTCCCAGGCCGAGGCCGGACGGGTCCCCGTTGGCGCGCCCCCGCGCTCCGCGCCCGACCTCTCCGCCCTCAGCCCCGCCGACAAGATCCGCTTCGGCCTCCAGCGGAGCGGACAGCAGTAGCCGAGGCGCGGGCCACCGGTCGGCGGGCGGCGCACACGGCCGTGCCCCATGACCCCTGACCCCTGACCCTCATGACCGAATTCATACCGATAGGAGGTTGATCCCATGGCCCTGACCCTTGCCGAGGCCGCCAAGCTCTCCAACGACGTCCTCCTGGTGGGCGTCGTCGAGACCATCATCCAGGAAAGCCCCATCCTCCAGGTGCTCCCCTTCATCGAGATCGTGGGTAACGGGCTCACCTACAACCAGGAGAACAGCGCCGCCAGCGCGTCCTTCTACGACGTCGGCGACACCTGGGCCGAGAGCACCCCCACCTTCGCCCAGCAGACCGCCACCCTCAAGATCCTGGGCGGCGACGCCGACATCGACAACTTCCTCCTCGCCACCCGCAGCAACGTCCAGGACCTCGAGGCCGCCGTCGTCCAGCTCAAGGCGAAGGCCGTCCAGCAGAGGTTCGAGGACACCTTCATCAACGGCGACAGCACATCGGATCCGAAGTCCTTCGACGGCATCGACGAGCTCTGCGCCACCGCCCTCACCGTCAGCATGGGCGCCAACGGCGCCATCCTCACCCTCGACAAGCTCGACGAGCTCGTCGACCTGATCAAGGGCGGCAAGCCCGACATGCTCCTCATGAGCAAGCGCACCCGCCGCACCCTCAACAACCTCGCCCGCGCCTCCGGCGCCTTCCTCGAGGCCAACCGCAACGAGTTCGGCACGATGATGCAGTACTACGACGGTGTCCCCGTCGGCCTCTGCGACTTCATCTCAGACGAGCAGACCGTCGGCACCAGCAGCGACTGCTCCACCATCTACGCCGTCCAGTGGGGCGAAGGCGCCCTGGCCGGCCTCACCTCCCCGGGCGGCCTCCAGGTCGAGCGCGTCGGCAGCCTCGAGGTCAAGGACGCCACGCGCACCCGCGTCAAGTGGTACGTCTCCCTCGCCCTCTTCAACGCGGTCAAGCTCGCCAAGCTCATCGGCGTCCGGCCGTAGCCCCGAACCGCGCGCCCGGCCCGAACCACCGGCCGCCGCCCAGCAAGAGGAGCCCCCGCCAAACGGGGGCTCCTCCACTATCGA
>CAZFGZ010000233.1:0-3397 GCA_964518585.1 uncultured Dehalococcoidia bacterium | reverse complement strand
CCCCCTACTCCTCCAGCCGCAGCACCGCCATGAACGCCTCCTGCGGGATCTCCACGTTCCCCACCACCCGCATCCGCTTCTTCCCCTCCCTCTGCTTCTCCAGCAGCTTGCGCTTGCGCGTCACGTCGCCGCCGTAGCACTTCGCCAGCACGTTCTTCCGCATCGCCCGGATCGTCTCCCGCGCCACGATGCGCCCGCCCACCGCCGCCTGAACCGGCACGTCGAAGAGCTGACGAGGGATCAGACGGCGCAGCCTCTGCACCAGCGCCCGCCCCTGCACCGCCGCCTTCTCCGCGTGCGTTATCAGCGACAGCGCGTCCACCGGCTGCCCGTTCACCAGGATGTCCAGCTTCACCAGCCGCGCCGGCTCGTAGTGCGAGAACGTGTAGTCCAGACTGGCGTAGCCCTGCGTCCGCGACTTGAGCTGGTCGTAGAAGTCCACCAGGATCTCCGAGAGCGGTATCCGATACTCCAGCAGCACCCGCGCCTCCCCCACACCCTCCGCCCCTTCTCCCGTGCCCCCTGACCCAGGACCCTTGACCCTTGCCCCATGCTGCAAGTACTCCATCCCCTTGAACTCGCCCCGACGCCCCGTCACCAGCTCCATCACCGCCCCGATGTGGCGGTCCGGCGTGATGACCGAGATCTTCATCCACGGCTCGCGGACCTCGACCACCTCGTTGGGTGCGGGCAGGTCGGCCGGGCTGCGCACCTGCACGACGCGACTGTCCGTCCGCAGCACCTCGTGCTCGACGCTGGGCGCCGTCGTGAGCAGCGTCAGGCCGTACTCCCGCTCCAGCCGCTCCTGCACGATCTCCATGTGCAGCAGCCCCAGGAAGCCGCAGCGAAACCCGAACCCCAGCGCCGCGCTCGACTCCGGCTCGTACGCCAGCGACGCGTCGTTCAGCTTCAGCTTCTCCAGCGCGTCGCGCAGCAGGCCGTAGTCGTTCGCCACCACCGGGTACAGCCCCGCGAACACCATCGGCTTCGCCGGCCGATACCCCGGCAGCGGCTCCCGCGCTGGCCGCGACTCCTCGGTCAGCGTGTCCCCCACCTGGCACTCCCTCACGTTCTTCAGCCCCGTGGCCACGTACCCCACCTCGCCCGTCGCCAGCCCCTTCGTAGGCATCATCTCCGGCCGGAACGCGCCCACCTCCAGCGGCTCCACCGCCCGATTCGCCGCCATCAGCCGCAGCAGTCCCCCGCCCGACATCTCCCCCTCCACCACCCGCACGTATGCGATGACACCCTTGTACGAGTCATACTTCGAGTCGAAGATCAGCGCGCGCAGCGGCGCCTCGCTCTGCCCCGTCGGCGCCGGCACCCGCCCCACGATCGCCTCCAGCAGCTCCTCCGTGCCCACACCCTCTTTCGCCGACGCGTACACCACCTCCTCCGGATCGAATCCCATGACCTCCGCCAGCTCGGCCGCCACCCGCTGCGGCTGCGCGCTCGGCAGATCGATCTTGTTGACCACCGGCACCAGCGCAAGGTTGTGCTCCAGGGCCATGTACACGTTCGCCAGCGTCTGCGCCTCGATGCCCTGCGCCGCGTCCACCACCAGCACCGCCCCCTCGCACGCCGCCAGGCTCCGCGACACCTCGTACGTGAAGTCCACATGCCCCGGCGTGTCGATAAGGTTCAGCTCGTACTCCCGGCCGTCCTGGGCGCCGTAGAGCATCCTCACCGCCTTCGCCTTGATCGTCACCCCCTTCTCCCGCTCCAGCTCCATGCTGTCGAGCACCTGCTCCACCGCCTTGACCCCTGACCCTTGACCCCTGACCCTTTCGATCGTCCCCGTGCGCTCCAGCAGACGGTCGGCCAGCGTCGACTTCCCGTGGTCGATGTGCGCGATGATACAGAAGTTCCGAATCCGCGACTGCTCCATCTCGAACCCATCCTAGCACACCCCCCGCAGCCACCGCAGCGACCCGCCTCCGGTCGCCCTGTTACCCTGAGCAAAGCCAAGGGCCTCCATGAACCAGACTCCTCGTCCTCGCCCAATCCGGCCACACCTGCCAGGCGACGCCTTAGGGCACCCTCACCCTGACCACCCTTTCGCCCATTAGCTACGAGTGGCTCCGCCACCATGTCGCAACGGGTGAGCGTTAGAAAACGAGACAAAAACAGGTATATCTTGACATAAGGCTCTTGACACAATCCACCCCCACGTCTAGCCTGTCAGTGGTCAACATAAGGAACATCATCGTAACAGTGAAATAGTCGCAGGGAGGCCACAGGACGGCAAGGATGCCGTAAACCCTAAGCGGTTGGGCTACGGAGGGGTGGTGGGCCGTGGCCGACGGCACGGGCCGATTGCTGAGCCGACCGCAGCGCGGTCGGCGTATTGTTGTGTGAAGCCCAGCACTCACTAGCCGATTAGCGCAACAGTCACTCAAATAGAATAGTGGCGCCGCGTGGCTGCCACCACCGGCGCCATGGCAACGGGAGCGGACGGCACCCGCTGCACCTCTATTCTAGCGAAGGAGGCCATGCGGGAACAACCCGTGTGGCCTCTCGCTTTCCTGGGGTGCACGCGGCCGGGTCCGGATGGCCGGGCTAGGTCCACTTGCCACCAGCGCGCCCCTCTCGGGCCCCACCTCCCGTTGCCAGCGGCGAGCTCAGCCGAGCCGCCGGAAAGGAGGTGGGATCTACCGCATCTGCCATACGTCCTTTGAGTTGAAGTGCCATATCTAGAGGAGAGTGAGAACGGTGAAAAGGAGAACAATCGGCTTTAGCCTGGTCATGGTCGCGCTGGTCGTCGGCATGCTCAGCATCGGCAGCTGGGCCGTCTTCAACGACACGGAGTCCAGCGAAACGAACGTGCTCGGCTCCGGCGCGCTGGATCTTGAGATAGGCAATTCCGCCGACCTGCCCATAGTCCTTGACGACCTCAAGCCCTCTGCCTGGCAATATGCCAGGGTCGTCCTCCACAACGCGGGCAACAACCCCGGCATCCTCGACCTCCACTTCGCGAACATCGAGGACTCCGACATCGAGCGAACCGGGCCGGAGATGGATGCGGACCCTGGCAACCAATTCGACGACATCAGCAACTGGATCGATGTTGACTGGTGTGTTGACCCCGTCGACGACGGCGCGCGCGACTGCGACGGCCCTATCATCGGCAAGCTAGGCGACCTCGAGAGCAGAGTCATTGACCTCGGCGTCCAGTTGGAGCCCAGCGAGAGCGTCGAGCTCTGGCTCTCGTTCCACCTGCAGACTGCGGCGGGCAACGAGTACCAGAAGGACCAGAGCACCTTCGACGTCGAGTTCACACTGCACCAGCTCAACCTCGGGGCGCTCGGCCTGCCGGCCGGCACCACCTGCGTCCGCCTGGAGAACAAGGACTCGAGCTGGAATCCCATTGTGGGCGACGATCTCTACGGCTCCGTCT
>CAZFGZ010000232.1:0-3417 GCA_964518585.1 uncultured Dehalococcoidia bacterium | reverse complement strand
AGCTTCGCCGTGTCTACCTGGCGGTCGCCGGAGGCAAGGACCAGGACCGGCCGTTCCTCGGCCAGGAAGAGCAGGCTCTTGACGATGGCCCCCAGCGGGCAGCCCACCGCCCGCGCGGCGTCCTCGGCCGTGCGGGTGCTCTCGCCCAGCACCTCCACCCGCGCCGATGACCCGGCAGCGGCCAGGGCCTCCTGCACCCGCCGGTTCTCCGCCGACAGCTCCATGCCGTCCTCCTTCGATGGGGTCGTCCCGTCGAATCTACCACATCCCGCGAGCCGGGTCTCCAGCCATCCCGGCGCGGCTTCCTTGACTTTTGGATACCCGCTTCCTATGCTGCTTCCATGGCGGGCAAGCGTCGCCTGGACACATTGATCGTCCGGCGCGGCCTGGCCGAGAGTCCGGAGAGGGCGAAGGCTGCCGTCATGGCCGGCTGCGTCCTGGTGGATGGCCAGACGGTCGTGAGGCCGGGGATCCTGCTTCCTGAGGAGGCCTCGATCTCTCTGACGGAGCCGGCCCGCTATGTCGGGAGAGGAGGGGAGAAGCTCGAACACGCCCTGGCTGCCTTCCGCCTCGATGTGAGCGGCCTCGTGGCTGTCGATGTCGGCGCCTCCACCGGCGGCTTCACCGATTGCCTCCTTCAGCACGGGGCCGCGCGGGTTTACGCGGTGGACGTGGGGTATGGCCTGCTGGCCTACAGGCTTCGTCAGGACGAGCGCGTGGTGGTCTTGGAGCGCACCAACATCCGCCATCTCACCTCTCTGCCGGAGCGGCCGGACCTGGCGACCATCGACGTGTCCTTCATCTCGCTGGAGAAGGTCATCCCGCCGGTGGTGAGGCTGCTGAAGCCCGGCGCGCCCATCGTGGCGCTGGTGAAGCCGCAGTTCGAGGCGGCCCGCCGGGAGGTGGGCAAGGGTGGAGTGGTTCGCGACCCCCTGACGCACGCCGCGGTGCTGGGGCGGCTCGCGCGCTGGACGGCGAAGCAAGGGCTGCGGGTGCGCGGGCTCACCACCTCGCCGCTGCGCGGCCCTGCCGGCAACAAGGAGTTCTTCCTGCTGCTGGGGTCCCCGACCCCGGCAAGTGGTGAGGGTGAAACGTGAGAAAGATCGGCATCTGCTATCACCCGAAGCTGAGTCAGGCTCTGGACGTGGCCAGGCGGCTGCGCGACGCCGCCCGCCCGCAGGTGAAGAAGGTCTGGGTCGCCTCGGCCTGGGACGACGAGTCCACCGCGCGGCATATCGAGGACACCGACCTGCTGATCTCCATCGGCGGCGACGGCACGGTCCTGCGGGCCGCCCGGGCGGTGGTGCCTCATGACGTGCTCCTGCTGGGCGTCAACATGGGGCGGCTGGGCTTCCTCACCGAGATCGACGAGTCAGAGGTCCTGGAGCGTCTCCCTGAGATCCTGAGCGGCGGTGCCCGCGTGGAGGAGCGCGCTATCCTCCACGCCGACCTGCAACTGCCCAGGGGCGCTCCCATTCCTCCCGCGGGCACTCACTTCCACGGCCTGAACGACGTGGTGGTGGGCAGGGCCTCGCTCGGGCGGACCGTGCAGGTCAGCGTGTTCGTGGACGGCTCCCGCGTGGCCGACTTTCGCGCCGATGGGGTCATCGCCGCGACCGCCACCGGCAGCACCGCCTTCGCCCTGTCCGCGGGCGGGCCCATCCTGCACCCCGAGGCCAAGGAGATGGTGGTGATCCCGCTGGCCCCTCACCTGGTGCCCCGAAACGCCCTGTCCCTGCCGCCCACTGCCGTCGTCGATCTGTTGCTGGCTCCCCATCAGGAGGCCGTTCTCAGCGTCGACGGCGAGAACGATATCCAGCTCTCCGGCGTGAAGGTCGTGCGGGTCAGCGCAAGCGACCACCTGGCCCGGTTCCTCCGCCTGAGCCATACCGTTGACTTCTACACGAAGGTTGCCCACCAGTTGAACTGGCTTCGCGAGGCCGAGAGTGACGCGTACCGGGGCCCCAGCGAAGGCCCGGCGCTGGGAGAGGAGAGCCCCACGGGCTAGGGCGCATGGAGACGGTCACCCAGCGCGTGGTCGTGGAGAAGGCGGGCATGGCCGATGCCGTCCAGATCCACGAGCTCATCAGCGAGTTCGCCGGCCGCGGCGACATGCTGCCCCGCACCGTCGCCGAGGTGTACGAGAACCTGCGCGACTTCTTCGTCGTCCGCGACGGCCAGCGGGTCCTGGCCTGCGTGGCCCTGCACATCCTGTGGGAGGACCTGGCCGAGGTGCGCTCCCTCTCGGTGAAGGAGGACGAGCAGGCACAGGGGCTGGGCGCTCTGCTGGTGCAGGCCTGTCTGGAGGAGGCCCGCGACCTGGGGTTGCGGACGGTCTTCGCCCTCACCTTTCGTCCGGGCTTCTTCGAGAAGATGGGCTTTCGCCAGGCCGACGTCATGACCCTCCCACGCAAGGTCTGGAACGAGTGCTATCGCTGCCCGAAGTTCCCCAACTGCGACGAGATCGCGATGGTCCTCGACGTGGAGCCAGCCAGCAGCGAATAGGACTCTCCCTTGCCTTCCTCCACCCCTTCCTCATCCGAGCCAGGCCAGGCCTCGAGCCGCCACATCTACCGCGGCCGTGTGTTGAACCTGCGCGTGGATGAGCTGGACGTGGAGGGGGGTCGCAGGGTGCGGCGTGAGGTCATCGAGCACCCCGGCGCTGTCACCATCGTCGCCTTCGACGACCAGGAACGCCTCCTCCTGGTGCGTCAGTATCGCCACCCGGTGGGCGGCAATCTCCTCGAGCTGCCGGCGGGCACCCTGGACCCCGGCGACGACCCCGAGAGCTGCGCCTTCCGCGAGCTCCAGGAGGAGACCGGCTATCGGCCCGGCCGCCTCGAGCGCCTGGGCGGCTTCTACCTGGCACCAGGCTACTGCACCGAGTATCAGAACATCTTCCTGGCCAGCGATCTGACCGAAAGCCGCCTCGCTCCCGACGAGGACGAGCAGATCGAGGTGGTCCCCCTGCCCCTGGAGGAGACGCTGCGCATGGTCGAGGCCGGGGAGATCGAGGACGCGAAGACCGTCGCCGCCCTCTTGCTCTATCTGCGCTGGCGTGAGGCCGCGGGCCCGCCCTCGCGGGCTACTCAAGGATCGTGACACTGCCTGAAGCAGCCCGCCCCGAGCGGGTGTATCACTACCCCCGCTTTCCCCTGATGCTCTGGCTGGTCGACTTGCTGCTGGGCCGCCGCCGCTCCTTCGCCCGCGACTCCCGCACGATCATCGACTGCAACCCCCCGCCCCCAAACGCGCAGGGCCTCGATCACCTGCCCCCGGAGGGTTCTCTCATCTTGGTGACGAACCACTACGAGCGCGACGGCCTCCCCATCCACTTCTGCGCCATGGCCGTCTCCATGGCTGTCGCCGAGCGCCGGCCCCGGCCGACCGAGGTCTGCTGGGTCCTCACCTCGGAGC
>CAZFGZ010000231.1:0-3453 GCA_964518585.1 uncultured Dehalococcoidia bacterium | reverse complement strand
GTACCTCTCGCCGTCCCAGATGACCCAGTGGCTCCGCTCGATCCCCGTCGCCTGCCCCCGCACGTCCAGGTGCGCCCGCAGGATGTCCAGCTCCTCCTCGCTCGGAGGCTCCAGGCTCTCCACCTTCTCCGCCACCACCGGCTTCTGCTGGCACTCCGCCAGCACCTCCTCCACCGTTACCCACGGGGCCACCCCCATCAGCCGCAGGCGGCGCTCCTCGTTGTAGTCGTAGAGGGCGCAGGGCGTGACCACCCGCCACGGCCCCGTCCCGCGAGGCAGCCCCGCCCGCTCGCGGGCGCCCGCGCTCCCGTCCAGAAAGCCCGGCGACGAGATGAAATCGACCCGCTCGACGAACTTGCGCGCCTCCTGGTCCGTCATCAGGATCGTCCGCCAGCAGAGCGAGGCAATCGAGTCCGCGCCGCCCGGCCCGCCGAAGCGCCGCGCCCCCTCCCCGTACACCCCGATCGCCGTCGAGTTGATGTTTCCGTACTGGTCGATCTGGAGCGCGTTGAGGATGCCGTAGTCCATCAGCCCCACCTGCGCGTGCGCCCCCGCCACGTTCATCGTGCCCCAGCCCAGCGCCCGATAGCCCGCCCGGGCCGTCACCATGCTCATCAGCGGGTCGAAGGGCAGCATCGGCTCCGGCGCGATCACCCCATCCTCAGTGATGTACTGCGCCTCAGGCGCGTACAGCCGCTTGCCGATGAGGATGGCATAGAGGGGCGCGCCCGCGCCCGCCACCCAGTAGGTCTTCCCGTTCTCGATCATCCGCGCGACGGTGCAGATCTGCATCTCGCGCTCGTTGAACGCGGTAGCCTGGGTCATGCCTGGTATCCCTCCTTGCTGGCGACGCGCTGCTTGATCTCCAGAAGCTTGGCCACCCCCACCTTCTGCTCCAGGAACTCCTGGTGATTGGCGACGCTGTACACGTACTTCTCCAGGTACGGCTCGACCATGTCCGCCAGCGCCGCGCCCACCACCTCGATGACGTGCGCCGGGTCGGATGCGTAGTACCCCGCGCACTCGCCGGGGTAGGCGCCGAACGGAGCCTCCACCACCGCATCGACCGCGTAGTAGGGGATGCTGGTGCGTCCCGGGTCGCGCCGGATCTCCTCGCTATCGATGATCTCCTCAGCCGAGACTATCACCTTCCTGGACGCGAGGGCGGTCTCCTGATGGGCGACCCCGGTGCCGAAGATGCGGGCGTTGCCGTACACGTCGGCCTGGTGGGCGTGAATGAGTGCCACGTCCGGGTTCAAGGCCGGCACGATGACCAGCGGCTGCCCCGTGTACGGGTCCTCGATCACCTTCCCGCCTGAGTGGCGCAGCCCGTCCGTGCCGCCGAAGGAGCGGATCGGCATGAAGGGCAGCCCCATCGCCCCCGCCTGAAGGCGCGCCGTCATCACCACGTTGCTGTACTCGAAGATCTGCACCACGCCCTCGCGGGCGTACCGGTCGATCGACTTGCCGAACAGGAAGAAGCCGCAGTCCACCTTGTCGGCGCAGCCCGCGCCCACCAGCAGGTGCACTGCCACCCAGGTGAACTTGCCAGCCACCCAGAGGTTCTTCTTCCGCTGGCGGATCACCTCGCGCAGGAGCGAGCTCGGCCCCCGCTGCAGGTAGTTGCAGTCGTAGACCAGGTAGTCCCCGTCCTCCACGAACTTCGAGACCGCCTCCTGCTCGGACATGACCTTCGGCTCGAGGGCGCGCGACTTGTGGTCGCGCACCCACTCGCGGAAGCCGTCGGGGTCAACGGGATGGTACTCGGCGATGCCCTCTTCGAGAATTTGCATGGTGGTGTCTCCTCAACGGGGAGCCGCCTCGGGCTCGATCCTCTGCACCGTATCGGGAAGCGATGCCGCGCGCGCCGGCCAGGCTCAGCAACGCGCCCACGTTCGATTCGGAACGCCGGCGGGAGCTATAATAGCCCAACCTAGCGGGCTGTCAAGCGAAGCGGCCGACGGTGCTGCTCAATCCAAGTGGGCCGTTCGTGGTTCGACAGGCTCACCACGAGCGGAATGTGAGAACCGCTCGTCCTGAGCCTGTCGAAGGGCGAGCGGCGACTCCTTCCGTAGCCTGTTAGCCAACCGCCGGAGGCGCCAATCGTGACCGAAGGGGCCCTCGCCGACCTGCGCGTCCTCGACCTCTCGCAGGGGGTCTCGGGCGGCTACTGCACTAGGCTCCTCGCCGGCCTGGGCGCCGACGTCACCAAAGTCGAGCCACCCGGCCGCGGCGATGCCCTCCGCCGCATGGGCCCCTTTCTCCACGACGCGCCCCACGCCGAGACCGGCGCCCTCCACCTCCATCTAAACGCCGGCAAGCGTAGCGTCACCCTCAACCCGGCATCGGCCAGCGGCAGGCGGCTGCTCCGTCGCCTCCTGCCCGACACCGACGTGCTCGTGGAGAGCCTCCCGCCGGGCCGTCTCGCCGAGCTCGCCCTGGCCTACGATGAGCTGGCTCGAGTCAACCCCCGCCTGGTCCTGACATCGATCACCCCCTTCGGCCGCGAGGGGCCGTACGCCCGCTATCTCGGCCGTGAGATCGTCGTCTACGCCCTGGGCGGCTACATGATGCTCACCGGCGACCCCGACCGTGAGCCCCTCAAGGCGTACGGCCACCAGGGCGAGTATCAGGCCGGCCTTCAGGCGGCGGTCGGCACCCTGACCGCCCTCGCCGCCCGCGACGGGGCGTTCGGCCGCGGCCAGCAGGTGGACGTGTCCGCGACGGAAGCGGTGGCCTTCCTGCTCGGAGGGCCGCCGCAGGCCTATCACTTCTTCCGCCGGGAGTGGCGGCGCAACGGCGCGCGCTTGGTCGGCTTCGGGCCGGAATACCTGTATCCCTCGACCATCCGGCCCTGCCGCGACGGCTACGTGCACGTCCATTCCAACAACCGCTACCCGGAGCTGCTCGCGGCCCTCCTCGACGAGCCGCGCCTCTGCGAACCCGAGGTCCTCGCCTCGCTCATGGGCCACGCCGACGAGATCGACGCCGCCACCGACCGCTGGCTCGCCGCTCGCGACAAATGGCAGGCGGTCGAGGAGGCCCAGGCCCTCCGCCTCCCCTTCACCGAGGTCCTGGATCCCGGCGAGGTCATGGACGACCGACTGGGCCAGCACCGCGCCCGCGATTCCTTCCCGGAGATCGAGCACCCCGCGGCGGGGCGTCTCCGTCAGGTCGGGGCGCCCGTCCGCATGAGCGAGACGCCCTGGCGGGCCGCGCCCGCGCCCCTCCTGGGCGAGCAAAACGAGGAGGTCTACTGCGGCCGCCTCGGCCTCAGCCGCGCCGACCTGGTGCGGCTGCGCCGGGCAGCGGTGGTCTAGGGGGCGGGACGGGGATGAGACCGCTGGAAGGCGTGCGGGATTGGCTCAAAGTTGGTGGGTGTCTTGCTGGACACTGCGGGATAATGGTCAGTAACAGAATGATCCGACACGGCCCTGGGGGAGTGCAGAGGGG
>CAZFGZ010000230.1:0-3506 GCA_964518585.1 uncultured Dehalococcoidia bacterium | reverse complement strand
CGGCCGCTACAGCAGCCCGCGCTCCCGCAGCACCCGCTCCGTGGCCTCGCCGATGTGGGCGGGCGAATCGGCGATGGTGACGCCCACCGCCGCCAGCGCCTCCTTCTTCGCCTGAGCCTTCCCCGTATCGCCGGCGATGATCGCCCCTGCGTGCCCCATCCGTCGCCCCGGCGGGGCAGTGCTGCCGGCGACGAAGGCGATGACGGGCTTGCGCATCTCGCTGCGAATGTACTCCGCCGCTTCCTGTTCGGCGCTGCCGCCGATCTCACCGATGAGAACGACGGCGGCGGTGTCGGCGTCCTGGTTGAACAACTCCAGGGCATCGCGGAGGGTGATGCCCAGGATGGGGTCGCCGCCGCAGCCGATGCAGGTTGACTGGCCGATGCCCCGACGGGTGAGTTGATCCACCGCCTCGTAGACCAGGGTCCCGCTGCGCGAGGCTACCCCCACGCTCCCCGGCGAGAAGACGTCGCCAGGCATGATGCCGACCTTGCACTGGCCAGGGGTGATGATGCCCGGGCAGTTGGGGCCCACCAGGTAGATGTCGCTGCCCTGGAGCCGGCGCTTCACCTTCACCATGTCCAGGGCGGGGATGCCCTCGGTGACGCAGACGATAACCGGGACGCCCGCCTCAGCGGCCTCCAAGACGGCATCGGCGGCGAAGGCCGCCGGCACGAAGATGAGGGAGCAGTCAGCGCCGGTCTCGCGGACGGCCTCCCGCACAGTATTGAAGACGGGCACCCCCAGGGCCGTCTCGCCGCCTCGCCCGGGCGTGACGCCGGCGACAACCTTGGTCCCGTACTCGATGCAGCGCTCGGTCTGAAAGCTGCCCTCGCGGCCGGTGATTCCCTGGACGACGACGCGGGTGTCGGAGTTGACTAGAACGCTCACGGCAGTCTCCTTGCGTTGGTCAGAGTCTATCTTCGCTGCTTGCGGGCTTGCTTGCGGGGGGCCCGAGAAGGCTGCCCCCGAACGTACTCATAGCTCTGGCGGGAGGCGACAGTGCAGGCTTCCAGGTCCTCCTCCTTCTGGAGGGCCACGTGCAGCCACTCGCCGAAGCCGCGGCCCTGGGGCCCCTGGAAGAGCACCCCGGCCTTGCGGTCCAGCATGTCCTGTCTGGTGCGGTCAGGCACCTTGGCGACCAGGCCATCGCCCACCCAGAAGGCGAACATACGCCCGCGCACCATATAGCCCACCGTGCCGAACATAGCCCGGGCCGTTACCTCGCCGCGGGCCAGGATCTCGGCCTCGATTTTCTCGCGCAGCTCCTCGGGCACGGCCATGACGATGGCTCCTGTCCTGCTGCCTAGCTGGCAGCGACGCGCCCCGCTGCCGCGTCCACGGCCTTCTGGGCGGCCTCGCCCAGCTCGGCGGCGCGGATGACGGGGAAGTCGGCTGCCGCCAGGATGCGTTCGCCCTCTTCGACGTTGGTCCCAGCCAGGCGCACCACCACCGGCACGTCTATCTTCATCTCCTTGTGCGCATCGACCACGCCCTGAGCGATGATGTCCACTCGCGCCATGCCCCCGAAGATGTTGATGAGGATGGCCTTCACGCTGGGGTCGGCCGTCAGGATCTTGAAGGCGTTGACCACGCGGGGCACCTCGTTGACCGTGCCGATGTCCAGGAAGTTAGCGGGCTCGCCGCCGAACAGCTTGATGGTGTCCATGGTGGCCATCGCCAGGCCGGCGCCGTTGACCACACAGCCGATGTTGCCGGTAAGCCTCACGTAGTTGTTGATTCCCAGCTCCTGGGCCTGCACTTCAAGGGGGTCTTCCTCGTCGGGGTCGCGGAGGGCGGCCACGTCGGCGTGGCGGAAGACGGCATTGTCATCGAAGTTCATCTTGGCGTCCAGTGCCACCAGAGTGCCCTGGCCGGTCACAACCAGCGGGTTGATCTCGGCGAGGGAGCAATCCTTGGTGAGGAAGGCCTTGTAGAGGTTGCCCATGAGGCCGGTAGCGGGCCGCAGCAGGTCCCCGCCGAGGTCCAGGGCGAAGGCGAGCTGGCGCCCCTGGAACGGCTGAAAGCCCACCGCCGGGTCAACCCCGGCGCGGTGGATGGCCTCGGGTGTGCGGGCGGCCACCTCCTCGATCTCCATGCCGCCGGCCGCGCTGGCCATCATCACCGGCCAGCCCCTGGCCGTGTCCACCAGCACGGCGAGGTAGAGCTCGCGCTCCACCTGCTGCTGCTCCTCCACCAGAACGCTCTTGACCTTGCGGCCCTCCGGCCCGGTCTGATGGGTGACAAGCTGCATACCGATGATCTGCCCAGCCACCTCCTCCGCCTCCTGAGGCGAGTTCGCCAGCTTGATGCCGCCACCCTTGCCGCGGCCCCCCGCGTGGATCTGGGCCTTCACCACCACCTTGCCGCCCAGCTCTTCGGCGATCTGCCGGGCCTCCTGGGGAGTCCTGGCCACGCGCCCTCGCGGTACCGGCACGCCGAACTCGCCCAGAATCCCCTTGGCTTGATACTCATGGATCTTCATGCGTCACTCCGTTCTGAAGGCTAGAGAACAGACACCAGAGGTTGGAGGCGAGCGGCGGAAACGACCGATGGCCGGCACAGAAGAGGCCACGGGAGCGTGAGGGCACCCCACCTGCCGCTTCCAGCGTCCCGCCCCCCGCATGGCGGAGGGGGAGGGATTCGAACCCCCGAGGGCTTGCGCCCTAGCGGTTTTCAAGACCGCCTCCTTCGACCACTCGGACACCCCTCCGGACGCGCCCGCTCGCAGACAGGCCGAACGCAGTATAGCGAAGCCCCCAAAGCAGGGTCAACGAAACCCGTGCTTGCCTGGCGACGCCGGCTGGCCCCGGTCACGCCTCATGGCGACTTCAAGCGAGGCGGCAGCGCCCTGACCATGACGCGACAGCAGCCGGCTGCCAGTTGACAGCAGGCGTACGATCGTCCAAAGTAACTCACAGCACATCGTACGAAGATAGCAAGGAGGTCAACATGAAAAAAGCAGCATTGATGGCTGCGCTGGTCTCAGGACTTCTGCTTTGTCTCAATGTCGGGCTGGTCGCCGCGCAAACGGAGACGGAGCCTCTGGTCGCCGGCTGCAACCCAGTGACCAGTACCTATGCGGATGCTACTCCCATCGCTGACATCGCTCAGGCGGTCACGCCGCCAGAAGCGCTACAGAGCATCTGGCAGTACCAGGCTGGCGTCTGGACAGGCTACTCCGCTCAGTTCCCCGCAGCCAGCGACCTGGTCGACGTGGGCCGTCTGGACGTGATATTCATCTGCGTGACCGCGGACGGGAGCTTCGAGCGGCCGGTGATATAGCCCGGCCCCAGCCAATCCGCGTGGCCGGAGGAGAAGGAGGCGGTCTGCAATACCGCCTCCTTCGGCTAGCCTGAGGCCTCTCCGCGCCAGCCTGCGGATAGCCCGGTCGCATGCCGAAGCCCCGGAGCGGCGTCGCCGAAGCCGCCCTGACGACGTCTCGCTGGACTCAGAGGCAGTGGCTGACTATGATCGCCCGAGACGGGGCGTTGCGGTGCCCCGTG
>CAZFGZ010000229.1:0-3515 GCA_964518585.1 uncultured Dehalococcoidia bacterium | reverse complement strand
TTCTGCACCGAGGTGGCGAGCTACCCGGAGTTGCTTGCCATCCACGGCCTGACCGCCGAGGGAATCGAGCGGGCGGTACTCTCGCTGCTCGGCGCCGGATCCTCCTAGGCCGACGCGGGTCAGCAGAATGATGAACGACTCCGCCGGTCGCGGGCGCAGGAGGCTCCGGCGCTAGGGCTCTCGTTTTCAGCCTTCCCCATCGGGGCATCCCGCCCCCGCGCAGCGGGCGGGGGGCGTGGGGGGTGTCCCCCCATACCCTAACAACGAGGCCGCGAGCCGCCGCCTCTGGCGGCGTGCGACGTGGCCGGGTCGGCGGCAGGCTTCTGCAGCGCGCCTTCTAGGCGCCGGTGGCTGCGGTACCCTCCAGATGCAGCCGCAGGGCCCGATTGAACAGCTCGGGCCGCTCCCACTGCGGCGAATGGGCGGTCTCCGGTATCACCTCGACCCGGACGTTGGGGATGAGCTGCGCGAGCTTGCTCGAGCCCCGGATCAGCATGGGGGCATCCAGGTCGCCGTAGATGATAAGGGTCGGCGCGGCGATACGCGCGGCACGGTCTACCGTCCCCTCCCAGGACTCCAGGGCCTGCCAGGCGCCGATGAAGGCGTCAGGCGACATCCTGGAGAGGCGGGCCTTCGTCTCCTCCAGACGCGCGACAGTCATGTGGGGCGGCGGCGGTGCCGGCGGGGGCAGCTCAGCTACGGCGGCCATGTCCCCGGCCCCCGCCAGGGTCATGCGCGTATTCCGCCAGTTCTCCATCACCGGGTCGCCCGTCATGGCGAACTTGATGGACGTGTCTTGCAGGATGAGCGAGAGCAGCTTCTGCGGGCTGTGAATGGCGATCTCCTGGACGATGCCCCCACCCATCGAGTGGCCGAGAAGGTGGTAGCGGTCGAATCCCACCTGCTGGACCAGCTCCTCCACGTCACGTGACATCTGGAGGATGGTGTAGGTCGAGCGGTCGCTGGGCGCCTCCGAGCGCCCGTGGCCTCGCAGGTCCATCACAAGCATCCGGTGGGTGCGAGAGAACTCCGGTATCTGGTGGCGCCAGTCGGTGATGTCGCCGGTGTAGCCATGGACGAACACCAGGGGCTCGCCCGAGTCCCCGTGCAGCTCGTAGTAGAGTCGAACGCCGTTCACGGTTGCCGTTGCCATGGCTACAACCTCCTGCTGAGCGACTGATCCAGCGGCGCCTCGCCCGGCATCATGATGCCCCGGCGCGCCGCTGCAATCCTACTGGTTCCGGCAGACTCAGTCCAATGCGGCAACGCCGGGCTCAGAGGAACGGCCTGGTCATGGCCAGGTCTTCATAGGCCTCGACCCCCTTGGCCCTCATCTCTGAGACGAAGACCTCCGGCTTCAGGCAGGCCTCGGGCGCGTAAACGCCCCCTCCCTCCGCGACGATCTCTCTGCGCGCGAGCATCTGCGTGCCCACTGAAAGCGAGATGCCGGTCACCTCGCGCATCCCGCCGATGCCGCAGAGCGTTGAATGCGCCGCTTCGCCGCCCTTCTCCCCCCACACGTCAACGCGAATGGCCCCCGGCGCTGGCTTGCGCCCGCCGGTCAGGCGCTCGAGGATCGCGAGGAGACGGGCCACGCGGTCGATGCGGGCGTCACTGCCGAACAGGCCGCGTCTCGCCGGCCAGACGAGCAGGCTGGCGCCGCGCCCGAATCCCATGAAGAAGTTGCACTCCTCCACCCCCGGGATGAAGCGGGGGATCGTGACCGGCTCGGTGTGGCCCATGTTCCACACCTTGACGCGCCCGTAGCGGGGAAACTCCACGATGTGGGACTCGCTACAGGCCGGGATCATGACCTGACTGCCCTGCCGCCAGCCCGCCACCTTGCCGCTGATAATGAAGAGCATGTGCTTCAGCACCGCCTCGCCGCCGCCGGCATTGAGGGGCTGGAAGACGTTGACGTCCACCCGCCGGACGCGATCCATCTGCCCCGCCAGGTAGCCGATGCCGACGTTCGTCATCCCCGGACTGGCGCCGAGGCCGGTAAGAACGATGCGCCCCGCGCGGCGCGCGGGCTCATCCAGCTCAGCCAGCACCGCCTGCGCCGCGCTATAGTCGTCGCAGATGCTCGTGTAGTCGACGCCTGCCTCGATGGCGGCGCCCGCCAGCCTGGTCTCGAAGCGGTAGAAGGGGCCCAGCGCCGAGGCGGCGACGTCGTGCCCGCGCATCGCCTCGACCAGGGCGCGCTCATCGCTGGCGTCCACTCGCCTGACACCGACTTGAGCACCGCTGGCCCGCAACGACCCGGCCAGCTTCTCGGCGGCGCCCACATTCTGGTCGGCGACCGTCACCGCCTCCACGCCGGGCGAGACGGCCAGGTCCTCGACGGCCCGGCTGCCCATATCGCCAGCACCACCCAGCACGATGATCTTCATGACCTTCCTCCTTGAACTTGGTTTCAGCCAGGTGCGCGCAACAGGTGTCCGCCGCACGGACAGGCTCCAACCGAGCGCGTCGATTGGCCCGCCGCCAGCCTCGATGTTACCATGATCAGGGGTGTGACCTGCACTCACAAAGGGACGCGATTCCGTGCAAGACAAGCTAGAACGGCTGCGCACGCTGCTCAGCGAGATGGGCTCGGCGCTGGTGGCGTTCTCGGGCGGCGTGGACAGCACCTTCCTGGCGGCGGTGGCCCACGACGTGCTGGGCGGCTCGGCGCTGGCGGTGACGGCGGTCTCGCCGTCCATCCCCGACTCGGAGGTGGAGGAGGCCCGCGAGCTGGCCGCGCGCATCGGCATCCGCCACCTCACCGTCCAGACGCACGAGATGGAGCGCGAGGGCTACGTGGAGAACTCGCCCCAGCGCTGCTACCACTGCAAGGACGAGGTCTACGGCCGCCTGGCGACGATAGCCCGCGAGCAGGGCGTCGCCTGGGTGCTGGACGGCTCGAACGCCGACGACCTGGGCGACCACCGGCCAGGACGCGCCGCCGCCGCCGAGCACGGCGTGCGCAGCCCCCTCATCGAGGCGGGGCTAACGAAGGACGAGGTCCGCGCCCTCTCGCGAGAGCGCGACCTGCCCACCTGGGACAAGCCCGCCATGGCCTGCCTGGCCTCGCGGCTGCCCTACGGCACGCCCATCACCGTCGAGGCGCTGAACCAGATCGGCGAGGCGGAGGCGTTCATCCGCTCGCTGGGGGTGCGACAGCTCCGCGTGCGCCATCACGGCGAGGTGGCCCGCATCGAGGTCGAGCCCGAGGGGATGGACGTGCTCCTGCGCGACGGCAACCGCGGCCGGGTGGTGGCGCGCCTGCGGGAGCTGGGCTATCGTTATGTCACGCTCGACCTCGCCGGCTTTCGCTCCGGGAGTCTGAACGAGGGCCTCAGGAAGCCCTGATCACCCAGCCAACCGTGCGGCCGTACCAGGGGCATAGCCCGCAACAGCGCGGTAGGAGCCGTACCACGCGCGCCGAAGCCAGCGGGTCTCAGGTCGCGTATCGGTCGAGTGAACCGGCAAGTTTCCGAACGCCGCACGCGCCCTCCAAGAAGGCCTCGTAG
>CAZFGZ010000228.1:0-3610 GCA_964518585.1 uncultured Dehalococcoidia bacterium | reverse complement strand
ACCATGGCCGAGTACTTCCGGGACGTCGAGGGCCAGGACGTCCTCCTCTTCATCGATAACATCTACCGCTACATCCTCGCCGGCATGGAGGTGTCGGCTCTGCTGGGGCGGATGCCCTCGGCGGTGGGCTACCAGCCCACCCTGGCCACGGAGATGGGCGAGCTCGAGGAGCGCATCACCTCCACCAAGAAGGGCTCCATCACCTCCTTCCAGGCCATCTACGTGCCCGCGGACGACTACACCGACCCCGGCGTAGCCACCACCTTCGGCCACCTGGACGCCGTCGTGGCCCTGGACCGCTCCATCTTCGAGCAGGGCCTCTATCCCGCCATGGACCCCCTGGCCTCCTTCTCGCGCATGCTCGACCCGCGCGTGGTGGGTGATGAGCACTACGAGGTGGCCCGCGGCGTCCAGCGCGTCCTCCAGCGCTACAAGGACCTCCAGGACATCATCGCCATCCTCGGTGTGGAGGAGCTCTCCGACGACGACAAGCTGACCGTGCACCGCGCGCGCCGCATCCAGCGCTTCCTCTCCCAGTCCATGTTCATGGGAGAGGTCTTCACCGGCATCCCCGGGCAGTACGTGCCCGTTCGCGAGACCGTGCGCGGCTTCCGCGAGATCCTCGACGGCCAGCACGACGACCTGACCGAGCAGGCCTTCTACATGGTCGGAAACATCGACATGGCCGTCGAGAAGGCAAAGCAGATGGAGGAGGAGGCGCGGGCCTAGCCCGCGCGAGGCGAGCCAATCATGCCCCTGAGCGTTGAGATCATTACCGCCGAGCGCGTCGTCTTCTCGGACGACAACGTAGACGAGGTCATCGCCCCCGGCATCGAGGGACAGCTAGGCGTCCTCCCCCGCCACACCGCCTTCATGACCATGCTCGAGCCCGGAGAGCTCCGCCTCGTCAAGGGAGAGGAGGAGATCATCCTCGCCGTGACCGGCGGCTTCCTCGAGGTGCGCGAGAACAAGATCGTCATCCTCGCCGACGCCGCCGAGCGCGCCGACGAGATCGACCTCGCCCGCGCCGAGGAGGCCCGCCACCGCGCCGAGGAGCGCCTGGCCGCGCGAGAGGGCACCATGGACCTCGCCAAGGCCGAGGCCGCCCTGCGCCGCGCCGTGACCCGCCTCGGCGTGGCCCAGCGCCGCCGTCGCCGCCCCGGCCCGCCCCGGCCCGGATAGCCCCGCGAGACGGCCGCAGGGCCTCTAGCCTGGCCGCGGGCCCCCCGCTCGCGGCGTTTGCGCAGAAGCGCCGGTTGCAATTGGGGATCGCCCTCTGTATGCTTCTGTATGCCTCGCTCAGCGAAGGAGTGTGAGACGCGTTGGCAGGTCAGCGGTACGCCATCGAGGGGGGTCACCGCCTCCATGGGACGGTGCGCATCAGCGGCAACAAGAACGCCGCCCTTCACGCCGTAACTGCCACCCTGCTCACTGCCGAAGACTGCCGCCTGGAGAACCTGCCCGCCATCGAGGACATCCGCTACATGCTGGACATCCTCCAGGCGCTGGGCGTGCGCGTCGAGCGCCGGGGCTCCTCGCTCGTCCTCAACGCCGCCCACATCCACACCTTCGCCGCGCCGAGCGAGCTCGCCGTCAACCTGCGCGGCAGCTTCCTCGTGATGGGGCCGCTCCTGGCCCGTTTCGGCCGGGCGGCCTGCTGCCCCCCCGGGGGCGACATCATCGGCCTGCGCCCCCTCGACGTGCACCTGACGGGCTTCACCGCCCTCGGCGCTCAGGTCCGCCGAGAGGGAGACAAATTCGTCGCCGAGGCCCCCCGCCTGCGGGGCAGCCACATCTTCATGGACTACCCCAGCGTCCTCGGCACCCAGAACGTAATGATGGCGGCCACCCTCGCCGAGGGCATCACCACCATGGTCAACGCCGCAGCCGAGCCCGAGATAGCCAGCCTCGCTGACATGCTCAACCGCATGGGCGCCCGCATCCGCGGCGCCGGCGGCCACACCATCGAGGTGGAGGGAGTGAAGGAGCTTGGCGGCGTCACCCACCGCGTCATGCCCGACCGCATCGAGGCCGGCACGTTCGCCATCGCTGCCGCCATCACCGAGGGCGACGTCACCCTCGACGAAGGCATACCCCGACACCTGGACGCCCTCATCTGGAAGATGAGAGAGGCCGGCGTCCAGATCGAAGAGGGCGAGATGAGCTTCCGGGTGACGCGCCCCGGGCCCCTGCGGGCAGTCAACCTGCAATCGGTGCCATACCCCGGCCTGGCGACGGATCTCCAGGCGCCCATGGCAGTGCTGCTCACCCAGGCCCACGGCGTGAGCATCGTCTACGAGCGCGTATTCGACAACCGGCTCCTGTACGTCGGGGAGCTCCGCAAGATGGGCGCGGAGGTGGCGACGTCGGGCACCACCGCCCTTATCAGCGGCCCAACCCCCCTGCTGGGCACCAGCGTCCGCGCCCTCGACCTGCGCGCCGGCGCAGCCCTCGTGCTCGCCGGCCTCGCTGCCCAGGGCAGGACCGAGATATCTGACGTGTATCATCTGGATCGGGGCTACGAAGCCCTGGACGAGAAGCTACGTTCGCTGGGAGCAGCCATCGAGCGCGTGTGAACCAGCGCGGGGCCCCGGCCCCGCGACGATCGGGGGAAAGTCCATGCTCGGGAAACGCATCGGTATCGACCTGGGGACGGCCAACGTCCTCGTGTACCTCAAGGGCCGCGGCATCGTCGTCAACGAGCCCGCCGTCGTCGCCCTCAGCAACCGCGACAACACGGTCGTAGCGGTAGGCGCGCAGGCGCGCGACATGATGGGCAAGACCCCGTCGGCGATCTCCGTCATCCGGCCCATGCGCGACGGCGTCATCGCCGACTACCTCATTACCGAGGCCATGCTCCGCTACTTCGTCAACAAGGTGGTGGGCCGCTTCAGGTTCGTGCGCCCGGAGGTGATGGTCTGCGTGCCGGCCGGCGTCACCAGCGTCGAGCAGCGCGCGGTCCGCGATGCGGCCGTCCAGGCCGGCGCCCGCTCCCCTGCCAACCTCGTGCCGGAGCCCCTCGCGGCCGCCATCGGCGCCCGCATGCCTGTCGGTTCGCCCAGCGGCAACATGGTCGTCGACATGGGCGGAGGACGCAGCGAGGCCGCCGTCATCTCCATGTACGGCGTGGTGGTCAGCGAGTCGGTACGCGTGGCCGGCGACCGCATGGACGACGCTATCGCCGCCCACATCAAGCGGCGCTACAACCTCGTCATCGGCGAGCGCACGGCCGAGGACGTGAAGATAGGCATCGGCAGCGCCGTCCCCCTCGAGGAGGAGCTCACGATGGACGTGCGCGGCCGCGACCAGATCAGCGGCCTCCCCAAGACCATCACCGTCTCCTCCAACGACGTCACCCAGGCCATCCAGGACTGCCTGGTCAGCGTGGTGCAGGCGGTGCGGGCCGTCCTGGAGCAGACCCCGCCTGAGCTGGCCTCCGATGTCATCGACCGGGGCATCATGCTCACGGGCGGGGGCGCCCTGCTCCGTCACACCGACGTTCTCCTGACCCAGGAGACCGGCGTGCCCTGTCAGCTCGCGGACAACCCCATGGAGTGCACCGCCATCGGCGCCGGCATAGCCCTGGAATACCTGGACATCATCAAGCGCA
>CAZFGZ010000227.1:0-3628 GCA_964518585.1 uncultured Dehalococcoidia bacterium | reverse complement strand
CCTGGCCCAGCCCACGAACAGCACGGGCACGATGAAGACCGCCAGGGCGCGGGGAAGGAGTCGCAGCAAGTCCTGGGGGCTGACGAAGTGCACCCCCGGCAGGAGGCCGGCCCCGACCTCCCGCCGGGGCGGCGGGCGGCCGCTATCCGGCGGATGGCTCTGCTCCTCCTCGGCCTCGCGGTAGGCGTGGACCGAGATCGCGGCCACCGCCGCCAGGGCGATGAGCGGGGCCTTCCAGATGTTCGCGGCGTCGGCCAGGTTGTGCACCAGGAAGCCCCCAAGGGCCGCGCCGCAGGCGATCACCGCCAACCGCTCGGACCGTGAGCCCCTGCGATATGTCCGCCACAGGAGCCAGCCCATTGCCCCGGCCAGCAGCGCGGCCGCACCCACGCCCACCAGTCCCAGGTCCACCGCCGCCTGGAGGAAGCCGTTGTGGGCGTGGATGGCGTGGACGGGGAACTCGCCGCTGTAGTCGGGGTAGAGGAGAGCGTACGTGCCGGGCCCGGCACCGAGCAGGGGGTGATCGCTGAACATCTCGGCGCCGGCCCCCAGCGCGTCCTCCCTGGCGGAGAGGGAGCCGCGGAAGAGCCAGTTGGGGCGGGCCTCCCATCGGGTCACCCCGACCGCGACCACCACCACCATGAGCGCAGCCAGGACAACGACAGCCGCGCCGCCAGCGATGGTCCAGCGGCGGGCAGGAAGCAGGGACCCCCAGCGCAGGCGGGCCAGGACTCCGCTGGTTCCGAGGATGGCCGCGACGGTCAGTCCCAGGGCAACCAGGGCGCCGAGCCAGGCGCCGCGCGACTCGGTGAGGAAGATGGCGAGGGCCGCTACCAGCAGGCTCAGGGCCGCGGCCAGACGCTGCCACACCGCCTCAGCGCGATAGGCGGCGACCGCGTAGAAGGGCAGGACGAGGACGAGGGTCATCGCCAGCATGTTCGGGTGGTCGCTTACGTCGTGGACGCGGGGGACGGTAGGCGGGAAGACGTTGCCCAGGGAGAGCCCGCCCTCCACCGAGCGGGTCAGGCTGAGCCAGTCGGCGTAGTCGTTGCCCACGACCCAGAGGGCATAGAGGGAGGCGGCGGCTCCCACAGCCATGAGACCACGCTGGAGATCCCGCGCTTTGAAGAATCGAACGTCGCTCAGGAGATAGAAGGTGGCAGCCACCATCAGCACCTGAAGGGTGGCCTCGAAGCTCACCCGCCGGTCGATGGAGGCCGCCGTCGCCAGGCCGTAGGCGGCGAGCAAGAGCACCACCGGCCAATCCAGGGGAGTGCCGCCGGGGAGGCGGCGGGCCATCAGCAGGTAGCTCAGGTAGAGGGCCCCCGCTCCGGCGGCGACGACGTGGAGGGTGACGGTGGGAACGAAGGGGTCGAGGCGCATCTGCGGCATGCCGGTGATGACGTAGTAGCCGAGCCAGGAGGCCAGCAGGCCCAGCGCGGCCAGGCGGGCTGCCTCGCGAGCGAGCGCACGCCACGCCACCGAGGCGAGCATGCCCCTGGCGCTGACCCTCAGCCGGTCCGGCACTGCCGACGCCTCGATTGTCCGGGACGGGAAAGCAGGAAGGTAGTCATCGCTCTCGGTTCGACGGCGGCTATTGTATCACGGGTCACGCGGCCCTAAGATGGGGCCACTCATGTCCACCGGCACGTTCCGGATGCGACCCGCCCTCCGCTGCCTTCTGCTGGCGGCCCTCGCCGGGGCTCTGCTCCTCGCCTGCGGCGGCGAAGCGGGGATAGACCGGGGCCCGACTCCCACGCCCGCGTTGCCCATGACGACGGTGCGCATCGACGACGCCGTCATCCTGGCGGAGGTGCCGCAGACCCCCGAGGACCGGGGCAAAGGGCTTGGCGAGCGCGACTTCCTCCCCCGCGACCGGGGCATGCTCTTCGCCTTCAATTACGAGCACACCCACGCCTTCTGGATGCTGGGCATGCGCTTCTCCCTGGACTTCGTCTGGATCTCGGCCGACCGGCGGGTGGCCGACGTGACCACGGAGGTGCCGCCGGAGCCCGGCGTCCCCCGAGCGGACCTGCGGCTGTACCGTCCGAACGCGCCCGTCCTCTACGTCCTCGAGGTGAACGCGGGTGTCGTGGAGGAGCTGGACATCCGCGTGGGCGACCCGGTCGAGTTCACCCTGCCCCAGGGTGACGCCGACTGAGCCGCCGGCTTGGCCGCGAGGCGGCTGCCCTCCGGCGACCGGGGACGGACGCGGCTAGGAGATCGCCCCCTCGAAGGTGTTGTTGGCCGGGTTGGCGTCGGCGACGCCTAGGGCTTCCATGACCACGCGGAAGGCAAGGCCGGGGAAGGCCAACACGTCGGAGATGACCAGGGTGGTCGACTCGGATGGCTGCAGGTTCAGCTCGTGCTCACTTATGGAGAGCGCCCCCTGCTGCGCTCCCGCGGGGAACACGCTGATCCGGACACTGACGCCCCTCAGAGGCGCCTCGCAGTTGTTGAGGACGATGACGCCGAGCTTGGTGCCTACGGCTGAGATGCCTTGCACCGCCACGTCGAGGGGCACGTCGGGCTCGAGCCAGCGCGAGAGGGAGTTGTTGTTCTCGTCCTCCTCGGGGATCTTCGAGTCCGGATCGACCGTGGCAAGGATCAGCTCTCGCTGGTAGATGAGCTCATCTTGCAGGAGCACCGGGTAGCCTCCGCCAGGAGGCAGATCGTTTGCCAGTTGCACTGAGTGAACGACGGCCCCGCGGACCGCTATGTCCACCTCGGTCCCAGCAGAAATCCTTCCATGCCCCTCGTTGCCGACGACCACCCATATCCGATCGTTATCCACTCCCAGATCCGTGATCACGAGGTCAGGCCGTATCGCGGGGGTGGGCGTCCGCGAGGGGGTAGACGTGGGGCGCGGGGTGAACGTGGCAGAACCGGGAGCCGGGATCCCGGTGCCCGGCGGAAGGGTAGGGCCGGGCGCCCCTGGCGTCCGGCTCGCCTCCGGCGGGCCGGGCACCGAGGGCGTCTCGGTGGGCAGCGGGGGGACAGCGGTCCGTGGTTCGCCCGGGGCCCTCGTCGCGGTTGGAGTGCCGGTGCCGGGCGTCCTACGGGCCACGGCGGTCGCCGTGCGGGCCGCCGCCGCGGTCGCCGTGCGAGCGGCCGGTGTCCCGGCGAGCGGCGTCGCTGTCTTGGTTGCCGTGGGAGTGGTCGCCCCCGCGGGCGTCCCGCCCTCGTCTCCGCAGAAGACAAGCACGAGGGCAACGACAATCACCACTGCGATGAGGGCCGCTACCGACCCCAGCAGAGGCCATCTATAGGCCTCGATAAGTCCGCCAGCCTGCCTCTGCCACACGCCAGCCCAGGCCTCCCTGCCCCGCTACCGCTTGCTCGATAATGTGGCTCGCCCCACATGCAAGGGTAACGCAGGGGGAAAAGTTAGGCAATATGTGGCCCGAGCGTCCCCGCGCTTCGCGAAGCAGGACTAAGGAGCGAAACCGGTGCCAGGTGAATCAGCGATCGAAGCTGGGCTCCGCCAGCAGCCCCACCCGTGTACAGGTCCGCGCCACCCTCCAGCCACGCCTACGGCGGCGCCTGACAGCTATCGCCGGCCTGGTCCAGCACGAGCATCATGTCCACGAAGATGGTGATGGCTCCATCCGGCGCATCGGACCAGGTG
>CAZFGZ010000226.1:0-3653 GCA_964518585.1 uncultured Dehalococcoidia bacterium | reverse complement strand
TGCGTCGATTGCGGCGCCCAGTTCACGTTCTCCGCTGATGACCAGGAGTACCACGCCAGCCGTGGGTTCACCAACGAGCCCAAGCGTTGCCCTTCCTGCCGCCAGGCTCGCAAGGCCGAGCGCGGCGAGGGGGGCGGTTACGGCTCCTCGTCCCGCCAGATGTATCCGGTGGTCTGCGCCGAGTGCGGCCAGCAGACAGAGGTCCCGTTCGAACCGCGCGGTGACCGGCCTGTCTACTGCCGTACCTGTTTCGCCAGCCGCCAGCCAGTGCGTAGCCGCTACTAAGCACAGGCGGTCGCTGGTCGTCGCAAGCTAGGCTGTCAGCTCTTCTTCACCCGGGGGTCATGCTGGAGAGATGCGGCCTTGGCCTGGGACAAGCATCGGACAAGAAAAGGGCCCGGGAGTACCTCCCGGGCCCTCAGTATGCACCGTGACACCTCGGCACCAACTACCCGATGCTCCCCCTCAAGCGCTGCGTCGAGGAGGTCGACGGCCTCGGCCTCGACGACGATGTCCGCCGCAAGTTCCTCCGCGACAACGCCGTCCGCCTCCTTAACCTGAAGGACTGAAGACGGGAGCACCTCACAAAGGCGAATCGCCAGCTGCTTAGCCAGTCGGCGCGCTCTCGCCTTGTCGGCCCGCGTAGCCAGGTTCGCGCTTCTCCCGCAGAGCCAGAGGCACGGTATCGCAACGGAGACTGTGCTTTGGGAGCGCGAGTGGGTGGCTGCTTGACTTGCGAAGAGACGGATGGAATACTGGCACCTCACAGTGTAGAATTGACCTAGGCGATCCGGGGAGAATCTGATGGCTGCGAGCCAGAACGTTTCAGGAGACATAGAGGACATCCCTATCGAGCGGCTCCTGATCGATAGGGAAAACCCTCGCCTCGCGTCGAGCGCCGTCGACGAACCCTCTCAGGAGGACCTGATCCGGGTGCTCTGGACCGAGATGGCTGTCGATGAGGTGGCTCTCTCCATTGCGGCTAACGGGTACTATCGAGACGAAGCGCTGCTCGTAGTCCCCGACAAGGATTCAGGAGCCGCCCCTGGGGGGCGCTATGTCGTCGTTGAAGGAAACCGACGTCTCGCTGCTGTGCTGCTGCTCAGGGACAGCGGTCTCCGCAACAGGATCAAAGCTACGGGTCTTCCCGTCATAAGCAACAGAGCGCGCCGGGCGCTAGACCTCCTGCCAGCTTTCATCCACCCTGATCGTGAGAGCATCTGGGCCTATGTTGGGTTCCGTCATGTGAACGGGACAAGGCCGTGGGATGCGTTCAGCAAGGCGAAATACGTTGCGCACGTGCATGAGGAGTTTCGCGTACCCCTTGGAGAGATCGCTGACAGAATCGGTGACAGGCACTCCACCGTCATGCGCCTCTATTTTGGCTACAAGGTTCTCCGCCAAGCTGAGGAGATGGCCGGATTCGACAAGGAAGATCGGATACGGAATCGCTTCTATTTCTCCCACCTCTACACTGCTGTGGAGTATCCGGAATTCAAGCACTTCCTCGGTATTACTGAAGAGAGCGCTAAGCGTCGTGCTCCCGTGTCGAGGAGAAAGCTAGACGATCTGGCTGACTTGATGATCTGGTTGTACGGCCAGAGGTCGACCAACAAACACCCCGTCGTGCGAACCCAGGCTCCCGACCTCAGTAGGCTGAGGCACGTTATCGCGAAGCCTTCTGCATTGTCTCTTCTGAGGCGTGGCTACCCTCTCGATGCCGCGTTCGAAAACAGCATCGGAGACCCCCGACGATTCCGGGAGGCAGTCTTCGCGGCCAAGGAGGAACTACAGAAGGCGAAGGCCACCGTGACCACGGGTTACGGTGGCGAAGAGCATCTCCTCGAGACGATGGAGGGTGTCGTCGCCACTGCCGAAAGCGTCTTGGACGAGATGAGGACCAAGCGGGATACTGTGTCTGGTCGGCGCAAAGCCTCCTAGGATGGTGCCCCTACCAGATTCACCAACGGATGATCTCCAGCTTGCCGACTGGCTGGAGGTCGTAGCTCTACTCTCCGAGGACCTCAACGCCAGCAGAGGCGACTTGGAGAGCGTACTGAACCGAGCATCGGTTCTCGACCCCGAGGATGCCGAGGCCGTAGACCGCAAGGTCCTCGATGTGTTCTCGGAGCTGGAGCTGCGTGCCACAGCAGCCGGGTCGGGCTATCCTTTCTCAGTGGAAGGGCCGGTTCTCCAGGCAACGTCCAACTGGAAGAACTGCTCATCCTACGTCTTCTGTCTCTTCGTCTCCTACTTCCGCTGGAAACGCCCAACAGGAAGCCCATACTATCCCGCGCGCCTCTTTGAGGCGTTGTCCGCAGAAGCCGCTCGCCAGTGGCTTGGGGGACAGGCAGTCAGGTTCGGCTCGCCAAGAGCGCCTGAAGAGCTACCAAAGAGCTTTGCGAAAGCGCTGGATTGCGTATGCAAAGAACTCATACGGGAAGGTGGCGGGTTCAAGAAACGGCCACACGCAGTCCACTGGTCCAAAGACTATGGCCTAGACGTGGTCGCGTGGCGAGACTGGCCAGATGCGCTCTCGGGTAAGCTGATCTTGTTTGGCGCCTGCGCGTCTGGCGAGGACTGGCAAGACAAGACCAGGGACCTCGTCCTTGGTGACTTCTTCGCCCTTCAGATGAATGAGTCCCCGGAGAGCCGGGTCATTCCGGCGTTCTTCGTGCCCCGTCGTGTTCCCCAGACCCGGTGGCGGCAGACGTCCATCGAGGCGGGCATTATCTTCGATCGCTGCCGGATAGCCGCCATGGCCCCACAGTTGCCCACGGTTGGTTCCCACGGCGACGGCTACGCCTGGATTGAAATGATTCTGGCCGCTCAAGGAGCCTCATGAGAAACCGCCTACACGCGCTTTGCCCCTACTTCGCCATGTTCCCTGAGGCGTTCGTGGAACACCACGTTCAGGCCTTCACTCGTGAGGGGGAGTACGTCTTCGACCCCTTCTGCGGCCGGGGCACCACGGTCCTACAATCCCTTCTCATGCGGCGGCAAGCGTTCGCCACGGACATCAGTCCCGTGGCTTACTGCGTTTCGGCCGCCAAGGCGCAAGTTCCACGACCTGAATCAGTGCTCGAAGAAATCGATCAGCTCGAAGTGCGATATGAGGACTGTGACAAGCGCGAGTTGATTGAGCAGCGGTGCTCTCTTCCAGTGTTCTTCCGACGGGCTTTCCACTATACGACCCTCGAACAGCTACTGTTCTTGAGAGGCGTCCTGGATTGGGAGCGCGACCCGAGGCAGCGGTTTATCGCCGCCATCATCCTTGGCACCCTCCACGGCGAAATGGATACATCGGTCAGATATCTCAGCAACCAGATGCCACGGACTATAAGCCCCAAGCCCGCCTATAGCCTTCGGTACTGGAGACAACGGAACCTCTGGCCGAAGAAAAGGCACGTCTTCGCAAGGTTGAGGGCTGAATCCAGATTCCGTCTATCAGGCGAACTTCCCCCTCTCCCAGGATTGGTCCGTCTTGCCGACGCTCGTGAGGCAGCCAAGCAATTCCCAAGGCTAAGGGGCAGTGCCGCCTGCGTCATTACGTCTCCCCCGTACTTCGACGTGACCGATTGCGGCGAAGATCAGTGGCTCCGGCTCTGGTTTCTCGGCAGTGATCCAAGGCCCACTTACGGAAAGATCTCCAG
>CAZFGZ010000225.1:0-3678 GCA_964518585.1 uncultured Dehalococcoidia bacterium | reverse complement strand
CCCGCCCCTCACCCGCAGCCCACGAGCCGCCCCCGCCGACGTCAATCAGCCAGAAACCCCCCTTTCGCAACCTGCCACCTGATCTTTTTTCACAAACAAACCGTCAATCAAACGCCCCATGAGGCCCGTTCTGCGGGTTGGCTCCCTTTGTCCCCTGTGGACTAGAATGGGGTGGACCCTGCGAAAGGAGCAACTGCCGGCGTGGATCTCTTCGAGGCCATCGGCACCCTGCGGGCCATGCGCCGCCTCAAGCCTGACCCTGTCTCGGACGAGGCGCTCCGGACCATCCTGGACGCCGCCATCAAGGCCCCCAGCGGGGGCAACCGTCAGCCCTGGAACTTCCTCGTCATCCGCGACCCTGACACCAAGCGAAAGCTCGCAGAGCACTACCTGCACGGATGGGATCGGCTCTATGGCCCCTTCCGCGAATTCGCCTTGGCCGATGCCGGCACAGCCAGGACCTACCGCTCGGCCGAGCACCTCGCCCACCACCTGGCGGAGGTCCCCGTGCTCATCCTGGCGACGGTGCAGCGGGAGGCCATCGCCCCGGGCTCGCCGCCGGGGGCATCCATCTACCCCGCCGTCCAGAACCTGATGCTGGCCGCTCGCGCCCTGGGCCTGGGCACCACCCTCACCACTCTCCACCGTGAGCGCGAGGCCGAGGTGAAGGAACTGCTTGGCATCCCAGAAGGGGTGGACACCATGGCCCTTGTCCCGGTGGGCTGGCCCGAGGGGAAGTTCGGGCCGCCCTCGCGGTTGCCTGTCGAGCAGGTTACCTACTGGGAGCGGTGGGGGAACGTTGGAAGCCGCTAGGGGATCGAACTGGAGAGTGGCATGAGCCCCAGGAAGCCATCGGGCCGCACCCCTGACATGTTCCACCAGGCCACCCGTCAGCGCGCCGAACAGGAGGCACCGCTGGCCGCCCGGATGCGCCCCCGCACCCTTGAGGAGTTCGTGGGGCAGGAGCACCTGGTGGGAGAAGGCCGCATCCTCCGCCGGGTCATCGAGGCGGACCAGCTTCCGTCGATCATCTTCTGGGGCCCGCCCGGCACCGGCAAGACCACGTTGGCGCGCATCATCGCCTCGGTCACACAGGTGGTGTTCTCGCCCGTCTCCGCCGTCTCCGCGGGCGTGGCTGACCTGCGACGCATCGTGGCCGAGGCCCAGGAGCGTCGCGCCCTGGAGGACCGTCGCACCATCCTGTTCATTGACGAGATCCATCGCTTCAACAAGGCTCAGCAGGACGCCGTCCTGCCCTACGTCGAGGACGGGACGATCACCCTGATAGGTGCTACCACCGAGAATCCCTCCTTCGAGGTCATCGGGCCGCTGCTGTCGCGCTGCCGCGTGTTCACCCTCAACGCCCTCACCTCGGAGGAGGTAGAGGTCATCGTCCGCCGGGCCCTGGCCGACAAGGAGCGCGGCCTGGGGCGACAGAAGCTGCGGGTGGACGACGACGTCATTCCCGGCCTGGCCACAGCCGTGGGCGGCGACGCTCGTATCGCCCTGAACGCCCTGGAGATGGCCGTCTCCGCCGCTCGGCCCGACACAAGGGGCTTCCGCCGGGTCACCCTCCCACTCATCGAGGAGGCGCTCCAGCATCGCACCTATCTGTACGACCGAGCCGGCGACGCCCACTACGACACCATCTCCGCCTTCATCAAGTCGATGCGCGGCTCGGACCCTGACGCCGCTCTGTACTGGCTGGCACGAATGATCGAAGCCGGGGAAGACGCGCTGTTCATCGTGCGGCGGATGGTGATACTGGCGGCGGAGGACATCGGGCTGGCCGACCCGCAGGCGCTGGTCGTAGCCACGGCCTGCCAGCAGGCGGTCCACTTCATCGGCATGCCGGAGGGCTTCTTGCCGATGGCCGAGTGCGCCATCTATCTGGCGACCGCCCCCAAGAGCAACAGCGCTCTCACCGCCTACCAGCGGGCCCTCCACGACGTGCGGGAGAGTCGCGAGGAGCCGGTGCCCCTGCACCTTCGAAACGCCGTTACCGGCCTGATGCGGGAACTCGGCTACGGAAGGGGCTACAAGTACGCCCATGACTACGAGGGCCACCGGGTCGAGCAGGCGCATCTCCCGGAGCGGCTGGCGGGGCGGCGGTACTACGAGCCGGGCGACCAGGGTTGGGAGAGGAAGATTCGGGAGGCGTACGAGCGGGTACGGAAGGGATCCGGCGGGGACGCTTGATTGACCAATTGTTTGCGAAAAAAGATCGCGGGGCAGGTTCCCGAAGGGGGCGATCTGGCTGATTGACGTCGGCGGGGGCGGCTCGTGGGCTGCGGGTGAGGGGCGGGTAGGAGGTTGTTAAGGTGCCGTGTGCGCTTGGCAGGGGGATCGTAGCAGGGGGAGGGCAGGAGCTCCAAGGGGGACATGACACGCGAGAAGATGGAACCTTGGAGCCTTTGAACCTAGGAACTCTGGAGCCGTGGACCCGGCGGGCGGCGGGCAGCGAACGACGAGGGCCGTTTCGCTAAGGGCGACAGGGATCTGGGGAGATATCTGCTCGAGGCGAGATTCGCGAGCAGGGGACGGGGCTTGAGGCGACGCTGCGATGCGACACTACATGAGGTCGGCGAAACGCGCTGTCTCTGACGCCGTCGGCAGGCTTCTGTTCGGGCCGCTGACGCCGCTGTATGACGGCTTTGCGTGGGCCATCTCGCTCGGGCGGTGGCGCAGGTGGCAGCTTGCGGCGATGTCGCACGTCGAGGGCCCGCGGGTCCTGGAACTGGGATGCGGCCCCGGACATCTGCTCGCGGCGATGGCGGCGCGCGGACATGCCTGCTGCGCGCTGGACAACTCCATTGGGATGCTAAAGCAGGCCAGGAGGAACGTCGCGAGGCAGGGCGCACGCGCGGGCGTCACCAGAGGGCTGGCTCAGCATCTTCCCTTCTCCTCCGGCTCATTCGACACGGTGGTGCTGTGCTTCACCGGGTTGGCCTGGCTTCCGCAGGTTCTCGGTGAATGCCGACGCGTCCTCGGGCCATCCGGCCTGCTGGTGGTCGTAGACGAAGTGTCCTTCGCGAGGAGGGTCCCTCGAACGGCGTTCGTGAGAGCCGCCCTGTCCTTGTTCGACTGCGAGGAGGAGTCCACCCCTCATGACGCGCCGCTGCGCGACGCCGGTTTCGATGTGCGGGTCGTCGATGAGCCTGTGGACGGCGACGTGGTGCGAGTGATGCTGGGTCGAGCAGTTCCGTCCAGCCAATAGGCAGCACAGGCAGTTCACGAACCGCCCCTACTAACGGGCGGCGGGCGGAGGCTGTGGTGAGATTGGTGGTGCCAGAGAAATCAAGTAGAATGTTGAGGAGCACTGGTGTCTGAGGCGGGCAGGAAGCTGCGGGGCGTAACAGGGGAGCGAGCGATTCGTGCGTTCCAGAAGATGGGCTATAGGGTTGTTCGAAGCCGCGGCAGCCATGTGGTCCTGGAGCACGCCCAGAGAAGGGCACTCGTCATCCCGCGGCACGGCACGCTGCGAGCAGGTCTGTTGCTGGCCCGCGTGAAGGATGCCGGCTTGACGGCAGAGCAGTTCGCAGACCTGTTGTGAGGGCGTCATGAGAGAGATCGAATACACGGTGATCGTTCACGAGGACGAGGACGGGGGCTACTGGACCGAGGTGCCATCCCTGCCGGGAACAGGGTCTCAGGGAGATACGCTGGAGGAGGCCATCG
>CAZFGZ010000224.1:0-3690 GCA_964518585.1 uncultured Dehalococcoidia bacterium | reverse complement strand
CCTGCCCCCGGGCACGACGATCGAACTAGCCCCCATCCTCATGGACTTCGTCTGCAGCAACCCTGTCACTTGCTCGATGCCCCTGGCGCCGGGTGAGTGCGAGACCGCGGGCGGCTCGCTCGGCGGCCAGGGATGCTGCGCCGAGGCGACGCTGGATCTCACCGTGTCAGGTACCGGTGAGCTGACGGGTTTCAACCGGCACCTCGCTGTGCCGGTGGCTCTTGAAGCCCATTCGGGCCCTCGCACCCCCGGCGATCCGGTGCAGACATTCGCCAGGGATATGTACCGTTTTGAGGGGGAGCTGTTTGGGGACCCTGATTTCTGCGAGTTCAGGGTGACGGCGGGGACGGACTACGGCCTGCCGGGCCCGGGCCAGACGACGCTGACGGAGCAGTCCAGCGGTGACTTTGCGGTGGACAGCTTCTTCGACATCACCTACCAGATCGAGTTTGAGGGCTGTCCCGACTCGCAGTTGGCGGACTACGCTGGAACGACGACCGCGACGGTCCGCATCGTCACCGGTACCGGCGGTGGCTCCGAGGTCGTCAAGTGGCAGCAGGAGCCCGACGTGGCAGCCACGGGCCTGGACGTCACTGCCGTTGGCTACTTCGAGACCCTGGCCGACGACTTCGAGTGTACGGCCACCGGCCCGATCACCCAGATCGACGTCTGGGGATCGTGGTACGAGGACTACCTGCCGTACGGTGACCCCGAGGCCGTGTCGTTCACGGTGAGCATCCATTCCGACGTTCCGGCAGACCCACCCGACTACAGCCATCCGGGCGAGCTGCTCTGGTGGTACACGTTCGGGCCTGGTGAATGCGTGCCCAGCCTCTACGAAAGCGGAGTCGAGGAAGGCTGGTTCGACCCTCCCGGGCCGTACTATGAGCCCTACGCGGACAGCCAGATATGGCTGTACCGCTGCCCCGTTCCTGAGGAGCAGTGGTTCCAACAGGAGGAGGGCACCGTCTACTGGCTGGACGTCACATCCTACCCGCTGGAAGAAGCCTACTTCGGCTGGAAGACGTCGCTTGACCACTGGAATGACGACGGCGTCTGGGCAGTGGGTGAGGAACCGGGCATCGACCCGAGTGACTGGCTGGAGCTGCGATATCCGGTGGGCCACCCCATGGAGGGCCTGTCGATCGACCTGGCCTTCAGGCTCTGGGGGATGGAGGAACCGGTGGTGGCGATAGAGAAGTGGCGGCAGGAGCCCGACTTGGCCTCCACGGGCATGGACGTCAGTGCTGACTATCCTAACTTCGTCCTGGCCGACGACTACCAGTGTACGATGACCGGCCCGATCACGGAGGTCGTCGTCTGGGGGTCGTGGTACGAGGATGCGCTGCCCTCGGGCGGCCCCGATGACGTGTCATTCACCCTGAGCATCCACGAGGACTTTCCCGCAAATGGAGAGGAACCCAGCCATCCGGGGGCGCTCCTCTGGCGCTGGGACTCGCCCGAGTTCACAGTGAACCTTCACCAGGGCGACCTGGAGGAAGGCTGGCTTGGGCCGCCGGCCTACTACGAGGCCGTCGCGGATACCCAGGTCTGGGAGTACACCTTCAACCTCGATCCCGGCCAGTACTGCACCGCTCCGGACAACGGCACCGGCACCGTCGATCTTCCCGTGGCCGACTGCGAGTACATCGCGCTAGAAGAGCCGCTGAAGATCATCGATGGCCTGCCTCCGGGGACGACCGTCGAACTGGACCCCAGCCTCGATCTCTTCAACTGCACGACTCCGAACGTCCTTTGCTCGATCTCGCCGGTACCTGAGTGCGAGGACTCCGGCGGCTCCCTTGGCGGCACCGCCTCCTGTGTAGACGGGACGCTCGACCTTGTGGTGACAGGTACCGGCGAGCTGACTGGTTTCAACCGTCACCTCAGTGTGCCGGTGTTCTCTGAGTTCCACTGGGGTGCCCACACTCCCGGCGAAGCGGTGCAGTCATTCGACGGAGACATGTACCGTTTCTCCGGGGAGCTCTTCGGCGACCCCGATTTCTGTGAGTTCAGGATCACGGCGGGGACGGACTACGGCCTGCCGAGCCCCGGCGAGACGAAGCTGAAGGAGCAACTCGGCGGTAACTACGCGGTGGAGAGCTTCTTCGACATCACCTACCAGATCGAGTTTGAGGGATGTCCTGGGTCGCAGCTGCAGGACTACGCTGGAACGACGACTGAAGTCACCACCATTCGATACGGGCCGCCCACGTTCGTCCAGCAAGGCACGGAGGAGGAGCCGATCACCTACTGGCTGGACGTCCAGGCCGACAGCGACGAAGGGCTGTTCGGCTGGAAGACCTCGCTCGACCACTGGAATGACGACGCCGCCTGGGCGCCCGGCACGGAGCCAGTCGGCCCATTCTGCAGCGCTCCGGACAACGGCACCGGCACCATCACTCTGCCGCCGCTGGAGTGCGAGTACATCGCGCCCGACGAGGTCATGCACATCATCGATGGCCTGCCCCCGGGCACGACGATCGAACTAGCCCCCATCCTCATGGACTTCGTCTGCTCTGCCCCTGAGATTTGCACAATGCCTCTGGCACCGGGTGAGTGCGAGACCGCGGGCGGCTCGCTTGGCGGCCACGGATGCTGCGCCGAGGCGACGCTCGATCTCACCGTGTCAGGCACTGGTGATCTGACCGGTTTCAACCGCCACCTGGCTGTGCCGGTGGCTCTTGAAGCCCATTCGGGCCCCCGGACTCCCGGCGATCCGGTGCAGACATTCGCCAGGGACATGTACCGCTTCCAGGGCGAGCTGTTCGGCGACCCCGACTTCTGCGAGTTCAGGGTGACGGCAGGGACGGACTACGGCCTGCCGAGTCCCGGCCAGACGACGTTGACGGAGCGGCCCAGCGGTGACTTTGCCGTGGAAAGCTTCTTCGACATCACCTACCAGATCGAGTTCGAGGGATGTCCCGGGTCGCCTCTGGACGGCTACGCTGGAACGACGACGGCGACGATCCGCATTGAATACGACGCCTCTGAGTGGTCAGAGCTGCTGTACCCGCCTGGCCATCCCATGGAGGGGGCGTCGATCGACCTGGCCTTCGCGATTGCGGGAGAGGGTGCCGCCCCTGCCTGCATCCCGCCTTTCACGGTGCTCCCGGGCCTGGAGGGCATCGATGCCGACTGCGACGGTGCCCCCGACAGCGCGGAGCTGGGCGCCGATCCCACCACCTGCGGCACCCGCGATCCGAATAACCCCTGGGACTTCTATAGCGTGCCGGTGCCCACCTTGGGTAGCGGCGGCAGCATGGACGCTAGGGACAGCGCCGTCAGCATCATCGCCGACGTTCTGGCTGTCCTGGAGTACTCAGGGACCTCCATTGGGGGGCCACCGAATAGCGTGCCCAGAGACTACGATGACGACGACGACGGGGACACCATAGAGGACGGCGTGGCCTACGACCGTTCGGTGGGTCCAGCGTGGTCGGGTGCTGCCGACGGCGCGGTGACCATCATCGGAGACGTGCTCCTGGTGCTGGCCCAGTCGGGCCATTCCTGCCCGCCGCCGTAGGGCTTCACCTGCCGGGCTAGCGCCACGAGGGGCGGTCGCACGACCGCCCCTCGTGGTCTCGCCAGGGCCGAGCGTCCGGCGGCGGCAACTGCCGGACAGTGCTGGGAGCGTGGTGGGGGGACGTACGAGTACGACGCCTCCGGGTCGGTGCGGGCGCACAGCGG
>CAZFGZ010000223.1:0-3707 GCA_964518585.1 uncultured Dehalococcoidia bacterium | reverse complement strand
ATCAACGCCGACGACGTCCATGGCATGGGACACACCGGCACGGGCGTGACCGTGGCGGTGCTGGACACCGGTATCGACACTAACCATCCCGACCTTCAGGACGACCTGCTGGGCGAGCACTGCTATCTCACTGCCCCCGATGTCTGTCCGTGCGGAGGGACCTCCTCGCATGGGCCCGGCTGCGCGGAGGACGGCGCGGGTCACGGGAGCCACGTCTCGGGCATCATCACCAGCGGCGGCCACATCAGCGGCGACCCGAGCGGCACCGACGACAGGGATCACGCCATCAGCATCATTGCCGACCTCCTGGCTGTCCTCGAGTACACCGGTTGCCAGGACGGCGGCCTCCCCAACGCTGCGGGCAGGCAGTACAACCAGGACGTCAACTTGGACGGCGTAGACGACGGCCAGACCTACGACCGCTCGGTCGGGGTCACGCGCTCGGCTACACCCGACGGCGCCATCACCATCATCAGCGATGTGCTGCTGCTGCTGGCGCAGTCCGGCCAGAGCTGCGGGGCAGCGCCGTAGGGAGGGAGCCTGTGCTTCCAGCACGAGATTCTTCGCTTCGCTCAGAATGACAGGGGGCGGCCGGGAAGGCCGCCCCTTTACATCGTGGAGATTCTTTGCTTCGCTCAGAATGACAGGGGGCGGTTCGCGAACCGCCCCTACGGATTCAGGCGAGGAAGTAGGCGAGGCAGCGGAGGTGGAGGTGGCTGAGGCCGCCGCTCTCGACGATGAGGGTGCAGGTGCCCTGGGGGGAGAGGGCGACGCGGAGGTGGGAGATGCCGTTGCGGGCCCTGCCGGCGGTGGCGTCGGGTTCGTCGATGCCGCCGTGGAGGAGGCGGACGTGGCCGGGGCCGCGGGCTTCGACCTCGAGCAGGGCGAAGCGGGCGTGCTCGGGGAGGTCGAAGTCGGAGCGGAGCTGCATGGTGTAGGCGCCGTCGGCGAAGGGCTGGCCGCTGGCCCAGCCGGTCTTCGTTGTGTCGCGGAAGTGGGGGGTCATGTGGTCCTCCATGGCGGCGATGAGGGTGCGGCGGGGCCAGGTGGGCCCCGGGCAGCCGGCCCTGTTGACGCTGTCGATGACGTGGTGACCGATGAGGCCTTCCTCTGAGGCGGGGATGGGCGGGTAGCCGCACCGGATAAGCTCCCGGTTGATCCAGAGCTTGAGGCCGATGTCGGCGGCGAGCATGGGGGCGGTCCATTGCTCGCCGGTGAAGCCTTCGTGCTCGATGGCGACGGAGCGGGAGTTGAGGAGGTTGACGCCGTCGCGGAGCCAGCCCTCGCCGCGGTAGCTGCCGCCGACGTGGAGGGGTGAGGTCGCGGTCATGAGGGCGGCCATGCGGGCGATGAAGGGGTGGCCCATGTCGGGGCGGTAGGCGACGCCGTTGCCCCAGTGGGCGTCGAAGAGGTTGACGTGCTGGCTGATGGTGCCGTCGCGGCCGACGACGAAGGTGGCGGAGTTGCCGAGGCTGTGGAAGCGGTCGGCGTCGGTGAAGGACTTGTAGCCTTCGAGGACGTGGTCGACGATGACCTGGGGGCGGTTCTGGTCGTGCCGGCCGCGGGGGTAGCCGAAGTTGCGGGAGGGGAGCCAGCGGGCGAAGGGGCAGCGGCCGCGGTCTGAGGGCATGTCTCGCTTCCCTGAGGGTCCGGCCGATGGTGGGCGGAGGGCCGGGCCCGACTCCCATGAAAGCACAGCGGGCGGGTAGCTCGAAGGGGCGCGTGACACCCGCCGAGGGGTGAGGGGATACCCCCTGTTTCGGTGCGGGCGGTACACGGTAGAGTAGGGGGTAGGGGGGGCCGACCGATGCCCTCAGGAGTATCGAGGGGTGCTGCTATGCCTTTCGCTCTGCTGGTCTTCCGAAACCTGATCCGCCAGAAGATCCGTACGGGGCTGACGGTGCTGGGCATCACCATCGGCATCACGGCGGTGGTGGCGCTGGGGATCATCACGGACAGCGCTAAGGCTTCGACGCTGGAGCTGCTGCAGGCGGGCGGCAGCGATTTCGCGGTGGGGCGGCACGGGAGCGCGGACCTGACCCTGAGCGTTCTCACGGCCGAGGACATCGAGAAGGTAAGGAGCTATCCGGAGGTGGAGCACGCCAGCGGGGTACTGCTGGCCTACTCCAAGGTGGGGTCGAACCCCTTCTTCACGCAGGTGGGGATCGACCCCGAGGATCTGGACTTCTTCGACCTGAAGATCGTGGAGGGACGGCGTTTGGCCCCGGGTGGCGAGGACGAGATCATGCTGGGCACCGAGGCGGCCAAGCAATTGCACGCGGCCGTGGGAGACCTGGTGGAGGTGCGAGAGAAGACCTTGCGGGCGGCGGGCATCTATCGCACGGATGCGGTCTTCCTGGACGGCGGCGGCGTGCTGCCCATCCCGACGCTGTGGGAACTGGAGCGGAAGGAGGGCCTCTACACGCTGGTGTATGTCAAGGCAGAGCCGGGTGCGGACCTGGATGCGCTGACGGCGCGCATCGAGGCGGACCACCCGGACCTGGCGACGCTGCGCAGCCTGGACGACGTGGGGGACGTGGATCAGGGCATCGAGATCATCGACGCCGTTAACCTGGGGATCACGATCCTGGCGGTGTTCATCGGGGGGATAGCGGTGATGAACACGATGGTGATGGCGGTGTTCGAGAGGACGCGGGAGATCGGGATCCTGCGGGCGGTGGGTTGGCGGACGCGTCGCATCCTACAGATGGTGCTGGGGGAGGCGCTGCTGCTGTGCATGATCGGGGCGGTGTTCGGGTCGGCGCTGGCGGTGGTGCTGACGCGTTTCATCACCATGTTCCCGGCGATCCGCGCGTTCCTCTCCCCCGAGTACTCGCCGGAGGTGTTCATGAGGGGGATCGGTGTGGGGGTGGTGGTGGCGGTGCTGGGGGCGATCTACCCGGCCATCCGGGCAGCGCGGTTCTCGCCGGCGGAGGCGATCCGCTATGAGTGAGGACGTGGCCGCGGTCGAAGTCGTTGACGTGGTGAAGACGTTCGACGAGGGGCGGACGCGGGCTGTGGACGGCGTGACGTTCAGGGTGGCGCAGGGGGAGTTCGTGTCGGTGACGGGGCCTTCGGGGTGCGGGAAGTCGACGCTGCTGCACCTGATCGCGGCGCTGGAGCGGCCCGATTCGGGGCGCATCGTGGTGCTGGGGGAGGACATCATCCGGGCGCGCGACCTGAGCCGCTATCGATCGCGTACGGTTGGGCTGGTGTTTCAGCTCCACAACCTGCTTCCGAACCTGACGGCGGTGGAGAACGTCGAGGTGCCGATGTACGAGACGGGCCTGGGGATGGGGGAGCGGCGGAGGAGGGCGCTGGAGCTTCTGGAGCTGGTGGGGCTGACGGACAAGTCGCGGCGGCGGCCGCCGGAGCTGTCGGGGGGCGAGCGGCAGCGGGTGGCGATCGCGCGCTCGCTGAGCAACGAGCCGCCGATCCTGCTGGCGGACGAGCCGACGGGGAATCTGGACTCGAAGGCGGGGCGGAACGTGATGGAGGCGCTGGAGGCGATCTACCACGAGGGGGGCCTCACTATCATTATGGTCACGCACGATGCCGGCATCGCTGACCGCGCGGGCCGGGCGATCAGGATGCTGGACGGGCGGATAGAGGGCGCGTAGGCGGCGAACAGGCAAACAGGCAAACAGGCGAACGGGCAAACAGGCAAACAGGCGAACAGGCAAACAGGCAAACAGGCAAACAGGCGG
>CAZFGZ010000222.1:0-3707 GCA_964518585.1 uncultured Dehalococcoidia bacterium | reverse complement strand
CCGCTGCGCGGGGGCGGAAGGCCGGACGGGCAAGGCTGAGGGCGGAAACCTTGGGCGCCAAGCGCCCTGTACTCCCGACTGGCGGAATCCTTCATCATCCCGCTAGAGGAGAGATCGCAGGAGGCTCAGCTCGTCGAGCACCATGCGGGGGAGGAGGAAGCGCTGGCGGATCCGCTCGCGCCCTCTGGAGCCCAGGTCTCGGCCGGCCTGGGGGTGCCGCAGCAGGTAGAGGATCTTGTCGACGAACTCATCGTCGGAGTCGACGAGGTAGCCGCCGTCGCCGTCGGCCATCTGGAGGGTGATGCCGCCGGCGCGGTGGGCCACCACCGGGGTATTCTTCCACAGCGTCTCGGCGACCACGAGGCCGAAGCCCTCGCGGATGGACTTCTGCATGACCACGTTGGAGTGGGACTGGAAGGCGTTGACGGCGGTGTCTCCGATGCCGATGAGGTTGGTGCGGACGTGGATATCGAGGTCACCCTGCGTTTCCTCGGTGATGCGGGCGTGCATGTCCCAGCCCTCGGGATCGTCCATGGCCATGCTGCCCAGGAGGGCGAGCTGGACGCCGGGCATCTCTTCTCGTACCCGCCGGTAGGCGGCGATGACGCCCATGGGGTCCTTCCAGGGGTCGAAGCGTGAGACCTGGGTGATGAGGGGCCTGTCGGGCTCCACTCCGGTCCAGCTCACGATGCTGCGGCAGAGGCGCGGGGGCAGTTCCATGTTCTTGGGGCTCAGAGGGTCGATGGCGGGAGGGATGACGTGGACCTTGGTGGGGTCGAGGCCCGCCGGGACGAACTCCTGCATCGTGAAGACCATGGCGTCGTAGGCGTCCAGGAAGGGCTTGAGGAAGTTCCAGGCGGGGGCGGAGGGCTGCGAGGTATCGATGTGGCAGCGCCAGACCCACTTCGCGCGGTCGTGGGGGCGAAAGTGAGGGATAGCGAGAGGCTGGGGGTCGTGGACAACGATGGCGTCGTAGTGGGCCTCGAGCAGGGAGGCGTTGTGGCGGTTCTGGTCGAGGTACTCTTCTCGATCCTGGGGGGGCGGGTCGTAGTCGGCGCCCTGGAGGGCGTTGTGCATCTTCTTGGTGACCTGGAAGAAGGGGGTGTCGCCGACGATGACCTTCCAGTCGGCGGCCAGGCCGAGGTCGCGGAGGACCGGCACGAGGCTTCGGAGGAGCTCGGAGACGCCGCCGCCGTAGGGGGTGGCGTTGAGGTGGAGGACGCGGAGGCCGCGCAGGTCGCGGGCGCTGTCCCGGACGTGGTGGACGATCTCCTCACCGACGAACTCATCGTAGGGGGCGAAGGGCTGGACACCGACGTCGACAATTTGGAGCATATCGGGCTCTCCTGCTGCATGCGGACGCTGTCAGGAAGAGGGGCGGCGCATCGCGCTCCCGGCAGGTCGCGGATGCCGCCCCGCTTCGTTTCGTTGACCCATCGCAGGCCGTTGCCTACTATTCTAGGGCCGGTGGAACCTGGCGCAAGGCGAAGCCCTCTCTTCTCGAAAGGAGACACGGCGATGAAGGCTGCACGCATGCACGAGAGCGGCGGCGTGGACAAGTTTGTGTATGAGGACGCTCCGGAGCCGGAGGTGGGCCCAAGGGACGTGCTGGTGCGCGTACGGGGCTGCGCGCTGAACCACCTGGAGGCCTGGGCGGCCAAGGCGCCTCAAGGTATGATCTTCCCGGCGCCCCGGATCCTGGGGAGCGACGTGGCGGGGGTGGTCGAGGCGGCGGGCCCGGCGGTGTTGGGCGTCGAGGTCGGCGCGGAGGTGATGCTGCAGCCAGCGGTGAGCTGCGGGCTGTGCCAGGCCTGCCTGGGCGGCCGCGACAACATGTGCTCGCAGTACCGGCTGCTGGGGCAGGGGCGCGACGGCGGGCTGGCGGAGCTGATCGTGGTGCCGCCGGAGAGCCTGATCCCGAAGCCGGAGAACCTGAGCTTCGAGGAGGCGGCGTCGGTGCCGCTGGTGTTCGTGACGGCGTGGCACATGCTGATGGCGCGGGCGCAGGTGCGCCGGGGCGAGACGGTGCTGGTGAACGCGGCAGGCAGCGGCGTTGGGACGGCGGGGATCCAGATCGCCAAGCTGGCGGGGGCGCGGGTGATCGCCAGCGCGGGGTCGGAGGCGAAGCTGAGCAAGGCGCGCGAGCTGGGCGCCGACGAGACCGTCAACTACAGCACCTCGGACCTGGCTGAGGAGGTGCGAAAGCTGACCGGCGGCCGGGGCGTGGACGTGGTCTTCGAGCACGTGGGAGGTGAGCTGTTCGAGGCGAGCGTGCGGGCCATGGCCCGAGACGGCCGCCTGGTCACGTGCGGGGCGACGGCCGGGAACCAGGCCAGCCTGAGCATCACGCAGTTCTTCATGGCGCACCAGAGCATTCTGGGCTCGTTCATGGGGACGAAGGCGGAGCTTCTGGAGGTGGTCCCCCACCTGCGGACGGGCGAGCTGAGGCCGGTGGTCGACAAGGTGTATCCGCTCAGCGAGATCCGGGCGGCCGTGCAGCGGATGCTGGACCGCGAGCAGTTCGGCAAGATCGTGCTGGTGCCGTAGGGTCCGGGCTGTCCCCGTCGAGGCCGTCGAATGCAGGATGCCGGGCTCAGGCCCGGCGTTCTGGTGTCGTCGTGGGCGCCAGGGTCCGGCGCAGCCACGTTACCAGCAGGTCCCTGAGCTCCTCGCGGCGCTGGCGGAGGCTGTGGCGGGCGCCCGGGAGGATGAGGAGCTGCTTGGGCTCGCCGGCGAGGCGGTAGACGTAGCGAGAGCAGTCGGGCGGCAGCCTGCGGTCGTCGGCGCCGTGGATGAGCAGGAGCGGCCGGGGCGCGACCCGGGGGGCGAGGGTCGTGCCGGCGCTCTGGGTGCTGAGGGTGACGACGGCGCTCACTGCCGGGGAGAGCGCAGCGGCGGTGATCACCACCGCGCCGCCGTAGGAGTGGCCGATGAGTCCGATCTTGCCCACGCCCTGCTCCTGGAGGAAGGAGACGCCCGCCAGGACGTCGTATGCGCCCTGCTCCACGGGTCCCGGCGCGACGTGGATGCGGAAGTCGAGGCGGAGGGAGCCGATGCCGTGGTCCAGCAGGTCGCGGGCCAGGCTGGGGTAGATGGCGTTGGCGGGGCCCTGGAAGCCTCCGTCGGTGCCGCCCACCATGATAAGGGCGCCGCCGTTCGGCCGGCCGCGATGGTAGAGGCAGGAGATGGGGCCGCGCTCGGTCTCGATGCGGAGGGGCTCGCCTTCGTCGGGGTGTTGAGCGTCGAAAGGCATCGCGAAGCGGGCGACAGGCGCCTATCCCTGGCCGGGCGGCTCCGTGTGCGGGATGCAGCAGATGAAGCGGAGCACTTGCTGGCCGGTGTTGGTGAAGCAGTGCTCCTCGTTCCCGGCCACGTAGACGACGGCGTTGGGCTGGAGGTCGCGCTCGCCCTGCTGGCCCTTCACCTTGCCCTTGCCGGCCAGGATGAACACCTCGTGCTCCCACCAGTGGGAGTGGAGAGGCGTGGACGCGCCGGGCTCTACCTCGAAGACGCGCATGGAGAAGCGGGGAGCGTCCTGGGGTCCGATGACCGTGCGCAGGGCCACGCCCGGGATCTCTCTGTCGGCATCGACGTCGCGATAGTCCAGGATCTTCATCAGCGGCGACCTTTCCGTGGCTAGGGACTGAGGATGCACCCATCTTAGCGGGCGGATCACGGCTGTCAAGGTGACCGGGCTCTTGGCAAGG
>CAZFGZ010000221.1:0-3712 GCA_964518585.1 uncultured Dehalococcoidia bacterium | reverse complement strand
CTGGGTGGAGCCGAAGCCGCCGTAGGCGTTGCGCTGCGTGACCAGCCACTTGGCAGCGCGGGAGGCGTTGAGGCGGTCGCCGTGGCGGGTGAGGGCGAGGGTGGCGTAGCCGGTGGCCTCGATGGCGGTGCTCTGGGGGAGCTGGGGCATCGTGGACATGAAGTCGCCGGGCTCCTCCGGCAGCGGCTCGATCTGGCCGCCCCAGTGGATGCCGTTCTCGTCCTCCTCGGCCATCTCCATAAGGAGGTCGTAGGCCTGATCGCTGGCGGGGCTTTCGGCGAGCTCGAGGGCGTAGGCGACGATGGCCATGGTGTAGGAGTCGTCTATCTCATCAAGCTGGCCTTCCAGGTACTCGACGGCCCTGGCGGAGCTGTCGGTGTCGCCGGCCTCGGTGAGGGCGGCGGCGACGTAGGCGGTCAGCGCGGTCTTGCCCCGGACGCCGCCCATGATGTCGTCGTGGTGGAGGAAGCCGACGGACTCGAAGGAGCCGTCGGGCTGCTGCTGGGCGGTGATCCATTCCTTCGCCTCGTCGAGGACGCTCTCATCGACGTAGATGAGGTCCTTGGCCTGGGAGAAGGTCTTGAGGACGAAGGCGGTGAGCCAGAGGCTTCCCTCGTCATCGCTCTCGCCGAAGGTTGAGAAGCTGCCATCGCTCCTGCGGTAGGTCAGCTCGCGCTGATAGCCGGTGATCATCAGCATCTCGGCCTTGGCCATGATCTCGGGCTTGATCTGGTTGGTCTCCTGGAGGTAGCGGGAGATGAAGACGTCGGGGGCGAGGAGGATCATGTTCTGCTCGCCGCAGCCGTAGGGCATCTGGAGCAGCTCATCGAGGCCCTCGATGGTCTGGGTGAGGAAGCTGGAGGTGAGGGCGAGGTAGGCGCGGGCGGAGCCTTCGACGATGGCGCGGGGCACGGAGGTGTCGAGGGTCCTGGAGCCGCCGGCGGCGAGCACGAGGTTCTCGACGAACTCGCGCTGGACGCCCTCGGGGGCGATGATCAGGTTCTTGACGACGGCGTCGGCTGCCTCGGTGCTGCGGGCGGTTATCTCGATGTCCTGCAGGCCGAGGCCGTTCGGGCGGATGGTGAACTCGACGGCGCCGACGTCGTTGGCCTCGACGGTGACGGAGTCACTGGTGGCGCCGAGGGTCTCGAACCAGGCGGCTTCCGTCATCTCGACGACGAACTCCTGCGGCTCGTCCAGGTAGTTGTAGAGGGCGACCTTGACGGGGAACTCCTCGCCGCGGATGGCGGAGTAGGGGAGGTCGACCTGGATGAAGAAGGGCTGGAGGACGACCAGCTCGCTCTCGGCGATGCCGAGGCCGCTGTCCTGGGAGAGGGCGACGGCGCGGAGGACCCACGTGGTGATGCTGTCGGGGGCCTCCACGGAGAGGGAGGCGTTTCCCTGGGCGTCGGTGACGACCTCGGTCCAGATCCAGGTCTCGGGGAAGTACTGGCGGATGCGCTGCACCTCGGCGAGGCCGGCGGCGCTGTCGGCCTCGCCGCCCGCTTCGGCGAGGCCCCGCCCGGCGGCCGGGACGGCATCGAGCATGCCAGGCTCTTCCATTCCCCAGAACTCGCTCTTGTACTCCTTGCCCTCGGGGACGTCCTTGTTGCTGAGGACGAGGAGGCCAGCGTCCTGGAAGGTCTCCTGGGCGCCCCTGGTGGTGATGATCTCGTAGGGTGAGGCCTCGTGAAGCTCGGCCTGGGGCTCCATGTAGAGGCGCTGCAGCTCGTCGAAGACCTGCTGGAGGTTGAGGCGGTTCTCGGCGAGGATGAAGACGGAGCGGTCGACGGCGACGAGGGCGACCTTGGCGGGGCCTTCGGCCTGTACGAGGATGTCCACTGCGTCGCCGGGCTCGACCTGGTCCTGGCTGAAGGCGGCCTCGACGCTCTGCGGGTAGTCGCCTTCGACGTCGAAGGGGATGTAGTCGGCGGCGACCTCGCTGTTGGGCAGGATCTGGTAGACGAGGAGCCTGGAGGCGGGAGCCATCAGCGGGGTGGTGGCGAAGGAGATCTCGTCGGAGTTGGTGAAGCTGGTGAAGACCACTCTGCCGCGGGAGAGGACCTCGTAGTAGAAGTTGGCGGCCTCGCGGGTGGAGTGGACCTTGAACTCGACCTCGTCGCCGACGGTCAGGGGCCCGTCGGTGACCTGCTCGACGTGGATGAAGTTGCCGGAGGGGGAGTAGGCGGCGTCGAGGGCGACGAAGGCGTATGCGTCGTCCGAGTAGGCGTCCACCATGAGGGCGACGGCGTCGTCGGGCGGGGTGACGTGGAGGAGGGCGGTGCCGTTCTTGCTGTCGATCTCTTTGCTCTCCTCGTCCAGCACGTTGAGGTCCTCGTCGAGGTAGGTGATGTCGATGGATACCTCGGCGTCCAGCGGCTGGTTGTCGGGCGTCTCGGTGACGAGGAGGAAGGTGAACGGGAGGGAGGGCTTGAAGGCGGTGCTCTCGGGGATGATCTGAATGGAGACAGGGGACTCGGATACGGTGAGGAGGCGGGTGGTCTCCTCCTCGTAGCCGGTGGCGCGCTCCTCGACGGTTATCTCGAGGCTGACGTTGCCCATGCCTCGGGCCTCGGGCACGCCGGCGACGTACTCGACGGCGGGGAGGTCGAAATCGGCCTCGCCGTCGATGTCGGTGGAGAACTCGGCGAACTCCTCCCACTGGCCGACGTAGCGGGTGGCGACGATGTGGAGCTGGCCGCGGACGGGCTTGCCGTAGCTGTACTCGGCGGTGACCGTGCCCTCGATGGGCTCATCGACGAGGAACCATTCCCTGGGGAGGTCGACCTTGACCTCGTACTTGGGGAGGACGTACTCCTCGACGCGGACGTCGAGCTCGGCGGTTCGCTCGCCGGCCTGGACGGTGACCTTCCAGACGCCGAGGTTGGGCTCGTCGGAGATGGGGAGGTCGAGGGTGGTCGTTCCGTACTCGTCGGTACTGACGGCCTTCTTGAAGACCTTGATTCCCTTGGCGTCCTGGACCTCGACGGTGGCGTCTACCTGGACGGGCTTGAGCTCGGAGTCGAGGGAGATGACCCTGATGTGGAGGGTCTGGCCGGGCTTGTAGATGGGCTTGTCGGTTTCGAGGAAGAGGAGGGAGCCTTCTTCGACGCGGACCTTGGCGCTGTCGGCGAATCCGTCGCCGCGGACGGTGAGCTCGTAGTCGCCGTCGGCGAGCGGGGGCACGTCGAACTCGATGGTGCCCTTGCCGTCGACGAGGGCGCTTGCGGCGAGGACCTCCTCGCCGTCATGACGGAGGGAGACGTGGGCCTCGCCCTCGGCGAGCCTGTTGCCGCTGAAGAGGGTGAGGGAGACGGCCTCGTGCTCGCCCGGGCGGAGGACGGAGGGTACGAGGGCGACGTAGCCGTCGACGGCGGCCTCGGTCTCCGAGCAGGCGGAGCCGATGCCGAGGAGGAGAAGGACGGCAAGAGCAAGGGGGAGTGTGGAGAATCGGGCGTATCTCATGGTTGGTCTCCTTGGTCCTCGCCTGGGCGGTCATCCGGCCGCCTTCGATTGTCGGCGGTGCCCCGACGGAGGGGAATTGGGGCCTTCCCTTGGCCATCTGTGGTAGGAGACGAAGGAGCGGGGGGAAAGGTTCCGGGGGGATGGGGATAAGGGGGGCGCCTGGTATAATGCCGTCGCCGTTGAGCGCTAGACCGAGAAAGGGGAGACTTTGATGAGACGGCTACTGATCATACTTGTCGGGCTGGTG
>CAZFGZ010000220.1:0-3780 GCA_964518585.1 uncultured Dehalococcoidia bacterium | reverse complement strand
TCCGACATTGTGGGGGTGTGGCGGGCGGGGGCGGTCGCGGGTTGTTCGCTGAGATTCTTCGCTGCGCTCAGAATGACAGGGGGCGGTTCGCGAACCGCCCCTACGTGGTGGAGCCCTAGAGCCTTGGAGCCTTCGAACCAGGCACGCGGGAGGCGGGAAGATAGAGGCGAGACGGAGCATGGGCGGACGGCCGTCCGCCCCTACGTGCGGGAACCGTGGGGCGGGAGGCGGTAGGCCAGCGGGGGCGGTCCGCAGAGATTGTTCGCTTCGCTCAGAATGACAGAGGGCGGTCGCGAGGCAGCGGGGACGGTTCGCGAACCGCCCCTACATTGGGTTTGCCGCCGACCCGGGTGTTCCTCGGCGGTCGAGCGACAGGGCGGAATCTGTGCTCTATGAGGCTGCCTTCCGTCGGATTCGAGCCAGAGAGACGCTGGCAAGGCACCAGAATCGGGCCGAACCTGCCGATTCTTAGTATGGAATCAAGTCTGGGGTGTTACGGTGAAGCTGTTTAACGAGGCTGTGCTGCGCCTGGTGGTAGGCGTGCAGGCGCTGACCTCGCCGGGAGCGAGGGAGCGCGGGCAGACGCTGGCCGAGTACGGGCTGATACTCGCCTTCATCGCCACGGCGATCATCGTGGGGGCGGTCATAGCCTTCAGAAGCGCCATCGCAACGGCCTTCAACGAGGCCAGCAACTGCTGGCTCTGATACTACTAGGGTAGTCCGCCCGGCGGGCGGACCGGCAGCCCCAGGGCGAAGGCCCGGCGCTCAGCGCCGGGCCATCTTTATGTGAAGTTCGCGCAGCTTGTCGGGCGAGAAGTCGGGGGATTGGCAGAGGGCGATGACTCTGCGCTCGCGGCGCTCGACCTCGGCCGCGGCCCTGGGGATGTCGCGAGCGATCTCGTGGGGGATGACGAGGACGCCGTGCTGGTCGCCGTGGATGAGGTCGCCGGGGCTGACGGTGATGCCGCCCACGTTGACGGGGACGCCGATCTCGACCAGGTGGACGTAGGCGTGGGAGACCAGGACGCAGGAGGCGAAGAAGTGGAAGCCGAGCTCGCGGACCTCATCGAGGTCGCGGACGCCGCCGTTGGTGACGGTGCCGACGCATCCCAGGGCCTTGAAGGTGTTGCCGTTGACCTCGCCCCAGAAGGAGCCGACGGGTTGAGGGCCGTCGAGGTCCTGGATGACGACGACGCGCGGCTCGGGCAGGCGGCGGACGGCCTCCCACATGTCCCAGGGAGGCGGCGAGGGCTCCGGCTCGCGGGCGCGAATGGTCGCGGTGCAGGCGTAGCCGACCATGGCGCCCAGCTCGGGCAGGATGCAGCGGATGCTGGCGTCCATGAATCCCTGGCTGCGTGGGCGGACGTCGAAGGTCTCGATGGCGTTGGAGACGGTGGGGGTGGTGATCTTGCGGAGCGCGTCGAACTCCTGGGGCGATAGCTGCGCGGCCATGGCATAGCCTCCTGTCGTGGTTTCTCCTGGTGAGCGTCGGCAGGGCGGCGAAGACGCCTGCCTGCCTGCCACGTCGCACGCCGCCTGCGGCGGCGGCTCGCGGCCTCCATTCTTCTACTTGGGGGGACACCCCCTGTGTCCCCGACCGGCCGAGTCCCTCCTCATGCTGCTACAGGTCACAGTCGATTTCAAGCTCCGCGCTCATGTCGCGGAGGGACTGGAGGACGGCCGGGTGGAGGGGAAGGCCAGAGGCGCGCCGCTCGCGTTCGAGGGCGTGCTCGATCTCGCCGGCGATGCGGAGGTCGCCGGCGCCCTCGGCCCTGGGCGCGGCCTTGAGGGCGCGAACCATGGAGTCCATGAGGGCCTTGAACTCGGCGACGGGCAGGAAGGCGTCGATGCGCAGGGCGCCGTAGAACTGGCTGAAGCTGTCCGTGAGCAGCAGGCTGGCCCCGGAGCCCGAGAGAAGGCCGCAGAGGAGATCGACGACCAGGGCCAGGGCGAAGCCTTTGTAGGCTCCCTGCTCGGGGGTGCCTCCCAGGGGGAGCAGGCCTCCGCCGGCGAAGAAGGTCCTGGGATCGGTGATGGGGCGCGCGTCGCTGTCGAGGGCCCAACCCTCGGGGATGGGGAGGCCTCTCCTGGCGGCGATCTCGAGCTTGCCGACGGCGACGGTGCTGGTGGCCATGTCGAGGACGAAGGGCGGCCCCTCGCCGGCGGGGGCGGCGACGCTGATGACGTTGGCGCCGTAGGTGCGTTTGGCGCCGCCCGGGGGTATGACGACGGGGCCGCCGGTGGTCATGGAGATGCCGACCATGTCGCGGGGGAGGGCCATCATGGCGTAGTAGAAGCCGGCGCCAGAGTGGGTGCTGTTGCGGACGGCGACGAAGCCGGCGCCGGTGGCGTCGGCCTTGCGCATGGCCTCGGTCATGGCGCGGTGGCCGACGACGAAGCCGAGGCCCCTGTCGCCGTCCATCACCGCTGTGGAGGGGGTCTCGCGGACGATGCGGGTGTTCGGCGTGGGGTTGATGTGGCCGCGTCTTATCGCGCCGACGTAGAACTGGGCGAGGTGGGCGACGCCGTGGGACTCGATGCCGCGGAGGTCGGTGGTGACAAGCATGTCGGCGGTGATCCTGGCGCCGTCGTGGGGGACGCCGACCTTCTGGAGCGCGCGCGCGGTGAGATCCAGGAGCTTGCCCGCGTCAACGGTGATGTCGTTCTGGGTCATGGGCTGTCCTCTCTGGCCGGAACGCGCAGCCGGGCGCGGCGCTGCGGGCGAGGGCCGAACACACTCTGAGGGCGGCGATTCGCCGGCGGCCGGTCAGGCTTCGGCCGGGGGCGCGGACGGCCCCCCTCGGGCCCGGCCCAAGGCCTGTAGCTCCTCACGGGCGCCTCTGGCCATGCAGGTCAGGTCCGAGGTCAGGGTGACGAGCTGGAAGCCCTGCTCGATGCAGCGGCCGGCGAAGGCCGCTCCACCGGTGTGGATGCCGCCGACGACGCCGTGGCGGCGGGCGGTGGCCAGGATGCGGGCGACGGCATCGACGTGGGCGGGCTCGTCGCTGTCGGTGCGGGGAGGGAGGCCGAGGGCGAAGCTGAGGTCGGCGGGGCCGATGTAGCAGGCATCGACGCCGGGGACGCTCAGGATGTCGTCGAGATTGTCGAGGGCCTGGCGGGTCTCGATCATGACGATGCAGAGCACCTCGTCGTTGGCGCGGGCGGCGTAGTCGCCTCCGGCGTAGAGAACGGCGCGGGTCGGGCCGAAGCTGCGGATGCCGGCGGGGGGATAGCGGCAGGCGGCGACGGCGGTCTCGGCGTCGGCGCGGGTGTTGATGAGGGGAACGACGATTCCCAAGGCGCCAGCGTCCAGCATCCTCATGATGGACGCGGGCTCGTTCCAGGGGACGCGGACGAGAGGGACGACCTCGGTCGTGGAGATGGCCTGAAGCATCGCCACGGCGTCGCCGTAGCCGATGAGGCCGTGCTGCGTGTCCAGGCAGAGCCAATCGAAGCCCATGTGGGCCATGAACTCGGCCGAGAAGGCGTCGGGGATGGAGAGCCAAGCGCCGACGGCGGGCTTGCCCTCGGACCACAGTCGCTTCAGGGCGTTCTCACGCATGTCGTTCTCCTTCTAGCGGAGGCCAGGCTATCAGCCGTCACTCGCCTGGGGGGATGCCGGGACCGTAGATGTTGCCGCCGGCGTGCCGCCCGCCGAGGCTGGCGTACACGACATCAGGGACATCGGTGGCGGAGTGTGACTGTGTCCCTGTGACCGAGGCGGCGACACGGACGGCGTGGACGAGCTCGGCGACGGAGATGACATCGGCCGGCTTGTGG
>CAZFGZ010000219.1:0-3791 GCA_964518585.1 uncultured Dehalococcoidia bacterium | reverse complement strand
CTGGAGACGGCGATCATCCTTATCGCTTTCGTGATCGTCGCCACGGTCTTCTCCTTCGTCGTGCTGACTACTGGTGTGTTCAGTTCTGAGCGGGGCAAGGAGACTGTGTTCGCTGGTCTGGAGAAGGCCAGGGGCACCATGGAGCTGCGGGGAGGCGTCGTCGTCTCAGCTACGGGCACGCCGCCTGATAGTGTCGACGACATCGTGCTGACGTTCGGTAACACGGCGGGTGGTGAGTCTGTTCCACTCGACCCGGACGCCACGAACAACACGACGATCATCGCCTACCGCGACGACACCACGATCGACAACGACGTGACGTTCACAACGGACGTCGTGCTGGGTGACACCGACGACTTGCTGGAGCCTGGTGAGGTGATCACCGTCACCATCGACACGGCGACTGGTATCAGCCCGGCACCCAGCCTGGCCGCCAATGACCGTTTCACCCTGGAGATCCAGACGCCCGTGGGGGCCGTCCTCGACATCACACGGCAGTTGCCCGCGGAGCTGTCTGCCGTAATGCAGCTGCATTAGGAAGGAACCTGCGGAAGGGCGGCGCCCTGCTTGAGATCGCAGCGGCGGAACGGTCGGGGCGCCACCCTCCCCAGCCAGAGGAAGGCAGGAATGCCATGGAGCTTACAGCCCAGATGGCCGCCCTGGAGGACGAGTTCAAGGTCCTTAAGGGCGAGATCAAGACGATCCTGACGGAGATCAGGACCGCCGTCCTCACCAGAGACAACCCCTTCGCACCGGACGCAGGTGTGCCGGTCTTTCGGCCTGTGGAGCGGCCGGCGGCCGCCGACCAGAGATCGGCCGAGGGGGAGCCAGGGGTTGAAGACGTTTCGCCCGCCCCGGCGCCCAAGCAGGCACCGGCCAGCGAACCGCCCGAGGCGGCTCCGCGCGTGGTGCAGATTGACCCGGGCGCCGACTACCGAACGGGTGAGCGCGCGCCGATGGTCGCGCCAGAGCAGCGTGTGATGCCGGCGGAGCCTGTTGGCAGCCGGCCAGGCACTCTCAGGGCGGAGGCGGCACCGGTGTCTGAGGCAGGGCAGGGCGCGGATCCGGCGGCCTGGAGCGTGCCGACTATCGCTGGCCTGGTGGCCTGGGCCGACGAGACAGCGTCCCGCATAGGGCCCAACCATCTGCAGATGGTCCTTGAGCTTGCGCGCTTCGCCGGTCTGATCCACCCGGAGGCGCAGGAGCCGCTGCTCAAGGTGATAAAGCTGGCGAGCAGCCGCAAGGACGGAGCGGCGGCATCCGTGAACGATTGTCTGGTGGCCCTTCGACAGCTGGAGGCCATCTTCGACGGCGAACTCAGCCAAGACCTGGCTCTATCACGGCGACGCCGTGGAGCCTAGCCGATCCGGGACCGATGCTCGCCGGGGTGTTCAGACGGGCGGCCACCGCAGGGATTATAAGGGGGTGCAGCCATCGAGAAGGCCATCGCCACCATTCTCCTGACCGTGGCCGGGGTCGTGGCGGTTATCGCCGTTGTCAACGCTGTCATGCCTGCGGTAGGCCGCAGCCATGGCGCCTTGGTTACGGCGTCCGATGTCGTCAACGATCGCATCTCCAGCGAGGTGGAGATCATCCACGCGACGGGTGTGGATGCCGCCACTACGTCCGAGGCCTGGGTCAAGAACGTAGGAGGGTCCCGCATCGGGCCCCTGGACAAGATGGACCTTTTCTTCGGGCCGGAGAACGCCTTCCAGCGCATACCCTACGGCGGCGCTAGCTGTGAGGCACCCTGCTGGGAGTACGAGCTAGAGAACGACACTGAGTGGGGTCCCACGGCCACCCTCCACATCACGATCTACCTGACCGATCCCCTAGCCGCCGGCACCACCTACTTCGTCAAGGTGGTGGCCCCTAACGGGATCAGCGACGCGAAGTTCTTCAGTATCTAGGAGCGGTGGCTGATGGAAACCAGCATCCCCGCACTGCTCGTCGCCGCGATGCTCCTGGTGTCCACGGTGGTGCTGGGCCGCAGCGGCTACGCCTCGTTCGGGGAGATGGGGGAGTCTTTGAAGGCGATGGAGGCGCGGGCAGAGCAGCAGGTGCGGACTCAGCTCGCCATCACGGACGTGACGCACAGCAGTCCGTATGTGGACGTGGACCTGCGGAACGACGGCAGTACGAGCCTGGCGGAGTTCGGACGGATGGACGTGCTCGTTGAGTACACCTCCGGCACGGGCACGCCGGTCCTGGCCTGGATCCCTCACTCCGAGGGCTCGCTGACTCCCAACACGTGGGTGGTGCAGAGCATCGTGAACGACGCGTTCGAGCCGGGGATTCTCAATCCATCGGAGACCCTGGAGATGCGCATCGAGCTCGACCCGGCGGTGGGCGCCGGCACCACCAACCGTCTTCTCATCGCTACGGACCTGGGCATAGTCGTGTCCACGACATTCGCAGGGTAGGTGAAACATGTCACGGCAACAGGAACAGGCACGGCACCTCATCTCGACCGGCAACGCGGAGCTGGACAAGAAGATGGGGGGCGGCATCCCGGACGGCTCGCTGACGCTCATCGAGGGCCAGTCCGAGGCGGGCAAGAGCGTCCTGACGCAGCAGTTGGTGTGGGGCGCCCTCCAGGACGGCAAGCGCATCGCTTACTACTCGACGGAGAACACGATCCGCAGCCTGATGCGACAGATGAGCAGCCTGAGCCTGGACATCACGGACTTCTTCCTTCTGGGGCGGATAAACGTCTACCCGATCACATCGGCTCCCACGGAGGAGGAGGCACGCGGCATGCTCCAGACCGTGCTGGGGCACATGGCGAAAATGAAAGAGCGGGACGTCCTGGCCTTCGACTCGCTCAGTGTTTTCGTTTCGAACATTCCGGAGCAGGATACGCTTACCTTCTTCACGGCGCTCAAGAGCTTCTGCGACGACGACAAGACCCTGCTGGTGACGATGCACTCGTACGCGTTCGGTGAGCCGATGTTCGTCCGCCTGCGGTCGATCTGCGATGCTTATCTCCGCCTGAGGGTGCGGGAGATCGGCAATCAGCTACTGAAGGAGCTGGAGGTAGCGAAGGTCCGCGGCGCCGATAGGAGCACCGGCAATGTCATCGCTTTCGACGTGGAGCCCGGCATCGGGATGCGCATCATACCGATCACGAAGGCCAAGGCATGAACAACCTGCCCTTCAGCGGCGAAGGCACCTGTGACGGACATGAAGGTGGAGCGGAGAAGTGCAGTCTCCGCGGTCTGCTGCCCCCGCCCCTCAAGGAGCGGGTGGAGGAGGCCCCTCACCTGCTGGACTACCTTCACAAGGTGCCGATCGGCGAGGTTGGGATGCCCGAGTTCTATCCCGAGTTGAATCGCAAGCTCAGCGACCTCGAGCGGCGGAACCTCATCTACCCGGTGGCCAGCGATATCTTCGTCCACATATACGAAGCCCCGGGAGATGCCCGGGACTACTACATCTCCGTCGACCCCTCCATGGTGTCCGGCCTGGAGCCCGGCCGTGAACGGCTAGAACGCTGCCTCCTGGAGTACGTCGAGGCTCTGGAGCGGGCGGAGACGCCGGAGGCGAAGACGGAGGTCCTGTTGAGGGCCGCCGAGGAGAACTGCGTTGTGGTATCGGAGGAGGCCGCGAAGGCCGCCGGGAACGGCAAGCGCAAGCGCGGACAGACCAAGGGGAGCGCGAAGATTCGCGTCACAGCCCAGCAGTTCGCCGGTCTGAAGTACGTGATCGTCCGGGACAAGATTGGGATGGGTGTGCTGGAGCCCCTCATCAAGGACCCCTACATTGAGGACATCAGTTGCAGCGGCCTGGGC
>CAZFGZ010000218.1:0-3800 GCA_964518585.1 uncultured Dehalococcoidia bacterium | reverse complement strand
CTCGCGGCCTCAGTCTCTAAATCTGGGGGGACACCCCCCAGGCGCCCCGACCCGCTGTCCATGGGTTTCCTGCTCTGCTGAGCACTACTCCCGCGATGTAGAATGAGGAAAGGCGGGCGGCCGACGCCCGCAAGCCCCAACCGTTCTACCTGGCCGGGCCATGCGATACGTCGAGGTCGCTGTCAACTCCACGGTGCCCCACCGGCGCACCTTCAGCTACTCCGTGCCCGAGGGCATGGAGGTGCAGGTGGGACAGGCCCTCTACGTGCCCTTCGGCCGCCGCACCCTGCAGGGCGTGGTGATGGAGGTGGCGGAGGAGCCGGGCTTCCCGGAAACCCGCGATGTCCTCGCCCCCATCCATGAGCGTCCCATCGTCTCCCCGGCGCACGTAGCCCTGGCGCGCTGGATCGCCGACTACTACCTGACGCCCGTCTTCGACGCGGTCTCCCTCATGCTGCCGCCCGGCTTCGAGCGCAAGCCGCTCACCATCCTGCGGCCGCTTGTGTCGGCGCAAGAGGTGGCTGCTCTCGACCTGCCTCCCCGCCAGCGCGAGGTGCTGGAGGGGGCGCTCGCCTCCGGGCGGGTGGAGATGGAGGAGCTCCGCAAGCGGCTGCGGGCGAGGAGTATCAGCCTCACCGTGCAGCAGCTCGAGCGGCGCGGCTTCCTGGCCAGGGAGTACCAGTTGGCGCGGCCGCGCGTCGGTCCCAAGAGCGTGACCATGGCCCGGCTGGCCGTCTCGCCCCAGGAGGCCCGGGCGCGAATGGAGACGATGAGCGGCGGCCGAACCTCGCGGCGGGCCAACCTGCTGGAGCGCCTGGCCGGGGAAGGTACATTGCCTGTGCGCGACGCCCTGAAGGTGGTCGGCGACCGGCGCGGCATCGACCGCCTAGTCACCGCCGGCTACCTGCGGCTGGACCGCGAGCAGGAGGTGGTGGGCCTGCGGGTCGCCGCGGAGCGGGCTGTGCGAGAGGCCCGGACCCTCCGCCAGACGCGGGCGGAGCGAACCGCAGCGGCGGCCCTCGCCGAGCTGGCCGCCCGCGACGAGCCCCTGCCTCTGCCGGCCCTTCGCTCCCGTACGGGCATCGCGGCGGAGGGGCTACAAGCCCTGGCCGGAGAGGGCCTCATCGCGCTGGAGGAGCGCCCGGTGGAGCGCGATCCCCTGGCCGATCACTACTATGCTCAGCGCGAGCCGCCGGAGCTGCTCCCCTCGCAGGAGGACGTCTACAAGGAGATCGAGGCTGCCCTCGAGAATGGGTCCGGGGAGCGGGCCTTTCTCCTGCACGGGGTCACCGGCAGCGGCAAGACCGAGGTGTACCTGCGGGCGCTGGCCCGGGCCGTGGCCCTGGGCAGGCGGGGCATCGTGCTGGTCCCCGAGATCGCCCTCACCCCTCAGACCGTGCGCCGCTTCGCCGAGCGCTTCCCCGGGCAGGTGGCGGTGCTGCACAGCGGCCTCTCTCAGGGGGAGCTGTTCGACCAGTGGTGGGGCATCCGCGAGGGGCGCTACGCGGTGGTCATCGGCTCGCGGTCCGCCCTCTTCGCCCCTCAGCCCGACCTGGGCCTGATCATCATCGATGAGGAGCACGAGTGGACCTACAAGCAGCATGACCAGTCGCCCCGCTACCATGCCCGCGAGGCGGCCGAGATGCTGGCGCAGCTCAGCGGCGCGGTTCTCCTCGCGGGGAGCGCCACGCCCGACCTGGTGACCTACCACCGCGCTCGAGCGGGCCGCTGGCGGCTCCTCACCCTTCGGGAGCGGGTCCGGCCCGTGGTGGGCGAGGACGGCTCGGTTACGCTCTCGACCTCCGAGGGGCTGCCTATGGTCCAGGTGGTAGACCTGCGGGAGGAGCTGAAGCGAGGGAATCGCAGCATCTTCAGCCGCGCCCTGCGGCAGGGCGTGGAGTCGGCCCTGGCGGCGGGGGAGCAGGTCATCCTTTTCCTCAACCGGCGGGGCGCCGCCAGCTTCGCGCAGTGCCGCGACTGCGGCTACGTGCCCCAGTGCTCGAGCTGCGCGGTGGCCCTCACGTATCACCGCCAGTTCGACGCGCTGCTCTGCCATCAGTGCAACCGGCGCCGCCGGCTGCCTGAGGTCTGTCCGGAGTGCGGCGGCTCCCGCATCCGTCTGCTGGGCACGGGCGTGGAGAAGGTGGAAGAGGAGGCCGCCCGCGCGTTCTTCGGGGTGCGCCTTCTGCGCTGGGACCGCGATGTGACGCGCGGCCGCGGCGCCCACGAGCGGATCCTCTCGCGCTTTCTGGCGGGGGAGGCCGACATCCTGATCGGCACGCAGATGCTGGCCAAGGGGCTGGACCTACCGCAGGTCACGCTGGTGGGGGTGATCAGCGCTGATGTCTCGCTCCATCTCCCCGACTACCGGGCTGGGGAGCGCACCTTCCAGCTCATGACGCAGGTGGCCGGGCGGGCCGGTCGGGGCACGGCTCCAGGGCGAGTCATCATCCAGACGTACACGCCGGATCACTACGCCATCTCCGCTGCCGCGCGCCACGACTACGAGGGCTTCTACGCCGAAGAGATATCCTCTCGGCGGCAGTGCGGCTATCCGCCTTTCAGCCGGCTGGTGCGTCTGATGTTCGCGCACACCGGCGCCGCCTACGCCCGAGAAGAGGCCGAGCGGCTGGTACGCATCCTCTACCAGGAACGCGATGCCCGGGGCATCCCCGACCTCGACATCCTGGGGCCGACGCCCGCCTACGTCGCCCGCGTCCGGGGTCGCTACCGCTGGCAGATCGTCCTGCGCGGCCGTGAGCCCGCTGAGCTGCTGCGCGATATGCGCCTCCCTCAGAACTGGATCGTCGATGTGGATCCTGTTACCCTGACCTGACGAGGCCCCTTTCGGAATCAACGTGGATAGAAGGAGGCCGGTCCAGCGGCAGGGGATGCCAACATGTCTGTATTGCCTATTCGCACCGCCGGCGACCCTGTGCTCCGTCAGAAGGCCAAGAAGGTGAAGAAGATCGACGCCTCGGTCCAGCGGCTCATCGATGACATGATCGAGACGATGCACGAGGCCCCCGGCGTCGGCCTGGCCGCGCCGCAGGTGGGCGTGAGCCTGCGGGTCGTCGTCATCCAGTTGCCGGAGGAGGAGGTCATCACCCTGATCAACCCGGAGATCGTCAAGCGCTCCGGCCAGCGCCGGGTGACGGAGGGCTGCCTCTCCGTCCCCGGCTACATCGCCGAGATCAACCGCTCCGCCACGGTGACAGCCAAGGGCCTGAACCGCGAGGGCAAGATGGTGCGTATCAAGGGGGAGGAACTGCTGGCTGAAGCCCTGGAGCACGAGACCGACCACGTCAACGGCATCCTGTACGTGGATCACGTGGAGAGCCCCGACCAGCTCATGAAGCTCGAGCCGGAGGAGGGATCAGAGTCGGAAGGGGTGAGGACGGACCTCTAGAGCCGTCGCTGCATGTCGGTAACATCGAGCGTCTCCCTCCGTTTGGACCCACCGGTCATCGAGCTGCTGAGGCACCTTGCCGCTATCCTGGCATCCCAGGATCTCGACGCCTACCTGGTCGGCGGCTGCCTGCGCGACGCCCTCCTGGAGCGTCCCGTGGCCGACATCGACCTGGCGGTGGACGGCGACCCCGAGCCCGCTGCCCGGCGCCTCGCCGACGAGGCCGACGGCCACTTCGTGGCGCTGGACCCTCAGCGGGGCCTAATGCGGGTGATCCTGGACAGTGGGGCCGTGCGCTGCCTGGACCTGGGTCGCCTGCGTGGCGACCTGCCGGCCGACCTGGGCGAGCGTGACTTCACCATCGATGCTCTGGCCGCGCCGCTGGCGGCCG
>CAZFGZ010000217.1:0-3825 GCA_964518585.1 uncultured Dehalococcoidia bacterium | reverse complement strand
CGATATCTGCCCAGGTGGAGGGCAAGAGCGGCACGGCCCCGGGGCCGCCGAGGACGGCAGCGGTCACGGCAGCCACGTCTCGGGCATCATCACGAGCGCAGGCGTGGTGGCACCCGAGGGCGTAGCGCCGGACGCTGGTATCATCGCCTTCAAGGTGCTCAACGACTCCGGAAGCGGCCGGTTCTCCGATGTGCTGGCCGCGCTGAACTACATCGTCGGGCACCCGGAAGACGGGGTCGACTTCATCAACATGAGCCTGGGCAGCGGGCCCCAGACCACGCCCTGTGATGACGCCTGGCCCGAGTTCACCACCGCCTTCGATACCCTGCGGTCGAGCGGGGTGCTCACCTTCGTCTCAACCGGCAACGACGGCGACAAGAGCCGCCTGAGTTTTCCCTCGTGCGTATCCTCGGCTGTCTCTGTGGGCAGCGTGTACGACGACGATCTGGGTGCAATGATCTGGCACGCGTGCACCGATTGGAGCAGTCGGGCGGACCTCGTCGTGTGCCACTCCAACTCGCACAGCACGCTGGACCTGCTGGCGCCAGGAGCGCTGATCACGTCCTCGGTCCGCGGCGGGGGAACCGCAAACTACGGCGGCACGTCCACGGCGGCGCCTCACGCGGCGGCGGTCGCGGCCCTCTTGCTGGATGCCGATCCCTCAGCGACGCCGGACGAGATCGAGTCATGCATGAAGAGCTCCGGGGTTCCGGTAACGGACTCTGCGAACGGCGTGACCACGCCGCGGGTGGACGCCCTGGGGGCGGTCAATTGCATCGCGACGCCCCCATTCACCATTGAGCTCTTGACAGCGGACCTGGAACCTCTGCCCTCGTTGGTCTCGCCGGTGGAGACCGACGTGGCCGCGCTGGCGCTGAACGCGCAGCCAAACCCCGTGGCCGGGCTAAGCGTGTGCTGCTCGCTTGACCCGCCTTCGGGTCTTTTCGCGCTGGCGAGCGACTGCGGCGCCACAGACGCGAACGGCATGGCGGAGTTCGCGCTGATGCCCACGGAGACGCGTGGCGCGGAGGAGGCCACGTTGCGCTGCTGCGCCGACGGCTACCCGGACGTCTGCGCTGCGCATACCTTCAGCCTCTGCCCGTACCCCAACGACACGGACTGTGATGGCTGTTCCGACGCGGAGGAGCTCGGATCGAACCCCGCTCTCGGCGGCGGGCGCGACCCCAACAACCGCTGGGACTTCTACGACGTGCCCGTACCGACCGCGTTCGATGGCGGCAGCGTGGCGGAAAGGGACCAGGCGGTCAGCATCTTCAACGACGTCCTGGCCGTACTGGCATACGTAGGAACATCGGAAGGTGGCATGTGCAACACCGGGCCCGACCACACCCCCGGCAACGGGGACGGGCGGTGCTACGACCAGGACAACAACTGCGACGGTCGCGAGGATGGGCTTCTCTACGACCGCTCAGTTGGTGCGACGTGGTCCGACGCGCCCGATGGCGCCATAAAGGTCACCGAGGATCTACTGCTGGTCTTGCTCCAGACCGGTCACTCCTGCAAGGCGCCGCCGTAGCGGGCAGCCAATCAGGAGCGATAGCCGGCGCAAGCCGACCAGACGGGCCAGTCGCGGCGCCGAGAAGGCAGGGCGACAGCACACCCAGGCCGCACTCCCCGCTGCTGTGGATGACCATTGCACGAACACCCGCGCCCGTATAAGCTGTTCTGGAGCGGCGCAAGTACCCGCTGACTTCGTCTGAGGGAAGAACTCGTGAAACGATTAGCTTGCTTCGCAGCGCTCTGTGCGATAGTCCTCGGCGCGTTGGCCGTCTTCGCGGCTTGCGGCGGCGAGGAAGAACAGCCGGCGGAACCGACACCCACCACCAACGCCACACCCTTCGCACGCCCGACCCCAGATCCCAGCGTCCCACTCGTCCAGTATGAGTCGTCCAGCGCGGGCTACTCGATCAGCCACCCCGAAGGATGGGAGGTGACACCACAAGGCGCCAGCGGCGACAGGTTCACCTTGTATTCAGCCGATAGGGCAGTGCTCGCCGAGCTCATTGTCTCCTGCTACAAGGGAGAGAACCAGACGGTGGACGGCCTAATCATTCAAGACGCGGGCGCGGTGGCGAACATCGGGGCTGGCTACATCGACCCGACAACAGCCGCCCCGATTGAGGTAGACGGCATTTCGGGAAAGCAACTCACCTACATCACGTCCGTACAGGCCTTCGTTATTGAGCACGTGGCGACCTACGCAGTGGACGAACGGTGCGGCTGGCGGCTCGGGCTGAGCACGTACGGTCAGGGCACGCTCGATCCCTATCTTCCTATCTACCAACGCATGATCGAGTCGTTTCAGGTGGAGTAGGGCTCTCCTCTCCTCCCCGCCTCACTCAACTCTCTTCAGCCCCATCCCTGCAGCAAAGCAGGGACGCGGCTCAACCTCTCCAGGCCCGTCCCATGGCCATCTCGAGCGTAGCACGGCATCGATCTGAGGGACCGCCCTCTCATCGCATGCCTGGCCCACCACGGCATTCTCTCTGCCACAACTAGGCCTGCCCGGCACGGATGCTGGCGGACGGGTACCTGTGAGCTAATCTGGGGTCACTGCTAGGGGGGTTTATGGCCGCGCGCCCCGCGGCGCCGGGCCGCGGAACCACCAGCGGCCTTAGGGTGGTGGCGGCAAGGGGTCCTGATCCGGGACCGGGTCCGCGCACGTGCTACCGATTCGGCCGAAGACCTTCTGAAGGTCCTTGATGTCGATGTCAAAGTCTTGCAGGGCGGGCTCCAGGTCGAACCACGGCTCGTAGAGAATGCCGCCGAAGCTCGACCCGTAGCGGAAGCCGATGGCAGCGAGGTCCGCCAAGCCTACCTCACAGTCGAGGTTCAGGTCAGCCTCCAGGATGCGGACGGTGACGGTCATGTCGGAGCAGACCTCCAACAAGCCGCCAGCGAGGACGCCCGGCGCCAGATCCCCGTCCGCAGTGTGCAGCGGGTCGCCGTAAACGTCGGCAATCTCACAATTCTCGTCCAGCAGCGTCCGCACCACGCCGTTCTCCTGGCCCGGCGTCAGCCGGTTCACCAGGTCGGCCCTGGGACAAACCGTGATTATCGCCGCCACACCATCGCCCGTCTGCCCCGGAGTCGGACCCGACGACGCGCACGCCCAGCGGATGTCGTTCTCCAGGAAGATGCTCATGCTGCAGTCCACCGTCCGAGCCCCGCCGTTGCTCAGCCAGCTCGCATCCTCGATGCTGATGTCGAAGACCTCGCTGTCGAACTTCACCTGGAACTCGTACGAGCCCACACCGTCGGGGTCGTGCCACACGTTCGATGCCAGCTCGTAGATCGTCAGGCACTCCAGGCCGTCCGGGCCCATCTCCAGGAACAGGTTGGCGGCGCCCACGACCTCCGTCGCGTCCTCGTCAACGTCCTTCTCCATCCGCACGGGCAGCAGGCCCTCCGGGGTCGAAGTAGCGGTGGGAGGTGTCCCTACTGCCGTTGGCGTGAACGTAGCGGTTGCCGTCGCCGTGGGCGTCGGTGTCGGCGTGTGAGTAGCAGTCGGCTCTGGCGTCACCACGTGAACGGTCGCTGTCGGCACCGGCGTGTCCGTCGCGGTCGGCTCCGGCGTGTCCGTCGGTGTCGGCACCGGCGTGTCGGTGGGTGTCGGCTCCGGCGTGTCCGTCGGTGTCGGCACCGGCGTGTCGGTGGGTGTCGGCTCCGGCGTGTCCGTCGGTGTCGGTACGGGCGTGTCGGTGGGCGTCGGTACAGGCGTGTCCGTCGGCGTCGGTACAGGCGTGTCAGTGGGCGTCGGTACAGCCGTGTCCGTCGGTGTCGGTACGGGCGTGTCGGTGGGCG
>CAZFGZ010000216.1:0-3850 GCA_964518585.1 uncultured Dehalococcoidia bacterium | reverse complement strand
GCTGCGTGACCAGCGGCACCACGTCGCCGATCATGTGCGGCATCAGGCTGTCCATCACCTTGGGCATGAGATCCGGCATCTGCTCCAGCATGTAGTCCGGCATGGGGATGCGCTCGGCCACCCTATCCAGCATCACCGGCATCACCTTGGGCATCATCATGGGCAGCAGCCTGGGGAACAGGACGGGGAACATGGGCTTCATCAGTTGCAGGGCTCCCGGCATCTTGCCCATGATCCGCATCATCCGCCCCATGCCGAAGGGCATGGCGTCAACCAGCTCCGGCCACATGGTGGCCATCAGGTCGGCGAAGCCCTGGGGCGTCATGAGCGCGATCATGGCTTCGAAGACCGCCCACTGCCGCTGTACCTCCGGGTTGGGGTCCGGGAAGTCGTGGCCCAGAGCCGACGCCGCATACCGCGCCAGGTCGACCACCTCAATGGGCAACTGCTTCTTGTCGGCGGTGACGCGGAACTGGAACTCGCAGCACGGGCAGAGGGCCAGCACCTTTTCGGCGCCTGCTTCCAGCGCTTCGTCCAGCCGCGTCTTGCCGACATCGGCGGCGACGGGCGGGTCCTTGATGAGGTTCGTGAGGCCGGAGCCGTCGGCGTTCATGACGTAGATATCGAGGTCGCCGTCGCGGTCGGAGGTGAAGGCGATCCTGTCCGTGGCGGGGGCAACCATCGCTGTAGCGCACAGTCTATCGATGCAACTGTCACCGGAGTGAGGGTCGCTCGTCGCAAGGCTCAAGATCCGCTCCACCTGCGTTTTGCCGATTCCCAATAACCGTCTGGAACACGCGCCACCTGCCCAGGGGCACCGAGCCTGGTCAGCGCCAATAAGATCGCATCGACAAGGGGCTTCGCGCCTACGTGCCCAAGACGCTCCCGAGCGTTCTCAAGGGAGGTCTGGAGGGGCTCCACCGCCCGTGAGTCCCCGATGGCCCCAAGTGCGTCCGCAGCGGCCCCGCACACGGAGCCGTCTTCGTCCTCGAGGGCGGCGATGAGCGCCTGCACTGCCCGTCTATCGCGGATCGTTCCCAGCGCTTCAGCGGCGTGCCTGCGGACCAAACCATCCCGATCGCGGAGGGCAACGATGAGCGGCTCCACCGCCTCTACCTCGCTGGTCTCTTTCAGTGCCGCAGCAGCGCCCCGGCGGACGTGCGGCTCTTCGTCTTGGAGGGCAGCCAGAACGTGTTCTACGCCGGAAGCGCCGAACCTTACCAGCGCCTGGCCGGCGGCCTCGCCCACGACCGGATCCTTGAGGGCGACAACCAACGGCGCCAGCGCCCGCGCGTCGCCCGTTTGCCCCAGCGCCTCCGCAGCAGCCACCCGGCGAAACGCGTCCATGCTTCGCGTCCGCCCGGCGGCGAGCGAATCACGTGCATCTTCGCGCTTCGCGTTCGCCAGGGCGGTGATGAGGAGTCCCACCCCGGGAGCGCCAAACCTTGTCAGCGCCCCGGCAAATGCCGGAAACTCCAACCCCACCCTTTCTTCCTTGAGGGCAACCATGAGTGGCTCCAGCGCGCGCGGGTCGCCAATCTTCCCAAGCGCCTCAGCCGCGGCCATCGCAGGCGTCGCGGAAGGCCTCGAATCGAAATAGATCACCTCCTCATCCTTGAGGGCAGCGATGAGCGGCTCCACCGCACGTGCATCGCCAATCCTTCCCAGCGCCTCCGCAGCCTCGTAGCGCGCGACCTGGGCCGAGTTCTTGAGGGCAGCGATGAGCGGCTCCACGGCCCTGGCATCGCTGATCTGGCCCAGGGCTTTGGCGGCCGAAGGCTGGAGGAAAACGTCTCCTTCCTTGAGGGCAGTGAGGAGCGGCTCGACCGCACGGGCGTCGCCGATCTGGCCCAGGGCCTCGGCAGCGGCGCGGCGGACATCCGTCCACGGGTCCTTGAGGGCAACAATGAGCGGCTCGACGGCCCGCGTGTCTCCGATCTGCCCGAGCGCCTCTGCGGCGTCCTGGCGCAAGCGCTCGGCCTCTATTTTCACAGCCATGTCCTCCGCGTCCCTCATATAGCCCAGCGCCTTGATCAGCCCCTTGACCTTGCCTTTGGCCCTCAACTCCCCAACATTGGGCGGTCCTCCAAAGAGCGGCATTGCGCACCCTCCCTTCTTCCTAGCGTTCGGTTGGCACAGCCTTACTTCGCCGGGAAGGCAGACGTCGCCATTCCGTCACTCCTTTCAACAGGAAACAAAGCATCCGCCTGCTCAGCACTGTACAGTCATAGGTTCAGCCCGCGGCGGATCAGCTCGTGCCGGACTGTGGGATGGCAGAATTCCGGCCGCCTCCCTCTTTCTAAGCCGCGACCCACTCATACTCGTGATGGAGCCCTCCCAACACCGCTCGGGAGACAATTCTACCACCGTTAGGCGGACCGCTGCGGGCTGGCGGTCTGGTGGAAGTCTCCCGGCCCAATGAACGGTGCGACCACGCTCCATTTGTAGCGAGCCACGTACTCCCGCAGCACCCTCCGCAGCTGCCGCTCATTCACGATGATGTGGTCCAGGCACTCCCTGCGCATGGTGCCCACCACCCAGTCGGCAATGCCGTTCGCCTAGGGCGCCTGAACCGGGTTTAGCATGGCGTATGTCCCAAGCCTGGCTGCCCTCCCGTTGAAGCTCCCTCCATGGCGGCAGTCCCTGTCGCGAATCAGGTGCTTCGGCTGTTCGCCCCAGGGACTCGCCTCTATCAGCTGCCGCCACACGCACTCAACGGTAGCGTGAGCAGTCACATTCAGATGGACCAGCCTGCGCCGCCAGTGGGAGACGGAGAAGAACACGTACACTGTCTTCAGAGTCAGCCCTTGCTTCTTCAGCTCGCGGTCCAGCTTCTCCCACACCACGCCGGCCTGCACCGTGGCTGTCTGGGCATCGGGGTCGGCGCGAATGACCCGGTTCATCCGGTAGAAGTCGACGACAAGGCCCTTCTTCACCGGCAGCACGCCACCATAGCCAGACGACGCCTTGCCGCGCGGGGTGAGCGGAACGTGATGCTCCCTTGCCCAGCGGACCAGTTCGACCAGCTCCTCCTCCGTCTCCGGCTGCACCACCGCTTCCGGAGTCGTGTCGCCGATGAGGGGTTTGATGAGGCTGGGGACGGCCGCGATGTCGTGGCCGTAGAGCCTACGCTCCGCCTTGCGGAAGGACGCGCGGTTGCCGAACCGGCCTTCCAGATACGACCGCTGCGTGGCGTTGATCTTGCCCATCGCAACCTCCGCCACTGTGTGCTATGGGGAGCTTAACCTCGCTTTAAGCTGCCCTACATCTAGTCTACCCCGAATCCGCCGGGAGCGCCCGCTTCAGCGGCCTTTCGCCGCGCCGCGCGCGCAGACCGAGGTAGGCTCGACGGCCTCACGGAGACCCGGCACCTCTTGACGGGGGATGTTATCATATACGCCATAGGCGCATGCTCGCCTGTCCTTCCCCGCCTTGTTTCCCGCCGTAGTCGTGGAGGAATGCTGTCATGTGGATACCTTACGTCGTTAGGGCTCTGCGGGCCCGGCTCATCCTTCTCGCGCTGGTACTTGCGGCCGTAGCTGGTGCTCTCACCATCTTCCGGGCGGAGGCCCTCCTGCCCGTGAACGACCCGGACAGCACCAGTGGCGACCCAGCCGTCTACGGCAACGGCGGCCCGGGTGACGAATCCGGCTGTTCCGTGGCGGCGGCCGTCGCCAACGGCGAGGGCGCTGGCGACCTCATCATCGGCGCCAGCGGGGCCAGCCAGCCGTGCACCGCTCCGGACAACGGCACCGGCACCATCACTCTGCCGCCGCTGAACTGCGAGTACGTCGCGCCCGACGAGGTGATGCAGATCATCGATGGCCTGCCCCCGGGCACCACCATCGAT
>CAZFGZ010000215.1:0-3903 GCA_964518585.1 uncultured Dehalococcoidia bacterium | reverse complement strand
CTCCGCTGCGACCTCCTGCCGGAAGAGGCCTAGCAGGATGAGCAAAGGCTCCGCCAGTCGGGGACACAGGGGGCTCGCCCCCCAGGGTTTCCGTCCTCACCGTTCCCCGTCCGACCATTCCGCCCCCGCCGCAGGCGGCGCGCGATGTGGCCGGCTCGCCGGCAAGCTTTCTGCGGGAGCGTGCTAGCGCCATGTGGAAGGTAGTAGGCCAGGACGCGGCGGTGTCCATGCTGGCGCGCTGCCTCGCGGAAGATCGCATCAGCCACGCCTACCTGTTCGTGGGGCCGGCCCACGTAGGGAAGGCCACCACCGCCCGCCGGTTCGCGCAGGCCCTCAACTGCCTCGGAGACGATCCGCCCTGCGGGGAGTGTCGCGCCTGCCGCCTCATCGCCGACGGGAAGCACCCCGACGTAGAGACGATGGGCGTCGGCGGCCTCTGCGAAGAGCCCGAGCACCGAGACCACCGCACCGACGGCTCCCGCGACATCCGCATCTGTCAGGTGCGCCGGATGCAGCGCGTCCTCAGCCGCACCCCCTACGAGGGGCGCTGCCGGGTGATCATCGTCGACCCGGCCGATGCCCTCACCACCGAGGCGGCCAACGCCTTCCTCAAGACCCTCGAGGAGCCCCCGCCCAACGTCGTCCTCATCCTGGTGGCACAGCGCGAGGAGATGCTGCCGCCCACCGTTCGCTCGCGCTGCCGGCGCGTGCCGTTTCGGGCGTCGCCCGTCGCGGCCGCCGCCCGGGCCCTGGAGGAGGGCTGGTCGGTCCCGCCCGAGCGCGCGGAGCTCCTGGCGCGGCTCTCCCGCGGCTGCCTGGGCTGGGCCCTGGCCGCCCTCGACGACGAGGAGCTCCTCGCCGCACACGAGGCGGCCCTGGATGAGGCCCAGCGCTTGACCGAGGCGGGCTACGCCGAGCGCATCGCCCTCGCGGCGGAGATGGGCGCCCGCTACCTTCGAGACCGCGACGGCGTCCTGCGCACCCTCGAGACCTGGCAGGAGTGGTGGCGAGACGTGCTGCTGGTGTCGGTGGGACGCTCGGAGCAGGTCACTCACGTCGATCAACTGGACAGGTTACGTCGGCAGGCTGCAAAATATGAGGTAGGGGTCGTCTTCCAGGCGCTGGAGGCTATCGCCAGGGCAGCCGGCGAGTTGGGGGAGAACGCCAGCCCCGTGCTGGCGCTGGAAGTCCTCATGCTGGGCCTGCCCGCGCCGAAGGCGGCCGCTTCGGTTACATCGAGATGAAAGGAGGCGGGACTCTCTCTCCGTCGCCCGTAGCGCAGCACGGATGATCGAGGGTCCCGACACGGACTAGATGGCAGAGCAGCGAGTGCCCGTGGGCGTGCGATTCAAGGAGGCCGGCAAGATCTACTACTTCGACGCCGGCGGATTCGACCTGCAGGTCGGCAACTACGTCCTCGTCGAGACCACCCGCGGCGAGGAGATCGCCCGCGTGGTAGTCGCCCCGGACCAGGTGGTGGCAAGCGAGATCAAGGAGACCCTCAAGCCGGTCACCCGCCTGGCCAGCCCCGAGGACCTGCGTCGCGCGTCCGAGCTCAAGGACAAGGCCACCCAGAACATGGAGGCCGCCCAGCGCAAGGTCACGGAGCACGGCCTCGACATGCGCCTGGTCTCCGGCGACTACGACCTGGACGGCTCCGAACTCACCTTCTGCTTCACCGCCGACGAGCGCGTGGACTTCCGCTCGCTGGCAAAGGACCTCTCCTCTACCTTTCAGGCTAGGGTGCAGCTTCTACAGGTTGGCGAGCGAGACCGGGCCAAGATGGTCGACGGCATCGGCCGCTGCGGCGAGCGGCTTTGCTGCAGCTCCTGGCTCACCTCTTTCCCCACCGTCTCCATCAAGATGGCCAAGGAGCAGGACCTGCCCCTGAACCCCGGAAAGATCTCCGGTGTCTGCGGCCGCCTGCTCTGCTGCCTCACCTACGAGCACGACGCCTACCGCGAGCTCCGGGGCACCCTCCCCAAGATAGGCACCCGCCTGTCCACGCCCGCCGGCGAGGCCAAGATCGCCTCCATCAACGTGCCCAAGCAGACGGTCACGATGCTGTTGCTGGAGAGCATGACCACGTACGAGATCCCCTGTCTCGAACTCCAGGCCCAATACGGGACGGTGGTTCGACCGGCCGACTTGGTGCAAGCGGTGGAGAAGCCCCTCCGCAGGCGCGAGGAAGCGAGGCCCCAGGACGACAGGCCCGCTGCGAAGGCGCCGCCCGTGGCCAAAGGGGCTCCAGAGACGCCCCCAACGGAACGTCCCAAGCGCCGCCGTCGCGGTCGCCGGGGCGGACGACGAAGCTCCCGCCGCATGCCCCCTCGATCTGGCGAGACGCCCCAAACGTAGGCTGTCTCATCACGCCGCCAGCCTCCACGCAGCCTATTGCGTCGCGATAGAGGCTGTGCTAACATCGCCGCTGTGCTTCCCGTCGCCATGGGGGGCGGGTCGCAGCCGGCGGGGTTTCTCATCGGCACAGCAATCAGATTGGCCTGCTGGTGGCTCTCAGCGCTGAGGCTGCCGGGGGCCTTTTAGCGCACTCGACGCAGGAGGTGCCGCCATGTTCCGCCGGGGCGTAATGCCCCGGGCCTGATAGGAAGGGGGGATCGATGCACGTTACCATCGACGGGTTCGGAGGGGACCCGGAGCGGCTCGCCAATGCGAAGCTGGTGCGGGACTTCCTCGAAAACTACCCGGGCCGCATCGGAATGACCAAGATAGCACCGCCTCACGTCCAGCGTTACGTGGGGACCAAACCCCAGGACTGGGGCATCTCAGGCTTCGTCCTGATCGCGGAAAGCCATATCTCCATTCATACCTTCCCCAAACATCGCTACCTCTGGGCGGACATCTTCTCGTGCAAGGGCTTTGACGCCGCCAAGGCAGTCGAGGATATTCGCCGGGAATTCGCGTTGGCCGACATGCGCACCCAGGTCCTCGAGCGCGGGCTGGAGTATCCCCATGCCGTCCAGGCCGCCCTGCCCCTGACCGCCGCCCAGCGGGAGCGCCTCACCGCTTCCGTCGGGGAGGTTTCGCCGTGAACGAGTACTTCCACACCCGTGTGAAACCGTTTCGCATCAGCGACCGGGCCACGGCCGCCGAGATCGTGGAGAGTATGGCCGGCACCTCCTTCCAGGCCCGTAACCTCGCCCAGGCAGTCCACATCTGGTCGCGCATGCTGGAGGACGAGGTCACCATCCTCTTCGGGCTGGCCGGGGCCATGGTGCCCGCGGGCATGCGGCCTGTGTTCGTCTACCTCATCGAGAACCGGCTCGTCGATTGCATAGTCAGCACCGGCGCCAACCTCTTTCACGACGTCTACGAGACCCTGGGCAAGCCCCACTGGCAGGGCAGCCCCGAAATGGACGACGTAGAGCTGGGACGCAGACGCATCAACCGCTTCTACGACGTGCTCGCCCCGGAGACCGACTTCTCCCAGGCCGAGGACTTCGTAACGGACTTCTCCCGCTCCCTGGAGCCGGGACGGCCCTATACCACACGCGAGTACTTCGAGCTCCTGGGGCAGGCTCTCATCCCCGTAGCCCAGGAAGAGGGCATCCTGACGGCCGCCGCCAGGAACGGCGTGCCCATCTACACCCCCGCCCTCGGCGACAGCGTCCACGGCATGGCCATCGCCGCGACGCGCGTGGACAGCGGCCGGCCGGTCCTCTTCGACATCATCGGCGACGTGCTCGAGACCGCCTACATCGCCCTCGGCGCCAAGGCAACCGGGGTGGTGTACGTAGGAGGAGGCACCCCCAAGAACTTCATCCAGCAGGCCGAGGTCGCCAGCTACATCTACTCCCGGGAGCTTCCCGGCCACAAGTACGGCATCCAGATCACCATGGACCAGCCCCAGTGGGGAGGCCTCTCCGGCTGCACCTTCGAGGAGGC
>CAZFGZ010000214.1:0-3908 GCA_964518585.1 uncultured Dehalococcoidia bacterium | reverse complement strand
TCTTCCACAGCGCCGATTCCTTCGCCATGATCCGCGGCGGCCACATCGACGTGACAGTCCTCGGGGGCCTCCAGGTCTCCGAGCGCGGCGATCTCGCCAACTGGCTGGTCCCCGAGCGCGGCGGCGGCAGCATCGGCGGCGCGATGGACCTGGCCGCCAACGCCAAGCGCGTCATCGTCGCCATGGAGCACACCTCCCGCGACGGCTCCCCCCGTATCCTCCGCGAGTGCACCTATCCCCTGACGGCGAAGGAGTGCGTGGATCTCATCGTCACCAACCTGGCGGCCATCGAGGTGACGCCGGACGGCCTGGTCCTGCGCGAGGTCGCCCCCGGCGTGACCCCGGAGGAGGTCATCGCGGCCACCGAGGCGCCCCTCATCGTGCCCCCGGACGTCCGCGAGATGGAGTTGTAGGGGTGCCGCCGCCCGTTCACTGCACTGCCTCTACCTCAACCTTAACCTTCTCTGGACCGACATCCTGACTGGCCGCCTGCAACGGCATCCGGCCGCCCGGCCCCTTCAGCCATGTTCTATCCCGGCCGAGTCTTGACACAGAGATGGGGATATGGTATCAAATATGATACCGTGGATGCTCCACAGATCCGGAGACTCCGCCGCCGGATCGAGCGCCTTCGCCTCCACAAGGCCAACGTTAGGCACAGGCAGCTCGCGAGCATCGCTCTCTCCGTCGGACGGCAACTCCGCAAGGGCGGAAAGGAGCCGACATTCGCGAAGCGTGGTCGACCGCCACTGACCATTCCAAACCATCCGGGCCCGATGAGCCCGATTACCGTAGACGACGTACTGGACAGGCTGGAGGAAGACATAGACTATGAGGAGGGGATGGCAGATGCCTAACGAAGTCGTCGCACAAGTCCTGCGAAAGCCCTACGCCCGTGTAATCATCCCGGATGACACGGGACGCTACGCCGCACAAGTCCTGGAGTTCCCGGGCTGCTTGTCTGAGGGCGCGACCCCCGACGAAGCATACAGTAACTTGCAGGAAGCCGCTGAGAACTGGGTAGATGCCGCTCTCTCCCAGGGCATGGCAATTCCAGAGCCGTCTGCCACCCAGGGCTACAGCGGAACCGTTTCGCTGAGGCTGCCCAGGAGCATCCACAAGCGCGCGGCCCAATACGCCCGTCGCGATGGCATCAGCCTCAACCAGTTTCTCGTCTCCGCCATTGCAGCTCGAGTGGGCGCCGAGGACGCTCACAGTTGGATAGCCGCCAAGCTCGACGACTATCTCTATCGTCTTCAGACGCGTCGAGTGTCTCTCCCAGGGCTGAAGGTAGAGCAGCATGCCATCACTGGAGGAACACCGGCGCCTCTCTGGTTAGCCATGATCCTGGATCAAATGCACGCCGCGTCGCCAACCTCCTCTGCAACGACGCTATCCCTGCACGGAAAGGAGCCGGATGGTGCCTGAGACCAAGCAGTTCAAGTTCACGTATCAAGAGCTTGCCGAGTTGATGATTCAGAAGCTCGGCCTGTCAGAAGGACTGTGGATCATCTACATGAAATTCGGCATTGGCGCGGCAAACGCAGGGGCAGGCCCCGAGGACCTTAGGCCAACGGCGCTGGTCCCTGTCCTCGAAATCGGCCTCCAGCGCGCCGATGAGCCCTCGAATCTAACCGTAGATGCCAGCACGGTGTCGAAGGCAACCCCGCGCCGCAGGAGCCACAGGGAAGCGAAGCCGTCGGAGAAGACTCCAGCGAGTCCTTAAGAACGGCAGAACGTGGCCCGTCTGCTAGTCTTCCCGCTCCACCCGCCGCCCGCTCCCCCAGCCACTCCCTACCACCCCTCCGGCGCGTCCGGCAGCCAGGCCATGGCCAGCAGCGCGTCGCCCCGATCCCGGTTCACCGGCCTGAACACCTCCCACTCCTCCGCCTCCACCTCGAAATCGATGACCGGATACCCGATCGGCTCGCCCGACCCGATGCACACGAACGTCTCCGGATCGAACGCGTGCACCCCGTAGGCCTCGGCGACGGCCCGGCCCACCTCCTGCTGCCACGGTGTCGGCCTCATGCCCGGCTTGGGGATCAGCGTCGGATGGCCGCGAAACACCCGCAGCGCCGCCGGGTGCGCCATGCGCCCGCAGTATAGCTGGCGTGGCTGCGGCGGCATCTCCACGGCGGCGAAGGCCCGCACCTCGAGCTGAGCGAACAGGCCCTGCCGCCGGAATTGCGGCGCGATGCAGCAGATGCCGGCCAGGTTGACGCGCTGTCCGGGCAGTCGCGGCAGGTCCATGACCCGGCTGTCCGCGAGAGCGAAGCCTACGGCCGCCCCCTCGTCCTCGGCGAGGGCCAGGTATCGCAGCGTTCGGAACGACTTCTCCAGGAATGCCCGGTTGGCCTGGCGGTAGTTCATCTCGAAGAGGGAAAACGCCTTCTCGAGCTCCTGGCTCGACGCTTCGCCCGTCTCGATGACCCTGAACTCAAGCGCCGACAGGTCGCGCGCATCCATAGCGGCTAGATGATACTCCGCCGCCGGGCCGCCAGCTACTTCTTCGGGCGCGCCCGCTTGAGCGCCCGCTCCGCCAGCCTGTCCGAATCGCGGCGCCAGGCGTCCGGCTCCTCGTCCGGCTTGCGCCGCCAGACGCGGAAGTGGCAGGTGGGAGCGCCCGCCGGCATAATCTGAGTGAAGGCGGCGTTGAGCCCGTCGCCCACGCCCATCCGGATCTTTCCCGCCGCCCCCTGCCCCATCCCCTGTACCAGATAGCGCTGCACCCGGCAGTCGTCCGCGCTGTAGGTGTCCTGGTGCGGGCAGTACAGGATGTCGAAGGAGAACGCGTCCTCTCCCTCGATGTGTGGCTCCTCGATGGACGCGTAGAAGACCTCGTTGAGCCAGGTGCACCAGAGCGAGCCGACCTCGACGGGGCTCAGGTCGTCCGGCATCCGGGCCTCCGCCAGGCTCTCCTCGGCCACACGGCGGCCCACCCGCTCCAGCGCGTCGATGCAGGCCCGCTGGCCCTCCTCGCCCAGGCGCGCCTCCACCTCCTTCAGCATCTCCACGACGCTGGTCGCCTGCATCTGAGCCCAGACGAACAGGCGGGCGGCATCGTAGTCAGGGCGGCTCAGGGCCTGCTGGCGGAAGTTCTCCACCGCTCGGGCGAAGGGCATCCTGAGGTTCATTTCGGCGATTCTCGACCGGCGCTCCCTGGCATCCATCGTGCTCTCCCTTCCGCTGCGAATCGGCGGCTCCTGCCGATAGCCTGGCCCGGAGGCCGCTTCGAGCAAAGGGCCGTTGCACCCCTTTCGCCCGGACCGAAGCGACCATCTCACCGACCCACGCCCCCAGAGACCCCGAGGCGGTATAATCAAGCTACCGCCGGCATTCCCCACGGAGGAGTCCCATGCACGACGAAGAGACCATGCAGCGCCTCGCCCAGGCCCGCGCAGGCTGGGAGGAGCACACCAACAACGCCAGCGAGCGCAAATCATCGTTCACCACGGGCTCCGGCCGGCCGATCCGCCGCCTCTATGGCCCCACTGACCTGCCCGAGCTCGACTATCAGCGCGACCTGGGCGGGCCGGGGGAGTTCCCCTTCACCCGGGGCATCCACGCCACCGGCCATCGGGGGCGTCTGTGGACCTTCCGCATGTTCTCGGGCTTCGGCAGCGCCGAGGAGACGAACCGGCGCTACCGCTACCTCCTGGAAGAGGGCGAGACGGGCCTCTCCGTCGCCTTCGACATGCCCACTCTCATGGGCCTGGACGCCGATGACCCCGCGGCAGCCGGCGAGTTCGGCCGCTGCGGCGTGTGCGTCTCCTCCCTGGCGGACATGGAGATCCTCTTCCAGGGCATCCCGCTCGACCAGGTCACCACCTCCATGACCATCAACTCGCCCGCGGCCGTCATCTGGGCCATGTACATCGCCACCGCCGAGCGCCAGGGCGTCCCCC
>CAZFGZ010000213.1:1890-3931 GCA_964518585.1 uncultured Dehalococcoidia bacterium | reverse complement strand
AACAGCCAGCGGGATAAGGGACTCTCCGGTGAGCTTACCCCTTGCATGACTTCCGCTCTTCTTTGACTCGCCGCGGCCGATTCCTGCTCGCTTCGCCCCAGGGCTGAGACATCGGTCCCCCCGCAAAAGGCACGACCACTCCCTGTGATTATCACCCCCCTGACTTCATCGTCTCGAATCGTGTCTGCCACTATGCGAAAGATATCCGTGAGCATATCATCAGTGACTGCGTTCATCCTCTCTGGACGATTGATGGTGATGATCCCAATGCCATCTTCCTTGCTGTAGAGAACATTCTGCTCTGCCACGATGATTCACCTCGTCATCTACTTCATGATTGCTGTCTCGGACTAGAAGGCAGAAGAGAATCGGTGTGTTGCTCTTGATGGACTAGCCGCAAGTCTGTAGGGCTCACTATGTTAGCGGCCCCGCTCTCTGGGCGTCAATTGCTGTTCTCATTCATATGACTGATGACACATAACCACGCTGCCCGAATCAGCAGGGGTGATGCCGCCGTCTATGTTATAGGGGGCAGATGCCCTCTCGGCGGCAGGGGGCTGAGATGCCTATTCGCTAGGGCAGGTACAGGAGGGGGTCCCGGCGCACGCCGTTGTCTATGACCTCGAAGTGAAGGTGAGTGCCGAAGCAATGGCCCGTGCAGCCAACGATGCCCAGCCATTGTCCCTGCCGCACCCTCTGCCCCGTGGTCACCATGATCGACTCGAAGTGCGCGTAGAGAGTGGTGATGTTCTCCGGGCCCTCGATAACCACAAAGAGGCCGTAGGAGCAACAGGGGTCGCCCCCCGCGAAGGTAACGATGCCGTCCGTGGCCGCCACAATCGGCCCCTCCGACTGGCCGATGTCGATCCCCAGCGGATGGGCCGGGCCGAAGTAGCTCGTTATCGGCCCGATAGCCGGCCACCCCATCCGGCGCTGCTGCTCCTGCTGTAGCAGCGAACCACCGTATCGCTGAAAGAACTGCTGGATCCCGCTTGCGACTCCCTCCGCCACGCGCTCGTGTGCCAGCGGATCGTCGAACAACGCGGCCGGAAGCTCCAGGAGCACCGCCGGCATGCGCCCTCGTCCTGCCAGCAGCATGTCACACTGGAATCCCTCAGGCTCCTCGACCCTCCCGTTCCCCTGGCCGTCCTGGGAATCCGGAGAGAGGAGCAAGGCCTCCTGGGTCTTTTCCAACAGCAGATCCGCCAGGCGGCCGCTGAGGGAGCCCTCCAGCTCGCAGAACCACGCCTCGATACCCGTTTGCCCGCCGCCTCCGCCCGCCACGCCTCTGATGGAGACGTACGCATCGGGCCGAAGCGGCTCGGTACCGCCGCCAGGTGTTCCCGTGGCATTCGGCTCAGAGCCGCCTCCGGCGCCGGAATCGATCACGCTCACCTGGTGCCCCCGGGCCTCGAGGTTCTCCTTGACCAGCAGGGCCAGCCTCTCCGTCGCCGCCCCGCCCTCGTTGCTGGCGATCTCCAGTACCGCCACCAGGGGTCGCGTGGGCGCAGGCTCAGCCTCCGCCTCCGCACTCTCGGACGACGAGGGACGTCCCGACAGCGGCCGGGCTCTGGTAGCGGGCAGTGCGTCCGCCGGCACCTGATAGCTGGGCGCGGGCGTCGGCTGGGCGGCCTGGACCGGCTCGACAAGCTCGGCCACTCCCGGCACCTCCCCCAGCGGCGCCGAATCAGGCCCGGCCTCGGCCCGGGCGGCGCGGAGCGACATCGCGATCAGCCCCACCGCCAGTGCTGCCGTCAGCACGGCAATAGCCCGAACAGCCCACGTCCACCTCGTGGAGAGCATCTCCGGCTAGGCGGCCTCCTCCTCCGCCTCTCCGGGCAAATGGGAGCCCTGGTCGGCCCCGCCGAGGGCATCAAGGATCGAGCGGGCTTCGGCCAGCAGCTCCGCCGCTGGCACATCCACCAGGTCATCCTGGATCGCCTGCGCGTGGCGATGCTGGCCGACCGTGCTCCTGAAAGCAGCCAGGGGATCGTCCGCGGAATCCTCCGCGGACTCGCTCGCGGCAGGCTCGCCGGACCCG
>CAZFGZ010000213.1:0-1790 GCA_964518585.1 uncultured Dehalococcoidia bacterium | reverse complement strand
GGGATCGTCCGCGGAATCCTCCGCGGACTCGCTCGCGGCAGGCTCGCCGGACCCGGTGTCATCTGCCGCCTCCGGCGGCTTGCCTTCCTCCTCCGGCGACGCGCCTTGCGCTTCCCCTTCTGCCCCAGCCGCCATCTCGCCCGTCGCCTCCGCCGACGCGTCGGCTCCCGGTTCGGGTAGCGCATCTGCTGCTTCCTCACCGGCCGGAGAGGAGGCCATAAAAAGGCCGCTCTCTTCAGCCTGGAGCTTCTTCTGCACCTCATCCGAGTCGTCGTCGGGTGTCTTGAGAACTCGCGATAGAAGACCCATGGGTCGCCTCCTTTCTAGCCTCCAACCTGTTCCGGCGGGTGGGCGACGGCCTCGAACAGGCTCGAGACGACCCGAGGCACTACGAGCACCGCCACGCCGGATATGAACATCATGACCGCCAGGAAAAGGAAAATCTTGAAGCGGTTCCCACCCATTGCCGCGTACGGCGCGAAGCTGTTCGCCGCTGTCAACAGCAGGATCATGGCACCCACGAAGAGGGTCACGAACTCCATGTTGGGAGCGGCAAAGGTCAGGATGTTGCTCACGCCCGCTTCCGCCACGATATCGCTGTCGAGGCTCTGGCTCTGCACCTTCGCCAGCTCCCCGCCGAAGATCCGCATCACCTCCGTAATGAAGAGCATGATCGCCACGATGACAGCGTGCATGGGGACGATCACGAAGGCGAAGGTGTTGGCCACCATCCTGCGGGTGGCCCGCAGCACGGTGATCTTCAACGCGTAGGCCGAGGCCAGGGTACCCACCTCGCCCGCGTCGCCTCCCATCCGCAGGCCGTCCCAGAAGATGCGCACGGACCGCGTTACCAGCTCTGAGCCCGTCTCGCCGGCGAAGCGCAGCCAGCACAGGTTGGGGGCGATATCGCTGTTCAACCAGACATGCAGGCGACGCACATTGGCCTCCAGGGCGCCGAGGGAGCGGCGGTTCAGTCGGCTCAGCCCCTCGCTCACGGAGGTCCCCACGCCCGCCATCGCGCTGCCGAGGCCGCGCAGAAAGCTGGTCACGTCCTGGTCACGGGCATCGATCTTCCAGTCATCGCGCATCGCGACGTAGCCTACAGGCGTCAGCACCACGGAGGCACCGATGAGCGCCGGCCCCAACCCGAAGAGGAATCCCAGCAGGGCGCCCAGGCCGCCCGCGACCGGCACGAGGATAAGACCCAGGCGTTCCGCATGATATTGCTCGATGGACTTCCGGGGCAGACGGTGCGTCTTCACCTCATGCGGCGCTACACTGTAGATGACCCAGGCTCCCATCACGGTGATGAGCACGACGATGGCCGCCAGCCCAAGGATGGCGGCCATCGCAAACGAGTAGATCATCATCGAAACCAGAGAGATCACCACGATGAGCGTGGTGGAGACCATCAGGGCAACATAGGCGTCGCTCCACTTGCGCAGAGACTCCATGTCGCGTTCATACTTCTTGCCATACAGCTCGAGCTGCACATCCGTCTCGCGGGTCAGGAAGTCCGCCTCCGCCTCACCCGCCGAAAGAGAGGTGGAGAAGCGCAGAAGCAGGTTGCGCACGCTCTCCGGACCGACCGTATCGGCCACCACCTCGCACGCGTGGGAATAGTCATAGTTGAGCCGCTGGGACACCAGGTGCACCCTGCGGAAGAAGCGGGACGTGCTGTAGTCGAGGTTGGCCGTCCCCCCGAACAGCCGGTCGCGCGAGATCCCCGCCGTAGCCACCGCCGACATGTGCGTGAGCTGGCTGACCAGGTCGAAGTCCAGCGGCTCCCG
>CAZFGZ010000212.1:0-3941 GCA_964518585.1 uncultured Dehalococcoidia bacterium | reverse complement strand
TCCAATGCGTCATTCCTGACCTCACTCTCTCAACGTCAGGTGCTGCAGGTAACCCCTGTCCGCTAGTGCCGTAAGCGAAGGCTCATAGGCGCGGCATCCTTCCAGGAATTCGGCCACGTCTCTCGGTCTGGCCGGACTATCCTACCACCGCCATCGCGGGACTGACATAGCGAGCGGTGGTGTGTGTGGAGGCGGGCAGGGCCTTCGACGCCAGATTGCCCCCCGGTACGCAACGCACACGATGCAGACTTAGTGTGGTCTCTTGGCAGGGGACACCATTTGGCCGTAGTGTGCTATGCCCGAGCCCGCCACCTGGCTTGGCGGCGCTGCGACTGCCTCAAGCTATCCGCAGGCGGGTCGGTCAGACAACGGTTTCAACGGAACGAGCAGCTTGATCCCCTTGCACCACCTACCCGACCCTGTGGAGCCGGATCTCCGTGAAGACACAGTGCCTCAAGGTTGGCCCAGCCAACCCAGCGTGCCTGCCGTTCAGATACGGATGGAATAATGGCACCCCACACCGTGACCATCCGGCTACGGCCTCGGAAGTTCATCGAATACCACGGCGTAGCGGGAAGACCACATAGCGGCTAGGATAGGAGCCCAGCCCCAGGTCTAGTCCATCGGGAGGAACGGCGAAGATGAACACATCCGTCGACCAGCAGACTCAGCGACGCCGTGGCGTTGGTCTCATCGCTCACGAGGCGGAGAGAGCGTTTCAGGGATACACCCTGTTCACACCCCAGTTCAAGGGTGGTCCACCATTGCTCATCGACATGGAGGGGGAGGTCGTCCACGAGTGGCCGACACCACTACCGACCGGCTACGCATCTCTCCTGCCTAGCGGAAACCTGCTCGCCTTATGCAGAACGCGGAGGGAGCCGGGGTCAGCGAGGCGGTTCCCTGTCTGGCAGCTCGTTAGGGCGGGCGTGGTGATGGAGATCGACTGGGACGGCAATGTGCTCTGGGAGGTGCGCCACCCCGACCATCACCACGACGCTCGCCTGATGCGCAACGGCAACGTCCTGATGCTCTGCATCGAGGAGGTGCCTCCCGAGCTCGCGGCAAAGGTCCGCGGCGGCCTCCCTGGCACGGAGCACGGGGGAGTGATGTGCTCAGACAGGATCGTCGAGATGACCAAGCAAGGCGAGGTCGTCTGGGAGTGGCACGCCTGGCAGCACCTCGACCCGGAGGTCGACCGCATCACTCCACGGGACTGGCGCGACGAATGGACTCACGCCAATACCGTTGACGAACTCCCCGGCGGCGACATCTTGGTTAGCTTCCGCAACATCAGCACGATCGCCATAGTCGAACGGCGTACGGGTAACATCCGCTGGCGCCTAGGCTCCAAAGTCCTCGCCCAGCAGCACTACCCAAACCTCCTGCCCAGCGGAAACATCTTGGTCTTCGACAACGGCGCGCACCGCTCGGACAGTCCATTCACATTCTCGCGCGTGCTGGAGATCGACCCTGCGACGAAGCAGATTGTGTGGAGCTATCAAGACCGGCCGATATTCAACTTCTACAGCCCCTACGAGTCCAGCGCCCAGCGACTCCCCAATGGCAACACCTTCATCTGCGAGGGAGTCTTCGGTCGCCTGTTCGAGGTGACGCGGGACAGGGAGGTCGTTTGGGAGTACATCAACCCCTACTTCGGAGAGGCTGGTCTCCTGGGGGAGAACAATTGGCTTTTCCGAGCATTCCGATATTCACAGGAAGAGATCGAGCGGGCCTCTGGGGGCCACATCAGGGCCAAGACTCGTGCTAGACGCCGGCGGATGGCTAAGGGGTGACTCCCCTACTATGGCTCCCTGAACTAGAGTCCGACCAGCTGTGGATGGCAGGATGTCATCCGTATCTGGAGGGCGCCACCCAACCCTCTGCCTCCGAGGCAGATGGTCGCGTGCCGGAGTGGTTGGCTGGGCAGCTACGCACCGCTAGCCGAGGTGCCGGATCTCTGTGAGGGCATCACGCCCAAAGGCGTTGGACCCGACGCCTCTGCGTAACAACCGTTCAGATACGAATGCAGTCTTGCCATCCCACAACCCCGAATCCTAGCACCGCCCGTGAAGTTCGTCGAATCTCATAGATACCAAGCGGGAGCCTTTCGGCTCCCACCTGGTTTGTCAGGGCGCTGGCATCTGAGTGTTGCGAAAAACACTTGAAACCAGCCTGACACGCTGCATCCTAGCCACCCGCAAAGCCGTCCGTCAAGCCTGTGGGGTGGCATAACGTCATCTTTCCTCTTCTCCAGATAGGGATGGGGTCTTGCCACCCCCCAGCACTGCGACGGTACAGCGCCACCTACGGGATCAACAGCACCCGCCCAAAGGCCTGGCGGCTCTCGATGTAGGCGTGAGCTGCGGCCGCCTCGGACAGAGCGTACTTGCGGTCGATGACCACGCTCAGCGATCCACTGGCGACATCCTGGAGGTGGCCCGCTATCATAGCGCGCACGCGGTCGGGCTGGAGCAGCGCCTCCCACTCGAGGGAGACACCGGTTAGCGTCCGGTTTCCAGAGGCGAGCGCACCGACGTCAGGCGGCTGATCATCGCGACCGGCATGGCCCACGCTGATCGCCCGGCCTCGGTAGGCCAGGCACTCAATGCTCCCCTGCAGCGTCCTGCCGCCCACGCAGTCAACAACTAGGTCCACACCTCGGTCGCTGGTGAGCTCGCGGGCAGCGGCGACGAAGTCCGTCGTTCCGTAGTTGATGCCGTGGTCCAGACCGAAGTCCCTGAGCCGCTCCAGCTTCTCGTCGCTCGACGCCGTGGCCAGCACTGTCGCGCCCGCACGCTTGGCGAGCTGGATCGCCGCCAGCCCGACACCACCTCCACCCGCCTGGATCAGAACAGTCTCACCTGCTTTCAGGCGGCCGAACTCGAACAGACAGTCATCGGCCGTACCGAATGGGATCGGCACGCACGCAGCGGACTCCAAGTCCAGGCCTTCCGGCACGAGCCACGTTGAGCTCACCGGTAAGGCCACCATCGAGGCGTGCGAACCATGCACCATGACGGCCACGACGTGCTGACCCAGGGCGCGATCCTTGACATCTCCGCCGACCTCTCGGACGATGCCCGCGCACTGGTAGCCCACGGTGTGCGGTGTGCTCGCCATTTCTCCGCGGGCACGGTTGAGGACATCTCCTCCCTCAATGCTCACGGCCTTGATATCGACCAGGATGCCGTCTCGATCGCACACCGGGTCCGGCACTTCCTCGTAGCGGAACACGCTGGGGGGGCCTGTCTCGTAGTAGACTGCTGCTTTCATTGAACCCGCCTCTTCGTTTGCACCAGGACGCTGCGTCAGCGCCAGGATCGCGTCTCTTCTCCACTTTAGCCTGTGGGGCGCAAAGACTCCACCCACACCTGGGCCGTTGACACGCCGAGGTGTCCAGGCAAGCCTTCAGGCACCATGTCTTCACCGAGGCCCGGCCTTGACTGCCCGTCTTCTTCTACCTAGAGACGGATAGGGCTTCGCCACCCGACAGTTGCCCTCGACTCGATGTAGAATGTCCGCGGGCCCGCGAAACGTCATTGACCCGCGATCAGGAGACGTGCGTTCTCCCACGTGGAACTGCGGTGTCTTGAAAGGAGCGCAAGTGTGAGGTTCATCGTTTTGGGCGGCGCTGGCGACATGGGCAACGAGGCGGTACGAACACTTGCCACCCATCCAGGGGTTGATGAGGTGATGGTGGCTGACCTCAACCTGAAGGCGGCTCAGGCGCTGTCCGGGGAGTTGGGCGGCCCCGTACGGGCGTGCCGTCTAGATGCCCTCGACCACCAGGGGCTGGTGGACGGTATTCGTGGCTACGACGTGGCCCTCGGCTTCGTCGGGCCGTTCGTCTACTTCGAGCGCCGGCTGGTGGAGGCGGCCATCGAAGCCGGCGTCCACTACGTCAGCATCGCCGACGACTACGAGGCCGCACGCGCTGC
>CAZFGZ010000211.1:2018-3949 GCA_964518585.1 uncultured Dehalococcoidia bacterium | reverse complement strand
GAGATGCCGGGGGTGCGCTTCGGGCACGCCGGGTCGATGGTGGAGGGAAAGGCCGACACCGCCGAGGAGAAGGCCCGCCTCATGCGGGAGGCCGGCATCCTGGTGGCCGACGACTTCTCCCAGGTCCCGGCGCTGGTGAAGCGGACCATTGGAGGCTAGCAGGGTGCTGAGAAACTCAAGTAGGCGGCTCGTGGTTCGACAGGCTCACCACGAGCGGGGTTTGAGAACCGCTCGTCCTGAGCCTGTCGAAGGGCGAGCGGCGAGTCTGTCACCAGCCTGCTAGAAGGTCAGCCATGAGCAAGGGCACGCAGGCAAATTCGACGGGGGCGCCCGTTCGCGGCATGTTCGTCCGCCTCGCGGTGGACGCCGAGCTCTGCGCCCGCGAGCCTCAGTGCCGCGAGTGCGTCCAGTCCTGCCCCGTGGACATCTTCCTCCGCGACGAGGGCGAGACCGCCCGGATCGTCGGCGATAGCGAGGACGAGTGCATCCTCTGCGACCAGTGCGTCGAGCGCTGCCCGGTGGACGCCGTCAGCCTCAGCAGGCTGTACTAGCCGGGTCCTGGACAACTCGCCGCTCGCCCTTCGACAAGCTCAGGACGAGCGGTTCTGAGATTCCGCTCGTGGTGAGCCTGTCGAACCACGAGCGGCCTACAAGGGGCCGCTGGCGCCCGCCGGGCAGACCACCGCCATCAGCTCGCACACGTCGGTCAGGCTCTCAAGGTCCGAGAGCAGGCGCAGCGACTCCTCGACGGCGCCCTGGGGCAGGGCGACGGCTGCGCAGTCGCGATACTTCCCGGCAAGCTCCTCGCGGCTCAGCGGCGCCTGCGGGGAGCCGCGAGGATAGTCCACCTGCGTCTCCAGCCTGGTGCCGTCCTTCAGGACGACGGCCACCCGGGCGTAGCCCCCCAGCACCCGCTGGGCCTCGCCGGGCCCCCGCGAGGGCCGCACGCCTCGCAGCAGGGCCTGAGCCTCGGGCCGCTGCACCGCCTCATCCGTGAACGAGGCCAGCTTCACCCCGCCGTCCAAGAGGGCGGCCGCCAGGCAATACTCCATGCTGAACTTGCCCTCCAGGCCGGTCTGCGGCCGCGAGTGGATGAGCGGCTGCGCCGCGCCTTCGGGCATGGCCACCTCCACCTGCTCGATATCGTGCGCGGCTATGGGCGCGCGGCCCATCAGCTCGAGGACGGCGTCGAGGGCGCAGTGGGCCGCGAAGCAGCAGGGATACTTCTTCACGATGATGCCCGGGGAGACGATGTCCCAGGGTTCGGCCAGATGGGCCGCCACGGCCTCAGGGTGCCAGTCGCCCTCCGGGGCGAACAGGCTGCCGAAGCCCAGCGGGCCGTCGAGGATATCGCGGTCGGCCGTGAAGCCTCGCTGGGCCAGCAGGGCGGCCACCACGCCGTTGCGGGCGGCGTGGCCAGCGTGCAGGGGCTTGGTCATGCTGCCGAAGTTCTGCCGGCTGCCCGAGGCCAGCGACGTGGCGGTGCCCAGGGCCATGCGCATCCCCTCCACGTCCAGCCCAAGGAGCCTGCCGCAGGCGGCGGCCGCGCCGAGGCTACCCAGGGTGGAGGTGGCGTGCCAGCCGCGGGCGTAGTGGCTCGGACCGAGCCCTCGCCCTACCTTGCACTCCACCTCGAAGCCCAGCACGAAGGCCTCGATGAGCTGCCGGCCGCTGGCCCCCAGCTTCTCGCCGAGGGCGAGCAGCCCCGGCAGCAGGGGCACGCTAGGGTGGCCGACCATCGAGAGGCTGACGTCGTCGTAGTCCAGGGCGTGACCGAAGGTGCCGTTGACCAGGGCGGCCTCGGCCGCGGGCACGCGAAGGGGCGTGCCCAGCACCCCCGCCTCGGGGGCGCCGCCGGCCTGCGCGGCCAGCTCGGCTACGATGCGCCCGGCCTCCTCCCGAGAGCCCGCCAGGGCTACCCCCAGCGTGTC
>CAZFGZ010000211.1:0-1918 GCA_964518585.1 uncultured Dehalococcoidia bacterium | reverse complement strand
CTCGTCGCCCCGCTGGGCCAGCGAGATCTCGGCCTTGCCCACGAAGGGCAGCCCCAGGCTGAGCACCATCCGTCCGTTCTCCGAGCGCACCTCCTGGGCGACCGAGGGATAGAAGACCCTGGTGGGGTCCTCGTCGCCGAAGATGCGGGCGGCCAGCTCGCGCAGCCGCTCCACGCCCACCACCTCGTCGGGCATGAGGGGCGCGGTGAGGATGGGGATGGGCGCGAAGGCCTCTTCGATCAGCCGGTAGCGGGCGCGCTGGGCCTTCCGCCAGCGGCCGAAGAAGCGGTCGTCGAGCGAGTCCGGGAGCAGCCGGTTGCAGATGATCGCGTCGGTGACGTAGCCATAGAGGTTCAGATAGGTGAACATGCGCTGCGACTCACGGATGACCATGCGCTCCGGGTTCACCACCACCCGCACCGAAGAGTGCGTGCGGTCGGAGAGGAGGCCGTACAGGGCGATGAGCTGCTCCAGCAGCTCCTGAGCGGCGTCGAAGACCTCCCGCTTGGGGACCGGCATGCCGGTGAGGGGATGGATGACCGGCCCGAAGACCTGCGCCAGGCGGCGCTCCACCGGCAGGACCTTGTCCACCCACCAGTGAGCGGACTCGGGGAAGGCCAGGAGGCGGAGGGTCTCGCCGGTGGGGGCACAGTCCACGACTACCAGGTCGAACTCGCCGCTCTGGGCGTGGTGGTTGACCCAGAGGAGGTTGGCCAGCTCCTCCATCCCCGGTACGAGGGCGATGTCCTCGGCCACCAGCTCGTCGACGCCCTGCCAGGCCAGCAGGGCCTTGAGCCACGCCTGGATGGTGCCCCAGTGCTTGTCTAGGTTGTAGTAGACATCGGTCTCCTGGCCCCAGAGGTTGGGAGCGACGAGGGTCGGCTCCGGGCCCAGCTCCGTCTCCAGGGAATCGGCGAGGCTGTGGGCGGCGTCGGTGCTGACCACCACGGTCCGGTAGCCTAGCTCGGCGGCGCGCAGGCCGGTAGCGGCCGCCGCCGTGGTCTTGCCGGTGCCTCCCTTGCCCGCGTACAGGAGGATGCGCATCTAGCCCTCTTGCCTGGCCAGCTCGGCCTGATAGGCTCGGGCAAGTTGCTCGGCCCGGCGACCAGTGACCCGCATGAAGACGCCCTCAGCGTGGGCCAGGAGCCTCCCGTCGCGGGTGCGGATCTCCCCGCGCAGGTCGAGCAGCCGGCCGCGATGGCGCAGCACCTCGCCGGTCACCAGCAGGGTCTCGGACAGGGGCACGGGCTCGCGAAATCGTACGGACATCTTGGCGGTCATGGCCCAGACCCCCTGGCCGTAGACGGCCCAGCCCATGGCCTCGTCCAGCATGGTAGCCACCAGGCCGCCGTGCACGCGGCCGGGGAAGCCCTGGTGATGGGGGGACGGCGTGAACTCGGCCGTGGCCCGACCATCCTCGACCCGGAACTGCATGCGGAGCCCCATGGCGTTGAGGGAACCGCAGCCGAAGCAGCGCTGGGCCAGCCGTCGACGCCGTTCCGCCTGCTCATCCACGGCCGGCGCCCTCCTCGGAAGGGGCGCGCACCTCAGCGGTGCCGCTGATGAGGATCTCGCCCCGCTGGTTGTGGCACTCCACCGTGTACTCGAGCACTCCGCCCTCGCCGGCGGGGCGAGCCGCCCGGGGCGTGGCATGGGCGGTGACGGTGTCCCCGGGCCGCGCTGGCCCCTTGAAGCGGATCTTGAGGCGGCCGCTGCCCAGCCAGTCCTCCCCGAAGGCGCGCGCCATCATCTCGGAGATGGCGGCCAGCACCAGCATGCCGTGGGCGATGGTGCCGCCGAAGGGGGTGGAGCGGGCGTAGGCCTCGTCGACATGAATGGGGTTGTAGTCGCCGGTAGCCTCAGCGTAGCGGTTGATGCCCTCCTGAGTGATCTGTTTGACTACGGGCTCCACCGCCGG
>CAZFGZ010000210.1:0-3978 GCA_964518585.1 uncultured Dehalococcoidia bacterium | reverse complement strand
CCCGCCCCACCCCGCAATCTTCGTCGTAGGGGCGGACGGCCGTCCGCCCGTCCTCTCTCCCGCTCCCCTGGCGGAGCGGTGACGAACCCAAGTGGGCCGCTCGTCCTGAGCCCGTCGAAGGGCGAGCCGCCGCTCTGTCAGCAGCCCCCTACTCCAACCCTCCCCCATCCCGCCTCCCGCCTCCCGCCTCCCGCTTCCAAGGCTCCAAGGTTCCAGGGTTCCAGCGGCGCCGGGCCTCGCCGGTCGCCAAATCACCCTGCCCGCGACTTGACACAGCCCCCCGCCGAAGGTACAGCTTGACCCGTGAACATCGAGGTCGCCCTCGTCCCCGCCCTCCTCACCGACCCCTCCACCAAGATATGCCTCGTCGTGGACCTCCTCCGCGCCTCCTCCACCATCGTCACCATGCTCGACCGCGGCGCCTCCGAGGTCCTCGTCTGCCCCACCATCGACGACGCCCGCCGCCTCGCGAGCGCCCGCCCCGGCCGCTACCTCCTCTGCGGCGAGGTGGGGAGCCTGCCCCCGCTGGGGTTCGACTACGGCAACTCCCCCACCGAGTTCTCCACCCTCGACCTCCGCGGCCGCCGGCTCATCCTCGCCACCACCAACGGCACCGCCGCCCTCGCCGCTGCCGCCGACGCCCCCGCCGTCCTCGTCGCCTCCCTCCTCAACCTCTCCGCCGCCGCCGAGGCCGCCCTCCGCGAGGCCCGCCCCCGTCAGCTCGACATCGCCGTCGTCTGCGCCGGCAGGGGCTTCGGCCGCTACTTCGGCATGGAGGACGCCTTCTGCGCCGGCGCCCTCGTCGAGCGCATGCTCGCCGTCTCCTCCGAGCGCCCCCGCCTCTGGAACGACGCCATCGCCGCCCGCCGACTCTACCGGTCCTACCGCCGCTCCCCCCTCGCCGCCCTCAACGACGCCGACCACACCCGCTCCCTCCTCGACGTCGGCCTCGGCCACGACATCGACTTCTGCGCCCAGGTCGACGTCTCCCGCCTCGTCCCCCGCCTCTACCGCGACCCGGACGGCCGCCTCGTCCTGCGCGCGCCTTGACTCGCTCCCCGCCCTGCCCTATCCTGCGGGCGCCCCGATGAAAGCCGAGATCATCTCCATCGGCACCGAGATCCTGCTGGGCGAGATCCTCGACACCAACGCCCACTACATCGCCTCGCGCCTCCCTGCCCTCGGCATCGACCTCTTCTACACCTCCCAGGTCGGCGACAACCTCGACCGCCTCACCGAGGTCATCGGCCGCGCCTGGCAGCGCTCCGACATCGTCATCACCACCGGCGGCCTCGGCCCCACCGAGGACGACCTCACCCGCGAGGCCATCGCCCACGTCCTCGGCGAGGAGATGCATATCGACCCCGATATCGAGCGCGCCCTCCGCGACTTCTTCGCCCGCCGCGGCGTCACCATGCCCGAGCGCAACGTCAAGCAGGCCGCCCTCATCCCCTCCTGCCGCTCCATCCCCAACCCCCGCGGCACCGCCCCCGGCTGGTGGGTCGAGCGCGACCGCCGCCTCATCATCGCCATGCCCGGCCCCCCCACCGAAATGCAGCGCATGTGGAATGAAGAGGTCGCCCCCGAGCTCCAGCGACGCCAGACCGGCGCCGTCCTCCTCGCCCGCACCCTCAAGACCACCGGCCTCGGCGAGGGCACCGTCGACGAGATGGTCAGCCCCCTCCTCAAGTCCACCAACCCCAGCGTCGGCGTCTACGCCCGCGCCGACGGCGTCCACCTCCGCATCGCCGCCAAGGCCCCCACCAGGGACGACGCCGCCCGCCTCATCCAGCCCGTCGAGGCCGAAGCCCGCCGCATCCTCGGCCAGGCCGTCTGGGGCGCCGACGACGACACCCTCGAGGGCGCCGTCGGCCGCATGCTCCGCGAGCGCGCCCTCACCCTCGCCACCATGGAGTCCTGCACCGGCGGCCTCCTCGCCAGCACCATCACCGACGTCCCCGGCAGCTCCCACTACTTCAAGGGCGGCCTCGTCTCCTACGCCACCGAGATCAAGCTCGCCTGGGGCGTCGACCAGGACGTCATCGACCGCCACGGCGTCATCAGCGCCGAGTGCGCCCGCGAGATGGCCCGCGTCGCCCGCGAGCGCCTCCAGACCGACATCGGCATCGGCGTCACCGGCGTCGCCGGCCCCGACCCTCAGGACGACAAGCCCCCCGGCACCATCCACATCGCCCTCGACGCCGCCTTCACCGTCCCCCAGACCGTCTCCTACACCTTCGCCCAGGGCCGCGAGGCCGTGAAGCGCCGCGCCGTCACCACCGCCCTCTCCCTCCTCCGCCGCGCCCTCCTCGAGTCCCACCCCACGGCCACCGTCTAGCAGAACGCTGATAGGCCCAAGTCAGCCGTTCATGGTTCGACAGGCCCAGCACGAGCGCGATCTGAAGGCCGCTCGTCCTGAGCCCGTCGAAGGGCGAGCGGCGACCTTCGCGCCTCCCTGCCCCCTAGCCACCTCTCCCCTCATGCCCTATCATGACCCCGATGGTGGCGGCGAAGGTGTGACCGCATGCGCGCCCGACTCCCCTGCCTCCTCGCCTCGATCCTGACGGCCCTCCTCCTCGCCGCCTGCGGCATCGCCATCGAGGAGGAGCCCCTCATCGATCTCACGCCCACGCCCACCCTCGTCCGCCCCGGCACCCCGCCCTCCCGCACCGCCACCCCCGCCCCCAACACCCCCGAGGCCGCCGCCCGCTGCCCCGACCCCTACCCCGGCGGCGCCCCGCCCCTTCCCGAGGGCCAGGAGCGCGACCCCAACGAGCCCATCCGCCTCAGCCCCGAGCCCGACGTCGTGCCCCCCGACCCCTACCAGCCCCTCGCCTTCTCCAGCGACGCCGCCCTGGAGGACCTCCTGCTCGACGCCCTCGGCGACGACGCTGACTCATTCGCCATCGTCGTCAAGAACCTCGCCGACGGCAGCGGCGCCGCCGTCAACCCCGACCGCCCCTTCTACGCCGCCAGCCTCTTCAAGATCTGGGTCATGTACGAGGTCTTCCACCAGCGCTCCCTCGGCCTCCTCTCCCTCGACGAGGAGTACATCGTCAGCGACTACTACGACTTCTTCGGCCTCGGCCCCCGCCTCACCTCCGCCTGCGAGACCGTCACCCTCGACCGCGCCCTCCAGGCCATGATGTCCGTCAGCGACAACGCCGCCGCCGTCCTCCTCCAGGACCGCGTCGGCTCCGCCAACGTCAACGCCTCCCTCGTCGCCCTCGGCCTCACCGCCTCCGGCCTCTTCGAGGACGACCTGCCCACCACCGCCGCCGACATGGCCCTCATCTTCGAAGCCATCGCCCGCGCCCAGCCCCTCGACGCCGACGCCAGCCAGGCCATGCTCGACCTCCTCGCCTCCGAGGCCCTCGACGACCGCCTGCCCGCCCTCCTCCCCGACGAAACCCGCGTCGCCCACAAGACCGCCAACTGGGAGAACGCCACCCACGACGCCGGCATCATCTACTCCCCCGCCGCCGACTACCTCATCGTCATCCTCTCCGACCGCGGCCCCGAAGACTACCCCGGCGGCACCATGGCCGAGCTCTCCCGCCTCGTCTACGATTACTACAACCCGACCGAGAGCCCCCCGCCCTGAGCGAGCGCCGCCAGCCTCCTGCGCCTGTCTGAACCCCGCCCGCACGCCCATCACTCGCAGCAGCGAGGGTCTTGACACACCGGCCATCGTGACCATAGTGTCCACATGACGCGCATGCATGCTCCCCGAACTAAGGAGGCCCTCCATGAAGTCGAAACTCCTCCTGATCCTCGCCGCGACCTTGGCCCTGGCCCTCGCCCTCTCGCCGGGCAACGCCGCCGCCGCTGCCACCGTCATCGCCACCGTGCCCGTGGGGGAGGGGCCCACGGGCCTGGCCGTCAACCCGGTGACCAACCGCATCTACGTGACCAACTGGAGCGTCGCCACCGTCTCCGTCATCGACGGCGCCACCAACGCAGTGGTAGGAGGCCCCA
>CAZFGZ010000209.1:0-4011 GCA_964518585.1 uncultured Dehalococcoidia bacterium | reverse complement strand
ACCTTCGTGCCGCACTCGGGGCAGCGCCTGGGCATCCGGTAGACGCGCTCCTCGCCGGTGCGCTTGCTGAGGACCGGTCCTACCACTTGCGGGATGACGTCGCCGGCCCGCTGGACGATCACCGTATCGCCGATGCGAATGTCCTTGCGGCGGATGTCGTCCTCGTTGTGGAGGGTGGCCAGCTTGACCACGGCGCCCCCCACGTTCACGGGCTCCAGCTTAGCGTAGGGATTGAGCGTCCCCGTGCGCCCCACGTTGACGCCGATGTCCAGGAGCCTGGTCGTGCGCTGCACCGGCGGGAACTTGTAGGCCACCGCCCAGCGGGGCTCGCGGCCCACCACGCCCAGGGCCCGCTGGATGCCCATATCGTCGATCTTCACCACGATCCCGTCGATCTCGTACTCGAGCGTCTCCCGGCGCTCCGTCCAGCGCTGGCAGTGGCGCGCCACCTCGTCGATGCCCTCGCAGCGGGCGATCTGAGGGTTGACCTTGAACCCCAGCGAGCGCAGCCACTCCAGGGTCTCCCAGTGCGAATCGGGCGAGGGCGCGCCCTCCGCCCAGCCGAGCTGGTAGACGAAGATGTCCAGCGGCCGCTGGGCGGTGATGCGCGAGTTGAGCTGGCGGACCGAGCCCGCGGCCGCGTTGCGCGGGTTGGCGAAGAGAGGCAGGCCCTCCTCTCCCCGCTGCTCGTTGAGCTCCTCGAACCCCTTCTTCGTCATGAACACCTCGCCCCGCACCTCGAAGCGAGGGGGTATCCCGTCGCCCACGCTGAGCGGCACGCTGCGGATGGTGCGGAGGTTCTGCGTGATGTTCTCGCCGCGCATGCCGTCGCCGCGCGTGGCCCCCGTCGCGAAGGTCCCGTTCTCGTACACCAGCGCTACCGCCAGGCCGTCGATCTTGGGCTCGCAGACCATCGGGAAGCGCTCCGTCTCCGCCAGGTTCGTGGCCCGGCGATACCAGGCCCGCAGCTCCGCGTCGTCGAAGGCGTTGCCCAGGCTCAGCAGCGGCACCCGGTGCTCCACGATGCCGAACGCCTCGACGGGCTGCCCGCTGACCCTCTGCGTGGGCGAGTCGGGCGTGATGAGCTGCGGGAACTGCTCCTCCAGCCGCCGCAGCTCCCGCATCAGCTCGTCGTACTCCGCGTCGCTGGCCTCGGGGCTGTCCAGCACGTAGTAGAGGTAGTCGTGGTGCGCGATCTGCGCCCGCAGCTCCTCGACCCGCAGCTTCGCCTCCTGGAGGGCGCGGTCAGTGGTCATGCCGGCACTAGTATAGCAAGCGGTCGCCCACCTCACGAAAGCTGGACGCTAGATCGGCGCTCCCTCCAGCCTCAATAGCTTCTCCTTGATATCGAGGCCGCCGCCGTAGCCGTGGAGCCCGCCGTCGCTGCCAATGATGCGATGGCAGGGCACGACGAGAGGCACCGGGTTCTGGCCCAGGGCGGCGCCGACAGCCCGCGTGGCCCTCGGCCTGCCGATGGCGCGCGCGATGTCGCCGTAGCTGGCCACCGAGCCTGCCGGGACCCTGGCTGTCGCCTCCAGCACCTGGCGCTGGAAGGGCGTCTGGCCCGCCAGGTCTACCGTCATGTCGAAGCGTCGGCGCCGGCCGGCGAAGTACTCCCTGAGCTGCTTCACCGCCTCTCGGACGCGCTCCGAGCTGGGTGCCAGCCGGAAGCCGCGCCGCTCTACACGTCGCAGGAAGTCGTCCAGAGAGCTGCCGAAGGAGACGGCGCACAGCCCGCGGTCCGACGCGGCCAGAAGGAGAGGTCCCACGGGCGTGTCGGGCCAGGCGTCGTAGTAGGCGATCGGCTTCGCGCCTGGATGAAGCGCTTCCTCCAGGTGGGCGCGGGCCGCCTTCACCAGCGCGTCGATGGGCTGGCGTGCCGGGTTCTCCAGGGCGCGCCGCAGGGGCTCCTGCGCCGAGAACAGCTCACGGCACTCGAGGCACCCGCGCAGGTGCTCACGCCAGACCTCGGGCGACTCGTCACCGGCCAGGAGGGCCAGCAGGTCTTCTTCCTCGAAACAGCGGTCCTCACGCATGATCCACCTCGGCGAAGTGCGTCCTCACCTTGCGCAGGCCCTGGTACACGTTTGCGCGTGCCGCCTCCGGCGAGCAGCCCAGGACGGCCGCAATCTCGTCATAGTCCATGCCCTGGAACTTACGCAAGACCACGGACCGTCGCTGTCGCGCTGGCAGCGAGCGCACGAACGCGGCGACCTCTTGTGCCAGGACGTGGGTGCTGCTATCGAGGCGATCGGGCGCGGCCACGGACTCGTCTAGGGGCAGCGGCGAGCGGGCGCGCTGGCGGTGGGCGTCGTGGCAGGCGTTGGAGGCGATCTTGTAGAGCCAGGCGCGGTGGTTGGCTTCCGTGGGGAGCCTCCCGTAGGCCCGGAAGGCGCGGAGGAAGGTCTGCTGGAAGACGTCTTGGGCCAGGTCACGGTCCCCCAGAGAGCGTAGGATGTAACTCATGATCTCTCGCTGATGGTGATCTATCAGCCTTTCGAAGGTTGGCGGTGTCACGCTTACTCCCGCCGCCTAGACCCGGCTCTCTTCGGTTACGGAAGGCTCCCCGCCCCATTCTAGCAGCCACCGCCCTGCCCTCAACAGAGACCGTCCGGTCACGCGGGCGCCGCCACGCACGGGCGATGACCGGCGACCGGCTGCCCGCCGCTCGGCCGGCGCCTCTTGCGTTCGTTCCGGCGGTCTTGCGTGAATCGCTGGATCTGCGGCCGCTGTCTCCACCGGCCCATCGTTCAGACCGGTGAGGAACCATCTTCGGAGGTGCTCGAAGGCCTCCTCCTTCCCCGGCTCGACGCGCCAGCGCCACATCGTCCGCCGTTCGTTGCCGTGCACCCGGCCAGCCGCCTTTTCCACAAACAGGCGCTGGACCTCACTCTCGCGGCTAGCGAGTGCCGCTCTCAGGGCCTCTTCGGCGGATACTGGAAACATCTCCCGCCCCTTTCGGTTCGATCTCCTACAAGTAAGACTCTGCGGTGGCCCATTTCGTGAAACGTAGGAGGCGGCAATGTCAGAATGAACTCTGTGAACGTCGTCATCGTCGATTACGGTGCGGGGAACCTGCGCAGCGTCGCCCGCGCCGTCGAGCGGGTCGGCTGGCACGCGTGCGTCAGCAGCTCCTCGACCCGCAACTTCGCCTCCTGAAGAGCCCGGTCAGTGGTCATGGCGGCACTAGCATAGCAAGCCGTTGCCTGCCCGACGAAACACGTTCGTAACACGAGTCGGCTATTCTTGAAAGCGAGAGGAGGAACGGTCATCGTGCTGGACTGCGCGCTTCGCCCCGCTGCTGAGGCCGATCAGCCGGCGATCCTGGACATCTACAACGACGCTGTGCTCCACTCCACCGCCACCTTCGACCTGCGGGCGCGGACCTGGGAGGAGCATCAGGGGTGGTGTGACGAACATCGCCCGCCCTATCAGGTCCTGGTGGCTGCGGTAGGAGACGAGGTGGCGGGCTTCGGCAGCCTGTCGCCGTTCCGCGCCAAGCCCGGCTATCGGTTCACGGCGCAGGACTCGATCTACATCCACAAGGACTTCCGCGGCCGGGGCATCGGCTCCGCCCTCCTGCGTCTCCTGATCGAGACGGCTCGTGAGGCCGGATTACACTCGATCATGGCCCTGATCGACGGCGGCAACACGGTGAGCGTTCACCTCCATGAGCGATTCGGCTTCCGGCACGTGGGCACCTTTCCCGAGGTGGGCTTCAAGTTCGGCCGCTGGCTGGACGTGGTTCATATGCAGAAGATGCTAGAATGACGCCGTGATGGGACGCATCGTTATCGTTGACTACGGGGCCGGCAACCTGCGCAGCGTCGCCCGCGCCGTCGAGCGGGTCGGCTGGGAGGCCTGCGTCACCAGCGACCCGGACGCCGTGCGCGATGCCCGCGTCGTCATCCTCCCCGGCGTGGGCGCCGCCGCCGACACCATGCGCAACCTGCGCGAGCGCTGCCTCCTGGACCCCGTACGCGAGTACATCGACAGCGGCCGCCCCTTCCT
>CAZFGZ010000208.1:0-4106 GCA_964518585.1 uncultured Dehalococcoidia bacterium | reverse complement strand
GCCGGCGGGCCGGAGGACGGCACCCTGTGGATCGGGGATGTCGGCGTCGATGCCGGCGCCCTGGCGATCGACGATCCCTCCTATCTGGCCGACCTGGCTGCGGCGGGGGTGATCGCCCTGGAGATGGGGGCCGCGATCCTCACCAATATCGTGATGGCGGGAGCGCTGGTGGGAAGCGGGGCGCTGCCCCTCGGGCCGGAGGCGTTCGAGGAGGAGCTCCGGAAGAGCCTGCCGAGCGAGCGGGTTGACCTGAACGTGAAAGCCTTCCGCAGGGGCCTGGGGGAAGCGAAGGCGCGGGCGCCAGGGTCCTAGCCCACAGGGCGGCGGGCGCGGAGGCGCAGGCGCTCGGAGGTGGCGGGGCGCACTGCGGCCCACTCGGCGAGGCGGTAGCCGACCACCCAGACAATCCCTTTCGGCGCGCACACGAGGGGCAGGGCGTCGCGCTCCGCTCGAGGGACGCGCTCATCCACCAGGAAGTCCTGGAGCTTCTTTTCCTGCGACATGCCCAGGGGCTGGAAGCGGTCGCCGCGGCGGCGGCGGCGGACCCACAGCCCGTCGGCGACGGCTGAGGCGTCCACGAGGGCTTCCCAGGGGTCAGAGGAGGGCTGATCGTCGCGGCCGGCCCTCTCCACTTCAAAGGTCCATCGCCCTACCACGGTGCGACCGGGCACGGCCAGGGGAGTGTCCTCGGCCGGGAAGGGGGACGGCTTCTGGGCGCTCCCCTGGGAGAGAACCACTTCGTCATAGCCCACCTCCAGGCGGAGGTCGCGGGGCAGGTCGATCCTGGCGCCGACGGGTTTGCCCGCGGCGGCGGCCATGGCCCGGAGGTGTCTGTCGCCGAGGTCGCGGGCGTCGCCGAGGAGGCGCTCGACGGCCAGCCGCAGGACGTGGAGGCGCAGGCTCTGGGGAAGGTCGGCGAGCCGCTGACGGGGAAGGCGTACCAGCGAGCCGTCGGCGCCGGCGGTGGCGGGGAGGGCATCGGCGGCCAGGTTCTCGATGAGCTCCTGGTCGGCGCGGGCGGCGTCGGCGAGCCGCAGGAGCGCGGCGTCGACGCTGGGGTTGTAGCGACGGAGCAGGGGGAGGAGCTGGTTGCGGACGCGATTTCGCAGGAAGGCGGGCGAGCGGTTGCTTGGGTCACGCAGGGGGGTGAACCCGGCCTCCCGGCAGTAGGCCTCGGTCTCCTGGCGGGTGAGGGCGAGGAGAGGGCGGACCAGGGCGGGCGCGTCTCCGGCTGGCGGGAGGGGCCAGGGCGAGCGGGGCACCATGCCGCCGAGGCCCTTGAGGCCGCTGCCCCGAAGGATATGGAGAAGAACCGTCTCCACGCGGTCGTCGGCGGTGTGGCCGACCGCGACGACCCCGCACCCGGCGTCACGGGCGGCCTGAGCCAGGAAGCGATAGCGGAGCTCGCGGGCGGCTTCCTCGAGGGAGAGGCGGCCGGCGCGGGCGTGGGCGCGGACATCGCCGGAGCCGGCGACCAGGGGCAGGTCTGCGCGGCCGGCGAGGCCCTCGACCGCGCGTCTCTCCCGCGCGGAGGCGCGGGGGCCGCGCAGTTGGTGGTCGAAGTAGGCGGCACGGAGCTCGACGCGCAGCGGGCGGGCCAGCGAGGCCAGGATCAGGAGCAGGGCGGACGAATCGGGCCCAGCGGATACGCCGACCAGGACGCGCTCGCCGCGGGCCAGCAGGGCGTGCTCACGGATGTAGCGCAGCACCCGGCGCTCCAGGGTGGGGGCGAGGGCGGATGGGCGGGCGGCCGCCTTCTGCGGCTTCGGGCGCGGCATTCTCGCTCTTCCTCCTTCACGGCGGGGCCACGAGCCCGACGATGCGGGCGGCCCCTGAGGGCCGCCCTCGAACACGTACGCGACATGGCTAGGGCCGCCTAGGGCCCAAAGAGCCGCTCCCACCACGCTTGCCCGTCATCGGGCGTGGGCGTGGGCTCGGGCTGAGCGCCCTCTTCCGTCTGAGCACCCTCCTCCGCCTGGTCGGCAGGGGCTGCTGCGGCAGCGTCCGTCGATGTCACGATGACCAGGGTTTCCCCCGGCCTGACCAGGCCAAGGAGCCGCCGGGCTACCCCCTCGATGTACTCGTCGGAGAGGAGATAGTCACGAACGGCCAGCAGCTTCTCGTGCTGCTGCTGGAGCTCGAGCACTTCGCGCTGAATCCTGTGCTCGTCGTCCTCGAGTGAGCGGGAGCGGAGGTACTCGCCGCCGGCGACGAACACAAAGTACGCCGCCACGGCGACGGCCAGGAGGATGATCACCCTGGCGGGGGACAGCCGAGGCAGCCTCAGCAACTCCCTCCAACCCTCCGGTTCGCCCCGCCACCAACCTGCGAATCACTCTAGCACAGCATCGGCAGCGCGGCAAGCAAGGGGCCGCTGCACAGCGCAGCAAGAGCCTGTCGCCCGCCCGGCCACGCCGCACGCCGACTCCGGCGGCGGCTCGCGGCCTCATTCTTAGAATCTGGGGGGACACCCCCCAGGCCCCCCGCCCGCTGCGCGGGGGCGGAATGCTTCGACGGGCAAGGCCGAGGGCGGGAAGCTTGAGGGACTGCGACCTTCTGGATCTCCCCTCTTGCACCAGGGTCCGATCAATGCGGGCGACCCGGTGGGGCTTCAGGAGGAGCGGGAGCGCCACCAGGGGGCGTTCTCCGTGAGGCCCTCGGCCTGGAGGTGGCAGGTGTCGTTGAGGCGCGTGAGAACGATGCGGTCGTCGCGGACGTCCAGGGTGGTGAAGGCGGCCAGCTCGTGGCGGAAGCGGCGGAAGTCAGCGAGGGAGAGGCCGAGGGCACGACACAGGAGCGTGAGGATGACGAAGTTGTGCGTGACCGCGAGGACGGTACCCTCGGGGTGGCGCCGGCGAAGACGCTCCAGGGCGGCCCAGGCTCGATCCTGGACGTCGCGCAGGCGTTCGCCTCCGGGCATGCTGACGTCTCCGGCGTCCTCCGAGAACCAGCGGCGCAGGAGATCGCCGTAGCGCTCACGCATCTCCTGGAAGGTGATGCCCTCCATCTCGCCGACGTCCATCTCGATGAGGCCGTCGTCTGTCTGCACCGGCAGGCCCAGCGCCTCGGCGAGGGCGCGGGCGGTGTCGAGGGCGCGGCGCAGGGGGCTGGAGTAGATGGCATCGACGGGCTGGTTGGCCAGGGCGCGGGCGAGGGCACGCGCCTGGAGCCGGCCGCGCTCGTTGAGGGGGACGTCCTCGCGGCCCAGGGCGAGGCGGTCGCGGTTGCTGTCGGTCTCGCCGTGGCGGGCAAGGATGAGGCGCATGGCAACTTGCTTCGCTATCTCAGGACCTTGTTCTACCTCTGCGGGACAAGGAGCCTCTCGCAGAAGTGAGGTGGTTCTGCCCACCCGCCCGCCCTCGAAATGTATTTGGAATCTGGGGGACACCCCCAGACCCCCGGCCCGCTGCGCGGGCGAGCAATGTCGGAGCGACCAGGGTGCGAGCTTCAAGCAGCGGTCCGCCTCTTCGGGTTGCGGACCATCTCTGGCCGGGTTTCAGGAGAATCAGGTACATGAGGTGGCTCCTCAAGGCTCGCCAGGGCTTACTCAAAGCGGCCGCGCCTTCGCCAGGCCTCCCGCGCCGGCGATCTCTCGGCGAGGATGAGGCGCTGGCGGTGGATGCGATCGGGCTCCGGCAGGCCCAGGGCGGCGGTCACCTGCTCGGGGCGTCCCGTGCCTGTGTCGTCTGTGCGGAGGCGCATAGCCAGGCGGTAGGCGTTGTCGGCGCGGCCGTCCAGACGGATGTCCTGGACGAGGGCACGGATGTCGTAGCGACGCACCTCTTTGTCGCGCAGGTGCTCCCAGGGGATGCTGTCCGCGTCGAGGAAGCGGCGGACCGCGGCGTCGACGTCCTGGGGGTCGCGGTCGGCGGTGACCTCCACCTCGTAGTCGGACCAGCGCACCTGGGACTGGAGGGAGGGCAACCCGATGCCTACCTCCTCGACCTTCAGGATGTCGATGCCCGGCGAAAGCTGCCGGCTCACCTGCTCGGTGAAGCGGCGGAGGTCGGTGCGACGGCTCAGGAAGACGTCCATGAGCTCGCCGCCGCTGGTGACGCCCACCGCCAGGGGCGCGGCCAGGGAGATGCGCGGGCGGGGCGTGAATC
>CAZFGZ010000207.1:0-4120 GCA_964518585.1 uncultured Dehalococcoidia bacterium | reverse complement strand
ACCATCTCCAGCGCCGCCTCGGCGGAGCGCTCCTTGTTCTCCTCTCGCTCCCCCTCCCAGCGATACCGCCGCGCCACCTCCTCACCCGAGCGGTCGGCCAGGGCGATGAACACCGTGCCGACGGGCTTCTCAGGCGTGCCCCCGCTCGGCCCGGCGATGCCGGTGACCCCGACGCCGAGGTCGGCGTCCAGGAGCCGGCGCACGCCCCGTGCCATGGCCACCGCCACCGCCTCGCTCACCGCCCCTTCGCGGCTCAGGACCTCCTCATCGACGCCCAGGATATCGACCTTCGCCCGGTCGTGGTAGGCTACCACCCCACCGAGGAAGCAGCCTGAGCTGCCGGGCACGTTGGTGAGCCGGTGCCCGATCAGCCCGCCCGTGCACGACTCGGCCACCGCCAGCGTGAGGCCCCGCTGGATGAGGGCCCGGATGACCTGCTCGGCTAGTACGCTCATATGGGCGGACGTCACCTATGCCCTCGGGAACCCCTCTGCCGCCTTGTTGCCCTCGATCTGGCCGATGTGGTCGCCATCGTGGACCCGCTGGAAGGCCACCCAGCCCTTGAAGTTCAGCGGCCCGAAGAACGGATGCGGAAACGTCACCGACAGGTCGGCCGATGGCGGCAACGAGTCCAGGAAGGCCAGGAGCCGCTGACGCTCCGCCCGCAGCCTTTCGACCAGATCGCCCAGGTTGGCCGATTCGTCGGGGTCCTGGCGCCCGGTTTCGCGCTCGCCTTCCGGTGTCACCCCTGCCGCCAGGGACGTGACGATCTCTGTGACGCCGCTCTCGGCGGCGAGGACGTGTCGCAGAACCTCTTTGATCGACCACTCGTCGGGCTGCGGCTTCCAGGAAGCCTGGACCTCGGAGACGCCTTCCAGCGATCCCAGCAGCCGGGTCCTCTCTCGCTCGATGAGTGCTCTTAGATCGGCTGCCTCCTTCGTCGCCTGGTGCGCGAGGTAGGAGACAACCTGCTCCCGGACATCGTCACTCACCACAGGGAACTCCTCTCCAGGCCCGTCAGGGCTGGAGTTCGCCGCGTTCCAGCCGCTCCGTAGCCTCCCGGAAGCGCTCCCGGTGCTCCGGCGAGCCCCACAGCTCCAGGTTCGCCTTCACCTCCAGCCGCACCGCCTCCTCGACCTCGGTGGCGGCGTCGATGACCGCCTTCGACCAGCGCACCGCCTCCGGCGAGTTCCCGGCGATCGACGCTGCCATCTCCCAGGCTACCCCCTCCAGCTCCTCCGCTGGCACCACCCGGTTCACCAGGCCGATCCGCTCCGCCTCCTCCGCATCCACCGTTCGGCCGGTGAAGATGAGCTCCTTCGCCCTCGCCGGCCCCACGATGCGGGGAAGCTGGCTTCCACCCACCACCAACCCGTAGACCGCCCCGGGAAAGCGAAAGCTGGCCTCCCGCGAGGCCAGACGTATGTCGCAGACGATGGCCAGGAAGGCCCCACCACCGAGGGCATGGCCGTTCACCGCCGCGATGATCGGCTTGCTGAAGTCCGCCACCCGCCGGATGGCCCGGGCCATGCCGTCGCCGGAGCCGCCGCCCTGCAGCGCGCCCAGCGACTCCGTCATGTCCGCGCCCGCGCTGAACGCCGTCCCGCTGCCGGTCAGCACCACGACACGGACCCCCTCGTCCGCCTCCAGCTCATCCAGTAGCGCGACGACCGCGCGCGACATCTGCCCGTTGAAGGCATTGTGCTTCCGCGCGCGGTTGAGCCGCAGGAGGGCCACGCCCTCGCGCCTCTCGTGGAGAACGGTTTCAGAAGAAGCCACCACTATTCCTCCGGGGATGCAGCGATCATAGCCCCTCGCCTCGAGCTGTCAACCGACGCCCGTCAGGGGTTCTCGAACTTGACGCTGAGTATCTCGTTGGGCCGCGCCCGAAGCTCCACCCACCCGTCCCTCACCGGCGCCCGGCCCAGCGGCTCCTCGTTCATGTTCACCATCGAGACGCCGGCGTGCCGCTCGTTGAGCCGCATCCTCCCCCGCGCGGGGCAGCCCAGGATGTTGTACAGCCGCACGATCACGCCGCTGCCGTCCTCCGCCCGCTTCACGGCCGACACCACGAAGGCCCCCGAGCTCACCTCCAGCAGGGACGCCCGGGACGGCAGCAGCCCGCTCCCCTGCCGGTTCCAGCGGGCTCGCATCGGGACGGCAAACTGATGAGCCTCGCGATAGGCCCGCTCCCAGCCGCCCTCGTGGGGCACCAGCGCATACTCCAACACGTGCCGCCCGAAGCATTGGGCGCCGGGCGCCGGGAACGGCGGCCCCGCGTGGCCGGGCCGGGCCGGCATCTCTCCGCGCGAGAGCCAGCCCACGGAACGCAGCAGGGTCAGCGCCAGGGTCACGCCTCCCGGCTCTTGGATGGCCTCGTACTCCGGCAGGCCCCGATTGGCCAGCAGCAGCCCGAAGCGCCCGTCGTTCACATCGACGAAGGCCTTCTGAGGGTGCGTCCCGATCGGTTGCTCGGCCCAGCTCTGGTCCGCCTCGGGCAGGGCGATGGGCCGCGTTACCACACCGAAGTGCTGCTCGGCATGGGAGACCTCGCTGTGCACGCCCGAGGGGAAGTGGACCCGCAACCGGTGATCCTCGGCGCGGTTCTGCACCTCCGTTCGGATGTCAATTCGCGGCACCCCCGGGTGCAGGCTCACGCGTGTCGTGATGGGGCAATCCACTCGCCGCCTGGAGCGGGCCTTCCCGCTCGGAATGAGCCCGGCGGGCAGCCGATAGGTCATGGCGACCTCGACCGTCCAGCGGGCCGGCCCGCGCTCGATCACGTGGATCTCCGGCGGCGCCGACGGCCGCTCCACCACCTCGTCCCGTTGCGGCGGGCAGTAGTTGTACTCATCGCCCGCGTCGCCCCCATCCACGAAGCGGTGGAGCCCCCTGAGGATGCGGCGGCTGCGCTTGTCCCGCACGTCGAAACTGCCGTCCGCGGCGTTGACGCTGACCGCGAAGAACTCGTTCTCAATCCGGCGGCCGCCCCCCCGCGAGCCCCCCTTCGGGCGCGGCGGTCGGCCATACTCCACCCGGAACACTCTGTACCCGATGCTGGGCACGGCAGCGGCCACGAAGCCCACAGCCACCCGATCCCCCCCAAGTCCCTCGAACAGCCCGGTCAGCCAATCAGGGACGTCCGCCATGGCGGGCTCCAGTATCTGGCAGGGCAGGCGACGACCCGACGGATCAACCACGGCCACCGGCTCGCCCTCCTCCCGCCGGGGCACCGCCCCCGTGACGAAGTCGCTGCGCCGGCCGGCCAGGGGATTGAACACCACCACACCGCGACCATCGCCGTCCGGGACGTGGGCGGAGATGCGGCGTAGAGCCTGACGGGTCATCTCGTCGCCGATCCTCTCGCACCAGTCGAAGCGGGTACGCATCTGTTCGTGGACGGGGTCCGCGCTGCACCCGCAGATGGAATCGTGAGGGTGGTTCTCAAGCAGGTAGCGCCACGCCCGGTCGAGCAGGCCGGCGGTAGAAGCCTCGTGGACGGGGTAGGGGCTGTCTGGGACGGGAAGCAGCGCGGGCTCCTGCCAGGCAGCGCCGGCTCGCCTTCGCAGCAGCGCCGCCCACACCGAGAACGGCTCCGCCCAGCGTGCCAGCAGTTCCTCGCACTGCTGGTTGCGCTGCTTGATCCACATGCGCGTGGAGAGAACGCCCGGCAGCAGAGGGGCACGCTGGCCGCTGCGGAACTCGCCCCGATGGCGGGGCCACGATGCTTGCCTCCTGCCCATGGCCTCGCGCAGGGCGGAGAAAAGCATGGGGAGGGTGCCGTGAACTAACTCGGCGTCGTCCAGCGAGGCGTTGGCGGCAGCCATGATCTGGGCCAGCTCGGACTGAGCTGACGTGTGATCGACTCCGTTCATCAAGAGCAAGAAGCGAGTGGTGGCCCCCGGCTCCAGCACCCGGCGGATGCCGCGCAGCCGCTCGGCCAGCTCCTCCCTCTCCAGTGGCAAGCGATTCGCGATCCCGTAGCCGTCGGGCATGTGGACGGTCAGCACCTCGCTGCCGTCGGGAGCGCGCCAGAACAGCTCGGTCGTGGTCACCGATGCGTCGGCGCCTCGCCAGAAAACAGCGTCCCGGATGCCGAAGCCCTGGAGGATGGCCGGCA
>CAZFGZ010000206.1:0-4138 GCA_964518585.1 uncultured Dehalococcoidia bacterium | reverse complement strand
TGGGCAGGACCTGGGAGGCCAGCGCGACGATGTCGCCGCCGTCGCCGACGACGATGGTGTCGTCGTCGACGAAGGGGGCCATCTCCTGGCAGAGGCGGAGGGGGTGGATGGGCACGGCGTCGGAGTGGAGCCACTGGCGGCGCATCTCGGCGACCTTGGTCTCGTGGTCGCGGAGGGTGCGGAGCCAGTCGGGGCGCTCGCGGCGGGCGTCGCCGAGCTCGGCGCTGATCTGGGCGAGGACAGAGCGGGGGTCGCCCTCGATGCCGACGTCGGCGCCGCGGTTGCGGCCGATCTCGCCGGGGTCCACGTCGATGTCGATGACCGTGGCCTGCTGGAAGCCGCGGCCGTAGCGCAGGCGGAAGTCCATGAGCGTGCCCACGAAGAGGATGACATCGGCTTCCTTGAAGGCGGTGCGACGGCTGCGGCTGAAGAACTGCGGGTGGTCCTGGGGGAGAGAGCCGCGGCCCATGTCGTTGAGGTAGGCGGCGGCGCCCACCTTCTCCGCGAGGTCGCGCAGGGCGTCGGCGGCGTCGGACCAGAAGACGCCGGTGCCGCCCATGATGACGGGGCGCTCGGCGCGGGCGAGGAGGCGGGCGGCCTCGTCCACCAGGCGGGGATCGCCGTGGACGCGGCCCTCGGAGCGGTAGCCGGCGGGGAGCGGCACGTCGGATTCCTCAAGCTGTCCGAAGAGCACGTCGGCGGGGAGCTCGAGGAAGACCGGGCCGAACCTGCCGGTGAGGGCCGTGCGGAAGGCGGTGGCGAGGTAGTCCGGGATGCGGCGGGTGGTATGGCAGGTGGCGGACCACTTGGTGATGGGCCGCATCATGTCCACCTGGCTGGGGAGCTCCTGGAGGGAGCCCTGGAGCAGGTTGGCGATGGGGGCGGCGCCTCCGATGAGGAGCATGGGGCTGGAGTTCTGGTAGGCGGTGGCGACGGCGGTGACGGCGTCGGTGACGCCGGGCCCGGCGGTGACGACGGCGACGCCGCACCTGCGGGTGAGGCGGGAGTAGCCCTCGGCGGCGTGGCCGGCGGTCTGCTCGTGGCGGGTGTCGATGATGCGGATGCCCTCGTCGAGGCAGCCGTCGTAGATGTTCTGGACGTGGCCCCCCGAGAGGGTGAAGATGGTGTCGATGCCCTCGTGCTTGAGCATTCGGGCGACCAGGTCGCCGCCGTCTATCTGAGCCATTGTGTTACCCCTGTTCGATGTGCAATCGCGTCTGGTCCGGGAGGGGGCTGCCGGCGGGTTCGGGCGGGCCTAGTACAGGACCTGCTCGACCATGAGGTCGGCGATCTCATCCGCGTTGAGGCCAAGGATCTCTTTGCAGACCTTCTCGTTGTGCTCGCCGAGGCAGCAGGCCGGCGAGTGGAGCACTCCCGGGGTCCTGGTGAGCCGGAAGCCGGGGCCGTCGTAGGCGGTACGGCCGGCCTCGGGGTGGTCCAGGTAGACGTAGTAGCCGCGCTCCTTGAGGTGGGCGTCGCTTTCCAGGACGTCGCGGCCGTTCTGGACGACGCCCGCGGGCACGCCGGCCGCCTGGAGGGTGCGCATGACGTCCTCGGGCGTCCTGGGGGCGGTCCACTCGGCGATGCGCTGCTCCAGCTCGTCCTCGTGCTGCTTGCGGCCGAGGAGGGTGGCGAACCTGGGGTCCTGGGACCAGGCGGGATCGCCCATGGCGTTACAGAGGGCCTGCCACTGGTCATCGGTGAAGACGGCGATGACGCACCAGCGCTCTTCGTCTTCGCCTTCGTAGCCGGCGCCCTCGAGGGGGTGGCAGGGGAAGGCGCCGTGAGGCGAGGCGTGGGGCAGGCGGTTTCCGGCGCGGTTCTGGACGCGGCCGTTGGCGATGTAGTCCATGAGGGCGGGGGCGAGGGCGCAGACGGAGGAATCGAACTGGGCGAGCTCGATGCGCTGGCCCTTGCCGGTCTTCCGGCGGTGGCGGAGGGCGGCGAGGATGGCGGTGAGCGTGTGGATGGGGTTGATGACGTAGTCCGGGTAGTTGGTGCCCAGGCCGACCGGCTCTCTCTCGGGGAAGCCGCAGAGGTGGTTGAAGCCGGTGATGGGACAGAGCACGGCGCCGAAGCCGAGGAAATCGCGGTGGGGGCCGTCGAAGCCCTGCATGGGCTCGTAGGCGGCGATGATGTCGGGCTTCACCTCGCAGAGCTTGTCGTAGGTCAGCCCCCAGCGTTCGATGACGCGCGGCGTGAAGTTGCTGACGAAGACGTCGGCCCACTGCACGAGCCTGTAGGCGAGCTCGATGCCCTTGGCGGTGTTGAGGTTGAGGGTGACTCCGAGCTTGTTGGCGTTGTAGTTGTTGAACCAGCCGCCGACGTTGTAGCCGGTCTTGTCGAGCGGGAAGGGGAGGAGGGCGCGCAGGCCATCAAGGTGTGATTCCGATTCCACCCGGACCACCTCGGCGCCGTAGATGCCCATGACTTCGGTGCAGATGGGCGTGGCGGCGAACCAGCCAAAGTCAGCGACGTGGAGGCCTGAGAGGGGCAGTTTCTGGTCAGTCATAGTCGTCGTCCTTGCGTGGCATCAGTGATGGTTCAGCCTCATATGGCTCCGGCCGCATGGAGGGTCCGGAGCTCCTGGTGGGTGAGACCCAGCTCGCCGGAGTACACCTCTTCGTTATGCTCGCCGATCAGGGGGGACCGCCGCCGGAGGGCGGCGGGCGTCTCGGAGAGAATGTAGGGCGGGCCGGGGTAGCGCAGGGTATCGGCCAGCTCCGGGTGGTGGACCTCGCGGTAGAAGCCCCGGAAGTTGAGCTGGGGGTTCTTCACCAGATCGTCGGGTGCGCTGATGATGCCGATGAGGAGCCGCCGTTCCTGGCCCTCTTGGTAGGCCTCCCATTTGGTCTTGGAGGCGAGGAATCCTTTGAGGACCTCGTTGACGTGGACGAGCTGGGGAAGCATCCGCAGGGCGCCCTCGGGGTCGAGCCAGAGGCCGGTGAGGAAGGGCATGTTGAGATTGTCGACGAAGGACTTGTGGGGCTCTTCGAGCAGGTCCTCGGCTTTGCCCTCCTCCACCATCCAGGCGCGCAGGTCGGTCCAGGGGGCGCCTCCCGGGGTGCCGACGTAGCACCATACCCAGCCGTCCTTGCACTCGTAGGGGCCGATGCCGGGGATCTGGCTGCTCTGCTCCATGAGCCGGCGGATGAGGGTCATGAGCTGGCGGGGGGCGCCACGGCCGCGAACCTCCTTGCGCATGTCCCAGGTCTGCATGCCGGTCTCCTGAGCGATGGCGATGGCCTCCTGCATGGAGACGTCGACGTGCTGGCCTTCGCCGGTGAGGTCACGGTGGTAGACGGCCATCAGGGTGCCGGCGGCGGCCTGGATGGAGGCGGAGAGAAAGGCCTGCTGGCCGTAGAGCAGGTTGGGCGGGTCGTCCATGAAGCCGGCCATCCACATGACGCCGCTCATGGCGAGGCCCACGATGTCGGGCGCGAGGTACTGGCTGTGCGGCCCCCACTGTCCGAAGCCGGTGATCGAGGTGAGGACGATATCGGGCTTGATGCGGCACAGTTCGTCGTAGCCGAGGGCCAGGCCGTCGAGGTAGCCGGGAGGGAAGGTCTCTACAACGACGTCGGCGGTGCTCACGAGCCTTCGGAAGAGGTCGCGGCCGTCGCTGTGTTCGAGGTTCAGGGTGATGCTGCGCTTGCTGGTGGTGAGGTTCCAGAAGTAGAGGCTCTTCTCGGGGTGGGTCTGGTCGTGGTAGAAGGGGCCGATGCGGCGGGCGGGGTGGCCTCCGGGCGGCTCTATCTGGATGACATCGGCGCCGAGGTCGGCCAGGAGCTTGGTGGAGTAGAGGCCCATCTCGCCGGAGATATCGAGGACGCGGATGTCGTCGAGGGCGGATGGCCGGTCAGGCTGGTCGGGCATCGGCTACCTCCCTGGGGCTGCGGAGCGAGGCGGCGGGTACGGCAAGACGAATTCTAGCGAACCGGAGCGTGGTGTCAACGGCCTGTCCGTGACGGAGGTGGCTGGCGGGGGCGGGCGGGCCGACGCGGCGCTCGTCAGTAGGCGGGCTGCTCGCCGATCTGCTGCTGCTCGATGACGCGGAAATCGCCCTCATCGAGGGAGGCCACCTCGGCCTTTCGCTGTGAGTCGAAGAGGACGAAGAGGTCGCGCTTGTGGGGGCGCT
>CAZFGZ010000205.1:0-4206 GCA_964518585.1 uncultured Dehalococcoidia bacterium | reverse complement strand
TCATCCTCCACGACACCTACGGCTTCCCCAAGGAGCTCACCGCCGAGGTGGCCGCCGAGCAGGGCTTCACCGTGGACGATGAAGGCTTCGAGAGCGAGATGGCCGCCCAGCGCGAGCGCGCCCGCGCCGCCACCCGCTTCGAGGTCGAGGAGGCCCGCTTCCAGGCCTACGCCTCCCTCGCCCACGTCCAGACCCGCTTCCTCGGCTACGACACCCTCCGCCACGACACCACCGTCGCCGGCATCATCGGCCCGGCGGGCGTAGCCGAGGCCGCCGAGGAGGGCCAGGAGGTCGAGCTCCTCCTGCTCGAGACCCCCTTCTACGCCGAGTCTGGCGGCCAGGTCGGCGACCAGGGCGAGATCGTCGGCGAGGACGGCCGCATGGCCGTCGAGGACACCTGCTACGCCGCCGAGGAGCTCATCGTCCATCGCGGCCGCGTCACGCAGGGCCGCATTGCCCTCAGCGACGCCGTCACCGCCCAGGTCGATGCCCCCAGGCGCGCCGACATCATGCGCAACCACACCGCCACCCACCTCCTCCAGGCCGCCCTCCGCAGCGTTCTCGGCGAGCACGTCCGCCAGTCCGGCTCCCTAGTCTCCCCCGACCGCCTCCGCTTCGACTTCACCCACATGCAGGCCACGACACCCGACGAGCTCCAGCGCATCGAGGAGCTCGTCAACGAGAAGGTCCGGGCCGACATGCCCGTCCACACCCACTACGCCCCCTATGACGAGGCCGTCTCTGCCGGCGCCATGGCCTTCTTCGGCGAGAAGTACGCCGACCGGGTCAGGGTCGTAGAGACCATCGAGGCCGACACCGAAGACCGCTACAGCATGGAGCTCTGCGGCGGCACCCACTGCCAGCGCACCGGCCAGATCGGCCACTTCGTCATCGTGAGCGAGGAAAGCATCGGCGCCGGCCTGCGCCGCATCGAGGCCCTCACCGGTCGCGGCGCCGACCAGCACGTTCGCCAGCAGCTCGCTACCCTGGAGAACGTCAGCCGCCGCCTCGGGGGGACGCCTGCCGAACTGGAGGAGCGGCTGGACTCCCTGACCCGCGAGCTGGAATCCCTGCGCAAGCGGCTCCAGACCCTCGAACGCCGCGCCTCCCGCGATGAGGCCAGCGCCCTGGTCGCTAAGTACGACCCGCTTCCCAGGCCCGTGGCGGTGGTCGAGCGGGTCAGCGTCTCGGCCGTAGAGGCCATGCGCGACATGGGCGACCAGCTTCGCTCCCAGCTCGGAAGCGCCTTCGTCGTCCTCGGCGCCGTGGTGAACGGGAAGCCCGCCTTCGTCGCCATGGGCACCGACGACCTGGCCGGGGTCATCCACGCCGGCGAGCTCATCAAGAAGGTGGCCTCAGTCGCCGGCGGCGGCGGAGGCGGCCGGCCCGACATGGCCCAGGCCGGCGGCAAGGACCCCGCCCGCCTCGACGAGGCCCTCCACCTCGCCGCTTCCCTGGTCGAGGAAGCCCTCGCCCCGGCCCGACCACCTACCCCCTCGGAAGGAGGCGATCGCTCCTAGCCCCTGGAGCGCCGCCCATGCCTGCCGATGCCGACCCCGCCTACATCCTCGTCGCCGTAGACCCCGACGACGATATCCCCGCCATCTGCGGCAAGATAGACGTGGCCCCGGGCCCGCGCGTCGCCCTCGTCGCCGCGCGTGGCAACCAGGCCCTCCAGTCTCCCGCCGGCATCGCCCGTCTCCTCAGGCACGCCGAGGCTGGGGGCAAGGAGCTCGCCCTGGTCAGCCGCCAGCGCGGCCTCCGCGGCCGGGCTCGCCAGAGCGGCATCCCCGCCTACGGCTCCGAGGCGGCCCTCCATCGGGCCCCCCGCGCGGTCTCGCCCGCGCTGCGCCTCGGCCGGCTTCACATCGCCGCGCGCCTGCCCCGCCTTAGCGTTCGCGACCGCGTCGTCATCTCCTTCGCCGCCGTCCTCGTCTTCCTCGCCCTCGTCGCCGCCTATCTACTCGTGCCATCCGCTCAAGTAGTCGTCTACCCGGAATCGGAGGAGATCACCCGCGCCATCCGCGTTACCGCCTCCACCGCCAGCGACGACATCGACCTCTCCGCTCGCTCCGTCCCCGCCCGCGTCGTCACCGTCACCATGCCCCTGACCCTCGCCGTGCCCACCAGCGGCCGTGTCGAGGGGGATGAAGAGAGCCTGGCCGTCGTCGCCGAGCAGGACCTGGAGGATCTCCGCGCCCTTGCCCAGCGCGCCGCCGAGCAGCAGGGCTTCGCCCGCCTCGCCGAGGAGAACCGCGGCACCGCCGCCGTCTACCTCGAGACCCTCTACGTCACCCTATCGCACGAGCGCTTCAGCGCCCGCCCCGGCGAGCCGGCCGACCTCCTGCTCTTCGAGGTGGACGCCGAGGTCACCGCCAGCTCCGTCCTCGACAGCGACGTGCAGGCCGTCGCCGAGCATGCCCTCGCCGACGAGCTGGACCAGGACAGAACGCTCCTCCCCGGCAGCGTGACCGCCCACCAGGGTTTCTTTGTCAGCTACAGGGGGGATACACTTACCTTCGAGGCCCAGGCCAGGGGAGCCGTCGCTCCCCGCATCGACGAGGGACGGCTCAAAGGCGACCTCGCCGGCAAGAGCCCCGACGCCGCCCGCGACCTGCTGGAGGAGCGCATACCCATGGCAGCGCCGCCTGACATCGACGTCGACCCCTGGTGGGCCCGAGGCATCTCGCGCTACGGCTGGCGCATCGACCTGGACCTCCGGGAGCCCGAACCATGAGGATCCTCGCCCTCGACGTCGGTGAACGCCGCATAGGCACCGCCATCTGTGACCCCGACGAGCGCGTCGCCGTGCCCTTGGGCGTCATCCAGCGTCAGGGCCGCGATGCCGACCTCCAGTCCGTGCTGACCCTGGCGACGCAGGAGGAGGTAGGCGCCTTGCTGGTCGGCCTCCCGCTATCCCTCGACGGCAGCAAAGGCCCCCAGGCTCGACGCACCGAGGCCTTCGCTCGCCGGCTCTCAGCTCGCACCTCGCTCCCCGTCGAGCTCCGGGACGAGCGCCTCTCCACAGCCGAGGCGGAGCGGTACGCCACCGGGCGTCCCCGTCGGGGAACCACCGATGCCCTGGCCGCCGCCATCATCCTCCAGGGCTTTCTCGATGCGCGCCGTGCCCGCGCTGGTGAACCATAGATGTGGACTCCCGTGCGTCTGCTCGCCTTCGCCGTGACGATCGGCTGCCTCGCCCTCGTAGCGGTAGTGGCCTGGGCTGTCGCCGGAACACCCGGCACCATCCTCGATGAAGAGCTCGCCGTTCCCACCCGAAGGGCCCCGACGGCCACCGGCATGGTCGTGGTTCCCATCGAGCAGGGCGACACCGCCAGGGAGATCGGCGATCGCCTCGAAGAAGAAGGCGTCATCCAGAGCGCTCGCCTCTTTCGCGTCCTCGTCGCCCTCACCGGCGTAGAGGACCAGCTCATCGACGGCGACTACGAGTTCGACCGCGGCCTGGCCACCATGGAGGTGATCAACCGCATCCATAACGGGCTCACCGCCCCCCTCGTCGTCGCCATCCCCGAGGGCCTGCGCAAGGAGGAGATAGCCGACCTCCTCGAGCGCAAGGACATCATCCCCGCCGAGGAGTTCCGGGCCGCCCTCTCCGCCCACGTCTACGACGCCTCCTTCCTTGACCTGCTCCCGTACGGCGTAGGCCTGGAGGGATTCCTCCTCCCCGCTACCTACGGCTTCTCCCGCAACGCTACCGGCGAGGACGTCGTCGGCCAGATGCTCCGCGCCTTCGACGAAAAGGTCACCCCAACGCTCCCGCCCGAGGGCGCCATGGACCTGACCCTCCACGAGGCCATCACGCTCGCCTCCATCGTCGAGCGTGAGGCCCTCGTCCCCGAGGAGCGACCCACAATCGCCAGCGTCTTCCTCAACCGCCTGCAGATTGGCCTGCCCCTTCAGGCCGACCCTACCGTCCAGTACGCCGTGGCCGAAGACCCCGACAGCGTCGAGCTCTACGGCTACTGGAAAACGGAGCTCACCCTCGCCGACCTGGCCATCGACTCGCCGTACAACACCTACGTCAGCGTCGGCCTCCCCCCGGGACCCATCGCCAACCCGGGCCTGGACTCCATCCAGGCCGTGCTGCGCCCTGCCCGCACCAACTACCTCTTCTTCGTCGCCCAGGGCGACGGCAGCCACGTCTTCGCCGAAACCATGGATGAGCACCTCCGCAACGTCTGCGCC
>CAZFGZ010000204.1:0-4212 GCA_964518585.1 uncultured Dehalococcoidia bacterium | reverse complement strand
ACCCCATGGGGGTGCACACCGGCGACAGCATCGTGGTGGCGCCCAGCCAGACCCTCAATGACAAGGAATACCAGATGCTGCGCTCGGCCAGCCTGCGCATCATCCGCGCTCTGGGCATCGAGGGAGGCTGCAACATCCAGTTCGCCCTGGCCCCGCGCCCGGAGATCGTCGAATGGCAGTACCAGGATGCCGAGGCGCCTCCCTACCACGTGATCGAGGTCAATCCCCGGGTGTCGCGCAGCTCTGCCCTGGCCAGCAAGGCCACTGGCTACCCAATCGCCCGGGTGGCCGCGAAGATCGCCGTGGGCAAGCGGCTCGACGAGATCGCGAACGCCGTCACCCAGAAGACCACCGCCGCCTTCGAGCCCGCCCTGGACTACCTCGTGGTGAAGATCCCCCGCTGGCCCTTCGACAAGTTCGCCTTTGGCGACCGCCAGTTGGGCACCCAGATGAAGGCCACCGGTGAGGTCATGGCCATAGACCGCGCCTTCGAGCCAGCCCTCCAGAAGGCGGTGCGCTCCCTGGAGATCGGCGGCCGCTCTCTCCTCTGGGAGCGCGCGCAGGCCAGCGGCGAGGCCGGCGAGGGGGCCCTGGCCCCCACTGACGAGCGGCTGTGGAGCATCATGGCAGCCCTCCGCCGGGGCAGCGACATCATGGGCCTCGCCCGCACGACGGGCGTCGATCCCTGGTTCCTGCACAAGCTGGCCAACATCATCGCTGCCGAGCGCCGTCTGCTCTCGGAGCCCATGGGGCCGGAGTTGCTGCGGGAGGCGAAGCGTCTGGGCTTCTCGGACGAGCAGGTGGGCGCCCTGGCCGACGTGCTACCGGAGCGGGTGCGCGCCCGCCGCAAGGAATGGGGAATCCGCCCCGTCTTCAAGATGGTGGACACTTGTGCCGCCGAGTTCGACGCTGCCACGCCCTACTTCTACAGCACCTACGAAGAGGAGAACGAGGCCCAGCCCCTGCCCGGCAACAAGGCCCTGGTCATCGGCAGCGGGCCCATCCGTATCGGCCAGGGCATCGAGTTCGACTACTGCTCCGTCCACTCCGTCTGGGCCCTCCAGCAGGCGGGCTACCGCGCCCTCATCGCCAACTCCAACCCGGAGACCGTCTCCACCGACTTCGACACCAGTGACCGTCTCTACTTCGAGCCGCTGGACGAGGAGGCCGTCCGGGACATCTTGGAGAACGAGGCCGGCGACTCCAGCGACGGCGGTGCTGGCCCGCCGCCCTCCATTGTCCAGTTCGGAGGCCAGACCGCCATCAACCTGGCGGCCCCCCTGCATCTGGCGGCGATGCCTATCATCGGCTCCAGCGCGGAGGCCATTGACCTGGCGGAGGACCGCCGCCGCTTCGAGGAGTTCCTGGTGAGCCTGGGTATCCCGCAGCCGCCCGGGGCCGGCGTCACCAGCGTGGAGGATGCCATCTCAACCGCTCAGCTCATCGGCTATCCCGTGCTGGTGCGCCCCAGCTACGTTCTGGGTGGCCGGGCCATGGAGATCGTCCAGAACCCCCGTGAGCTGGTGCGCTTTGTCACCGCCGCCGCCGAGGTCGGCCAGGGGAAGCCCATACTGATCGACAAGTACCTGGAAGGCAAGGAAGTGGAGGTGGACGCAGTCGCCGACGGCGAACGCGTGCTCATCCCCGGCGTCATGGAGCACATTGAGCGGGCCGGGGTCCACTCCGGCGATTCCATGGCCGTCTATCCTCCCATCGGCCTCACCGAGGAGGAGGTCAACACGGTAGTCGACTACGCCCAGCGCATCGGCTTCGCCCTGGGCGTGCGGGGCCTCATGAACATCCAGTACGTGATCATGCCGAACGGCGAGTCCGGCGGATCGGACGTCTACGTCCTTGAGGTGAACCCGCGGGGCAGCCGCACCATTCCCTTCATCTCCAAGGTGACCGGGGTTCCCATGGTCCGGCTGGCGGTCAACATAATGTTGGGCCGCTCCCTGGCGGACCAGGGCTATGCCGGCGGGCTGTGGCCTCGCCAGGATCTGGTGGCGGTGAAGGCGCCCGTCTTCTCCATGGCCAAGCTCATCGGCGTGGACACGTATCTAGGTCCGGAGATGAAGTCCACCGGCGAGGTCATGGGTGTGGACCGGACCTTTCCGGCGGCCCTGGCCAAGGCGCTGCTTTCCGCGGAGCTGGCCCTGCCGCCCGGAGGAGGGGTCCTCCTCAGCATCGCCGACCAGCAGAAGGCCGAGGCCGTGCCGGTGGTGCGCTCGCTGGCTTCGGCGGGCCTGCGTCTCTATGCCACGGAGGGCACCGCCGAGATGATCCGCGCCCTCGGCCTGCCTGTGGAAAAGGTGGCGAAACGGCTCAAGGAAGGTCACCCCAACGTGCTGGACGTCATCCGCGACGGCTCTGTGGACTGCGTCATCAACACCCCGGAAGGCGGCCGCGCCACCGAGATGCGGGACGGCTTCCACATCCGCCGCGCCGCCGCCGAGAAGCGCACACCCTGCTTCACCTCAATCGACACGGCCCGCGCCGCCACCGAGGCCCTGCTGCGCGGCGCCCAGACGTACACGGTCCAGCCCCTCCGCCTCTATTTGGACGGCCAGGCGTAGCGCAGAGAGGCCCCTGCATGAGGACAGCCCGGGCCCGCATCACCGAGAACCGGCGCCTCTATGACGAGACGGTCATCACCTGGTTCGCCGCGCCCGAGGTAACCAGGGGTGCTGTTCCTGGACAGTTCCTGATGCTGCGCTGCTGTGGTGAGACGGCGTCCGGCCGCCCCGCCTACGATCCCCTGCTGCCCCGCCCTATGAGCTATCACCGGGTACGCCAGGGCCCCGAGGGCCCGGAGTTCGCCCTCCTCTACGATGTCATAGGCCGCGGTACCCAGTGGCTGGCCAGTCGCGCCGCGGGCGAGACCGTGTTCGTGTGGGGGCCGCTGGGACGAGGCTACGCCATCCGCCCGCGCTCGCAGAACCTGCTGCTGGTGGGCGGCGGCATAGGCGTGGCACCGCTGGTGTGGCTGGCCGACGTGGCCGTCGAGAAGGGCAAGAGCGTTACCATGCTCCTGGGAGGCCGCGCCGCCGAGCAGATCTTCCCCGCGCATCTGCTCCCGCCGGAGGTGGAGCTAGTGGTGACGACGGAGGACGGCTCGCTGGGCATCCGGGGGCTGGTCACCGAGCCCTTCGCCGAGCACCTCTCGTGGGCGGACCAGGTCTTCGCCTGCGGGCCCAATCCGATGTTCCAGGCCATGGCCGACGTGCTGCGGCGCTCTCGGGTGCGCCGGCCGGTGCAGGTCCTGCTGGAGGAGCGCATGGGCTGCGGCTGGGGCATCTGCTACGGCTGCGCCGTGGAGACGAAGCGGGGCATGCGCCTGGTATGCAAGGACGGCCCCCGCTTCGAGCTCAGGGATGTGTTCTAGAGAGGGGCAAGGGAGCTCCAGACGCCTGGAGCCCAACGCCTTGACGGCATCCTATGGCTGACATAGGGTAGCAGATGAGCATTTCCCTCCCGTGCGGCACCAGCGGCGATGACTGAGGCTCCCACTCCCAACACCATCTATGAGGGCGACTGCCTGGAGGTGATGCGGGGATCGAGGGAAGCGCTCTGAGGGTTGAAAACCCTCAGCTTCGAGGCGGTCAGGTGGTAGAAGGTTTCTACCACGTGTGGTTCACTACCAAGTGGCGCAGGCAAGCCCTCGAGGGCGAGCTTGGCGACGATGCTCGGCGGCTGCTATTGGAGACTGCGCAGCGCGTGGGAGTTCGGCTCCTCGAGGTCCAACTGGCAACCGACCACGTCCACTTGCTCGTCGGCCTGACCGAAAGTCAGACCCTGCCATCCGTGATGCACCAGCTCAAGGGCGCCAGCGCCCACTACATCTTCCTCAAGTACCCGGAACTCAAGATCGATCTAGGCTACAGGTCGTTCTGGCAGAGAGGCTACGGCTGGCGCAAGATAGGGCCTGCCGAAGTACCCGTTGTAAGAAACTACATACGCACGCAGCGAGACCGGCCGCTGAGACACAACCTGTGATGCATTCTCAACGTCTGACGAGACTTGCCGCAGAAGCCGCGGGTTTTCAACCCGCGGAGGTGTAGAATAACAGCGAAGCGATGGAACCGCCCACTCCCAACACCATCTATGAGGGCGACTGCCTGGAGGTGATGCGCCGCTGGCCTGACGCCTGCATCGACCACTGCATCGCCGACCCGCCCTTCAACATGTCGAAGAAGAAGGGCCTCGGCTGGG
>CAZFGZ010000203.1:0-4230 GCA_964518585.1 uncultured Dehalococcoidia bacterium | reverse complement strand
ATAACGATTTTCTTTAAGTATTAGACACGGATTTACACTGTTTATAATTTCAATTCTCTGTGACCTCTGTGTTCTCTGTGGCCAATCCCGATAAATCGGGACTGTGGCCAAATCTCATTTTGTTAGAGCCTCTACGATTATTACCCTTAATGAGTTTTAAGGCAAGGATTTTAAGGAGTACCATAAAGTGCAGAGCTTTTGTTTTAACCGCGGATTAACTCTGATTTTTTCACTTCGTAATTTGATATTCTACATTCTACATTCGGCATTCAATTTCCTTTGCCTTCCGTCGTTTATTCTCTGTCTTCCGTCCTCCGGTTTTTATGATGCAGGCCGCTTTTTTATTGGAATTGACGGGGGCGGAAAGTACAGCGTACAGCGTATTGCGTACAGCGGATTACGGCCTTGCCGTGGAGCTAAAAGCGTGTATAATTGCAGGTGGAAACGGCGCTTAGGCGGTTAAGATTTTGGCGGGAAATTATGATGGCGAAGAAATTGCTCTGGTCAATGTCTACAACAGTACGGAATCCTGAGAGGTTAGTTTCCTTTTTAAGGGTTTTAAAAGAGTTGGAAGGCGTTGATTTTACCAAAGATATTCAGATGAAATATCAGACTTTGTTAATTCAAGAAAGGGTATATGGTTTTGGGAATCCACAATTCTATAATGCAAGTGGTCAATGTAAGGCGTTAACAAGAGAACAGATTCAACTCATAGAGAGCATGGAACCAATTACCTATGACCAAGCAAAAGAAATTTTCGAATCTAAGGATTACGAAGACCCGCCTATGCGTGGAAGGCAATCCGTTAATCCTTTGAATAACAATAAACTTGTATTTTTAGTTTAGTTGATTTTTAGGTGAATAATAATGGCAGTGCAAATTTTGTCAAACTTAAATTATCCTGTAGGAAATATTATAAACCAGGAACTGCAAAATGCTGATTCCGCAAGGATAGCTGTTGCATTTTTGAAATATTCAGGCGTCAAAGTCATTGAGGGCTCATTGGGACGCTGTTTGAATAATAATGGTAATGTAGAAATTATTGTAGGCTTAGATTTTAGGACCACTGATCCTAAATCTATTCATTACTTTATCAAGCTTCAAAAGAAAAGCAGAAACATAAAATTCTACTGCTATGGTGACACGAAAGAACATAAAACAGAAGTTGTTTTTCACCCGAAAATCTATTTATTTTCTAAAGGCCGCGAAACAACTGGTATTGTTGGAAGTACAAATTTAACAAAAGGTGGACTATTAAGTAATTTTGAAGTGAACGTCGTAATTAAAGAAATTAAGCCGGTTTATTATTCTCAACTTGAAGCCATTTATAATTCCGTCAAATTTACTGATTCCGTTTTTTCGCCAGATGAAGAATATTTAATGGGTTATTCGGAAGTCTACAAAGAATTCCTGAAAAACGAAGAAAAAGCTGAAAAAGATGAGGGCGTCCGGAGAATATTAAAAGAAGTTAAAAAAAGAGAAGAGATTTTACCTGGTACAGTACCATCAATTAAAAGTATAATCATTGAAATTATCAAGAGGAAAAATGTTGAAGGTATAGGCTTCGTACCACTTCAAACGATTTACGAAGAGGCTGAAAGATTTATAGAAGCAAAGGATTTGCACTACAAAATGGATACATTTCGCAATTCTATTCGTGGTGAGCTAAACAAACATGAATCGAATAGCAAACACCCTGATAGTATGTTCCTTTTTATCCGCTCGTCCAAACAAAGAGGATATTATTCTTTAACAGATAAAGGTAAAAGTTATGAAGGCAGATAAGGGATACAAGGAAGCTCAAAAATTATTTAACGCAAGATTGCCTTTAGTTAATCGCCCCCGCTGCCATACTTTCAGCCTTGAGGGAGGTTGTTTATATTGTGGAAATGATACATTTAGGTATCATTCTTCCGTTCTGGGTAAGAAATATTATCAATGTGAGAAGTGTCGAGGTATCAACCACTAACCTTCAGAATAGAGGTAAAAATGGCAAATGAGCCTAAACCTACAACAAAAATAGCGGTATTCAGAAAAAAAGAAATCAGAAAGACCATTCACAATAACCAGTGGTGGTTTGTCATTAAGGACGTTGTTGCCGCTCTGACGGATTCAGCCCAGCCGGATGGGTATATTAAGGATATGCGTAGAAGAGACACTGAACTTGCCAAAGGGTGGGGGCAGATTGCCACCCCCCTTTCTATACAAACCGCCGGGGGCGCACAAAAACTGAACTGTGCCAATACTGAAGGTATTTTTCGTATAATTCAGTCAATTCCATCACCTAAAGCAGAGCCTTTTAAGCTTTGGTTAGCCAAAGTCGGCTATGAACGGGTGCAGGAAATAGAAGATCCTGAAATCGCAACTAAACGCACACGGGCTTTGTATAAAGCCAAAGGATATAACGATGAGTGGATTGAGAAACGCATGCGCGGTATCGCTATCCGTGAAGAACTTACTGACGAATGGAAAAGTCATGGCGTTAAGGAAGATAAGGAATACGAAATTCTTACAGCCGAAATATCTAATGCGGCCTTTGGTCTTACTCCCAGCCAATACAAAAAACTTAAAGGACTAAAACGCGAAAATTTGCGTGACCACATGACCGATTTGGAGCTTATTTTCTCTATGCTCGGAGAGGCTTCAACAACACAGATTACAAGGGTTGAGCATCCGGCTGGGTTTGATGAAAACAAAAGCGTCGCTCGGCGAGGAGGAAACGTCGCTGGTATTGCGAGAAAAAAACTCGAACAGGAAACCCGGCGCAAGGTTATTAGCAAAGGAAACTATCTTCACAAACCACAAAGAAAGAAACTTAAAGATAATAAATGAGATTGCAACGGTACACACCTAGCGCCGCACCTTCTGCTGAACTGATATGGTTGGCAAGCAAAAGCAAAGAATACTACTTTGATTATGAACTGGCAAGAGAAATGAACGGGGGAAACAGATGCGAAATCTTTGGACAATACCCGCGAGTAGGCATGTAACCAGTCATCCTACCGAAAAACCGGAAAAACTTTTGGAGCGAATAATACAATTAGGGTCAAAGCTCGGAGACATGGTTCTAGATCCATTTATGGGATCTGGTACTACAGGGGTCGTAGCCAAAAAGCTCGGCCGAAACTTTATTGGTGTTGAGATTAAAGAAGAGTACTTCTGTATGGCAGAAAAACGGATTTCTGCTGCATCTAAGAAAATTACTTTGTTTGATAAATTGCATTCACATTCGAAGAAAAAAAGTCACCAAAAAACACTCGTATAATGAAAAAGAAAAAAGCAATAAGAGGTAAAAGACCTATCATAACAGGTTTTTTGGAGAAGGTTGGGGCGAAAGTCTTTGTCGATTACAGAAATGTAATTACCGACCTGATTAAAGGCCATCAGGGAATATACGCCTTATATAAAAATGACAGACTTTACTATGTAGGCCTTGCAAGTAACCTTAGAAATCGCATAAATCACCATCTCAATGACAAACACCAGGGCAAATGGACGCATTTCAGCCTCTACATCATACGCAAGGCTGACCATATAAAAGAGCTTGAGTCACTGGTCCTAAGGGTCGCTGACCCAAAAGGAAACAGAGTTAGAGGCAAACTCAGTTCTTCAAAGAATCTTAGGCGCTTACTCAAAAGCAAATTAAAACAGGAATGGGAAAAACAACTTAACGGAATAATAGGCGATAGAGTAAAAACAGTAACCTGTGCAAAGAAAACTGTAAGAAAAACAAGAGTAGATAGACCTTTAAAAGGAATTTTTCCAACAGGAAAAGTTATCTACGCAAGTTATAAAGGCAGTGATTACAAAGCATGGGTAAGTTCAAATGGCCGTATAAGTTACGCTGGAACGCGTTACGATACTCCGTCAGCAGCAGCGGAATCTATAATTGAACGTGGTGCAGTTAACGGCTGGAATTTTTGGAAATATAAAGACAAATCTGGGAATCTGGTAAGATTGAATCAGGCCAGAAAATAATAAGTCAGCAAGCTTTCTCCGTGACCTTCCTTTCTTCATGGTGAAAATCCGCGTTTTTTGCCAAAAAAACCGTATTTTGTAGAAAAAGATAATCAGCCCCGAAGCGGTGGCGAAAAAGAAAACGCCGGAGCGTGCCGGGTCAATAAAGAATAAACCCCCAGGCAGGCCTGGGGGCTAACCGAAACGACGATGTATTTTATTTGAAGTATTCGTTTAGTATTTCGCTGGCGACGGGCGGGCAGCCTGGTACGA